>NZ_FNSR01000003.1:600000-900000 GCF_900104845.1 Paraburkholderia caballeronis | reverse complement strand
CGTCAACCAGGAGCCGGACCATGGCGCTGATCGATCATCTGGACCATCTCGTGCTGACCTGCGTCGATCCCGATGCGACGAAGCACTTCTACACCGAAGTGCTGCAAATGCAGCTCGAAACGTTTCGCGGCGACCGCATCGCGTTTCGCTTCGGCAACCAGAAGATCAACCTGCACGTGCGAGGCCGCGAGTTCGAGCCGAAGGCGCATCTGCCGGCGCCGGGCGCGCTCGACCTGTGCTTCATCGCGAGCGTGCCGCTCGATCAGGTGATTGCGCATCTGCACGCGTGCGGGTGGCCGATCGTCGAAGGGCCGGTCGAGCGCACCGGCGCGACGCAGAAGATCCGCTCGGTGTACGTGCGCGATCCCGATCTGAACCTGATCGAGATTTCCGAACTGATCGACTGACGCGGCAACGCGAAATCCGGCGCATGCGCCACGGTGCGTCGTTTGGCTCGCCTGTTCCGCTCCGGCCGCAGCCTGCGCGGCGCGCGAAAGTCGCGGGTGTCCCAGCCTGTGCCCGCCCGTTTCCTTTCGATCTGAAAACCCGCCGACATCGATCCGTCATCGAAACGGGGTGTCCGCACGGTACCATCTGACGCTGCACGCCCGGGGAGCCGGCGGCCGCGATGCCGGCCGGCACGAACCTGCATCGCCGGCCGCACGGGACCGCCGCACGCCGCGCAGCCGTCCCGATCACGACAACAAGGAACCGACATGACAAAAAAGGAAGAGCCGCCCGTTGAGTCCACGCCGTCGTCCGACGCGGAAAAAACGCCGTCCGCGCCGAATCCCGGCCGGCGCACGTTCCTCGGCGGGCTGGCGGCGGTCGCGGTCGGCGGCGGCCTCGCCGGCTGCGCGACGCCCGACGGCGCAAGCGAAAGCGGCACGGCGCGCGGCCTCGCCGGCGCGGAACTCGACGCCGCGCTGCGCGAGCACGTGAAGACCGTCGTCGTGATCTATTCGGAGAACCGCAGCTTCAATAACCTGTTCGGCGATTACCCTGGCGTCGAAAAGCCGCTGTCTTCGCTGAAGCCCGCCGACTACCTGCAACGCGACCGCGACGGCAGGAGCGTGCTGCCGCGTCTGCCGCCGGTGCCGGGCGGCTGGCTGCTGAAGGACCAGGTCGCGGACGGCGTCAGCTACCGCGCGGGCCAGCAGTACCAGACGAACCTGCCGAACGCGCCGTTCGCGCTGAAGGGGCCGAACGGCGAGAACCTGCCGCTGTCGCTCGTCACGCACGACCTGTGGCACGTGTTCTATCAGAACCAGATGCAGATCAACGGCGGCAAGAACGACCTGTTCGTCGCGTGGGCCGATTCGGCCGGCTTCACGATGGGCCACTATGCGAACACGAGCTACGACCTGCGGATGTGGGACCTCGCGGGCGAATACGTGTTGTGCGACAACTTCTTCCAGGGCGCGTTCGGCGGCTCGTTTCTGAACCACCAGTACCTCGCCGCCGCGACGCCGCCGCGCTACGGGAATCCGCGCGACAGCATCGCGAAGTTCCAGATTGCGGAGACTGTCAGCGGCCGCCCCGACGATCCGAACCTGAAGCCGCTCGACGCGTCGCCGGCCAGCGCGATGGATGGCATTCCGAAGTTCGGCCCGAGCGCGCTGACGCCGCCCGAAACGCTCGCGGACGGCACGACGTTGAGCTACGCGGTCAACACGATGATGCCGCCGTATGCGCCGACGCCGCTGACGGTCGGTCCGGACGGCGTGGTCGATCTGCGTTCCGACGCGAACGCGATGGCTGTGCCGCCGCAGACGCACGAGCACGTCGGCGACAAGCTCGACAAGCGCGGCGTCGAATGGGCGTGGTATGCGGGCGCGTTCCAGCAGACGCTCGACATGCACGGCAAGAACCTCGCGAACGGCACGCCGGTGGTGCCGAACTTCCAGTACCACCATCAGCCGTTCAACTACTTCAGCAACCTCGGGCCGGGCACGGGCGCGCGCGAGAAGCGGCTGCGCGACGGCGGCCTCGGCGACGACGAGAGCACCAACCGCTTCCTCGCGGACGCGCGCGCGGGGCGTCTGCCGGCCGTCACGTTCTACAAGCCGCAGGGCAACCTGAACATGCACGCCGGTTATGCGGACGTCGCGTCGGGCGACCGCCATATCGTGCACGCGGTGAAGGCGCTGCGCGCGAGCCCGCAGTGGAAGAACATGGTCGTGATCGTGACCGTCGACGAAAACGGCGGCTGGTGGGATCACGTCGCGCCGCCGCAGGGCGACCGCTGGGGACCGGGTACGCGCGTGCCGGCGCTCGTCGTGTCGCCGTTCGCCAAGAAGGGTTACGTCGATCACACGGTGTACGACACGGGCTCGATCCTGCGTTTCGTCACGCGCGTGTTCGGGCTCGAAACGCTCGACGGCCTGAAGCTGCGCGACGATTCGATGCGCGCGCGCGGCCAGAAGCCGATGGGCGACCTCACCCATGCGCTGACGTTCGGCGCGTGATCGCGGCCGGGTCCGCGCCGCGTGCGGCGCGGGCTTGCGCCGGTTTCATCCTCTTTTTTGCCGATGTCCGCTGCCCGCGTGCATGCGCGGGCGCGTCGTCACGCGGGCCGGCGGAACACCACCACCCGCGCATCCGAGCGCTGCACCGTTTCGCCGCGCTGGTTCAGCGTGTCGCTGCGGCACAGCGCGATTGCGCGATCCGGCTTCGAGCGCGACGGCGTGATCTCCATCACGGTGGTTTCGACGTGCAGTTCGTCGCCCGCGCGCACCGGCTTCGGCCATGTGATCTCGGTCCCCGCGCCGACGATGCCGCCCGCGATCGGCAGCCCGCCGTCGACCAGCAGCCGCATCGTGATCGCGGCCGTGTGCCAGCCGCTCGCCGCGAGCCCGCCGAACAGCGTGCCGCGCGCGGCTTCGTCGTCGAGATGGAACGGCTGGGGATCGTATTGCCGCGCGAATTGCCGGATCTCGTCCTCTTCGACCCGGTACGTGCCGCTGTGAAAACGCGCGCCGACCGCGAGGTCGTCGAGATACAGCGGCTCGATGGCTGGTTTCGTCATCGTGATGGGGCTCCTGATGGATGATCGTCGGCGGGTTGGCCCGGCCGTGCTTCTGTGGCGCGGTCGATGACCGATGGCGGCGGCGCCGGCCGTTGCGCGCGGCGGCCCGCCTGCAACACGAACACGCCGGGCAGCATCGCCGCCGCGGCGATCGCAGTCAAGTCGCGTACTGCGCGATTCCGTTGCCGAACGACCAGTTCTCCTTCTTCACCTCGACGAGGCCGATGAACACGTCCTCCTGCCGCACGCCGAGTTCCTTTTGCAGACCGTCGGCGATCGTGCGATAGAGCTTCTGTTTCTGCTCGACGGTGCGGCCTTCGTTGAGCGTGATCTGGATGATAACGATGCCGTCGGTCCGCGCGATGCCGAGATAGGTCGGGTCGTACACGAGATGGTGTTCGTCGTGCTCGTTCAGCACCTGGAAGTTGTCGTGATCGGGCACGTTGATCGCGCTCTTCATCGATTCGTAGACCACGTTGCCGACGCGCTTCACGTAGGTCGGGTCGGGATTGCGGCGGATGTCGATGCGGACAATGGGCATGATGAGCCTCCTGTACTGGGTTGACGACGGGGTGCGGCGACAGCGGCGACGCACGCTTAAATAAATGATGACCGTAATTTATTATGGCACGAAAAGACGCGAAGGGTAGCGACCGGTCCGTTCCCCCAGCAGCGTTTATGTCGCGCCGTCGCAGTGTAAAATATATGTCAATCCTCATTTATCAGGCGGAGACGTCAGGAGAGTCAGCACCATGCCACGAGTATCGAGGGCCGAGGCCGGGCGCAACCGCGCGGCGATCGAGCGGGCCGCGTCGCGGCTGATCCGCGAGCGCGGACTGGGCGTCAGCGTCGCCGACCTGATGGGCGCGGCGGGTCTCACGCATGGCGGCTTCTACGGACATTTCGAATCGAAGGGCGAACTGACCGCGATCGCGTGCGCGCATGCGTTTGCCGATTCCGCCGAACGCTGGCGCAGGCGGACCGCTGGCGCGACGGACGCGGCGCACGCGAAGGCGGCGCTGGTGCGCGGTTATCTGACGTCGTACAACCGTTCGACGCCGGGCAGCAGTTGCCCGATGGCCACGCTCGCGGCGGACGTCGCGCGCGAGGACGACGGCGCGCCGGTGCGGCGCGTGTTTCGCGACGGGCTGGAAGACCTGATCGGGATACTCGCCGCGGTGCAGCCGGAAGCGCAGGACGACGCGGAAGGCGGCCGCGCTGCGGCGCTCGCGGAGATTTCGACGCTGGTCGGCGCGCTGGTGCTCGCGCGCGCGACGAAGGGGAATGCGTTGTCGAACGAGATCATGGCCGCCGCGCGCCGGCAACTGCTTGGCGACGAGTCGGCCGAAAACGCGGAGGCCGCGCACGCATAGTGCATGCGGGCGGCCGGCGCTGTGCCTGGGGTGTGTGCGGCGCGACTACCCGCAGCAGGTGCAGCCGCCGACGTGCCGCATTCCGCCGTAACGGCCTTCGCCCGACGACGAGCCGCTGTCCGTCGCGCCGCTCGCGAGCGCGGGCGCGGCCACCGTCACGCGCTGCGCGTCGGCGCCGCAGCGCGGACAGCACAGCGCATCGTCGCGCTGCGCGATGCGGCGCACCGCGTCGAACACGCCGCAATCGGCGCACAGGTAATCATAGACAGGCATCGTGAGTCCCCAACGTTGAACGGAACGTTGCCGCGCCGGTTTTCGGACACGGCAACGCGCGCTTCGGCACGAACGCCTGGCGACGCCAGGCTGCACGATCAGGCGGCCGCCTTCAGCACCACCTTCGTCCAGCCTTCGGTGCGCGCGTCGAAGTGGCGATAACCTTCGGGCGCGCGGTCGAGCGGCAGTTCGTGCGAGATGATCTGCGACGGCCGCACCTTGCCGGCCGCGATCAGGTCGCGCAACTTGCGATTGTAGGCCTTTACGTTCGCCTGGCCGGTCGCGATATGCTGGCCTTTCATCCATAGCTGGCCGAAGTCGAGCGCGAGCACGCCGTTTTTCGCGAGATCGTCGGGCGAACCGGGGTCGCGCGCGACGAACACGCCGACCATGCCGATCCCGCCGGTCGGCCGCACCGCCTTCACCAGATTGTTCATCGTCAGGTTCGGCACTTCGCGGCCATGGCAACTGCACTGGTAACCGACGCATTCGCAGCCGCGGTCCGCGCCTTCGCCGCCGGTGAGCTTCAGGATCTGCTCGACCGACGAGCCGTCGCTGTCGTCCACCGGAATCGCGCCGAGCTTTTCCGCGAGCCGCAGCCGGTCCGGGTGCGAATCGATCACCATCACCTTGCTCGCCCCCTTGAGCTGCGCGGACAACGCGGCCATCAGCCCGACCGGCCCCGCGCCGTAGATCGCGACGCTGTCGCCGGGCTCGACTCCCGCGAGCACCGTCGCGTGATAGCCGGTCGGGAAGATGTCCGAGAGCAGCACGTAATCGTTTTCTTTTTCCTCCGCGTCGGGCGGCAGTTGCAGGCAGTTGAAGTCGCCGAACGGCACGCGTAGGTACTCGGCCTGGCCGCCGCTGTACGGACCCATGCCCGAGAACCCATAGGCCGCGCCGGCGGTGCCGGGGTTGGTCGTCAGGCAGAACCCGGTCAGTCCTTTTTCGCAGTTCTTGCAGAAGCCGCATGCGATGTTGAAAGGCATGCACACGCAGTCGCCTTTTTTCACGCGCTCGACGGCCGAGCCGGTCTCGACGACGACGCCGAGATTCTCGTGCCCGAGGATGCGGCCGGTTTCCATGTCGGTGCGTCCTTCGTACATGTGCAGGTCGGAGCCGCAGATGTTGGTCGTCGTGATCTTCACGAGCACGTCGGTCGGTTTTTCGATCTTCGCGTCGGGCATGTTCTTCACCGACACGTTGCGCGGGCCTTCGTAGACAACAGCTTTCACGTCGAATCTCCTTTCGCTCGCGGACCGCCGGGTCGCCTGCACGCGGGTCCGCGCGGGGGGAAGCCCGGCCCGACGTCGCGAGTTCCGGCGACGTCGCGCGAACGGGCGGGGCGCCGGCAATCGCGGTGTGCGGCGATTGCCGGCGCGGCGGCGACGCGAACGGAATTCGCATCGGCCGTTCCCGGTGCGCGCGTGCAGGGCGGGCGACCGGCGTCCGCCCGGTGAAATCCCCGTGTGGCTCGTCGCAATACTTGTATGGTAGATTCGCCACGGTCGGCGCGGCGAGCAGGCGCTGCCCGCGCCCGTGACGCACTGAACAGAAATCGTAAGGAGACATGCCGCGATGAATCCGGTCCATACCGCCACGCGTTCGCAGCACGACACGTCCATGCTGCGGCGGGTCGCGTTCGCTTCGACGATCGGCACCGCCGTCGAGTATTACGACTTCTTCGTGTACGGCACCGCCGCCGTGCTGGTGTTCGGGCAGAAGTTCTTTCCGGCCGGCGATCCGCTGATCGGCACGCTCGCCGCGTTCGCGACGTATGCAGTCGGTTTTCTCGCGCGGCCGCTCGGCGGCATCGTGTTCGGGCATTTCGGCGACCGCGTCGGCCGCAAGAAGGCGCTCGTCGTGACGATCCTGATCGTCGGCCTCGGCACGTTCGCGATCGGCCTGTTGCCTGACTATCAGTCGATCGGCCTGTGGGCGCCGGTCGCGCTGATCGTGATCCGCGTGTTGCAGGGGTTCGGCGTCGGCGGCGAGCAGGCGGGCGCGGTGCTGCTGACCGCCGAATATGCGCCGCCCGTCGCGCGCGGCTTCTTCGCGAGTCTCGTGCAACTGGGCGCGCCGGCGGGTTTCCTGATTCCCGCGGGCCTGTTCGCGCTGCTGACCGGATTGCTCACGCACGCACAACTGATCGACTGGGGCTGGCGGCTGCCGTTCCTCGGCAGCATCGTACTGGTCGCGGTGGGCCTCTACATCCGGTTGCGCACCGAGGAGTCGCCGGTCTTCCGCGAGATCCAGCAGACGAAGGCGGTCGAGTCGCGGCCGGTCGTCGAGGTCGTGCGCCAGTTCGGGCCGACCATCGTGAAGGGCGTCGGCGCGAAGCTGATCGAGGCCTGCACGTTCGCGATGTACACGATGATCGTGCTCGCGTACGGCAGCGTGCACGGCGTGAACCAGGCCATGCTGTTGCAGACGGTGATCGTCGCGGTGACGCTCGAACTGCTGACGATCCCGCTCGCGGACATGCTGTCGGACCGCATCGGCCGGCGCGCGACCTGTCTGCTCGGCGCGGCGCTGCACGTGCTGCTCGCGTATCCGCTCTTTCATGCGATCGACAGCGGCAGCCGCGTCGCGATCCAGATCGTGATGATTCTCGCGATCCCGGTCGGCCACAGCCTCTGTTATGCGCCGCAGGCCGCGCTGTTTCCGGAACTGTTCCCGGCGCGCGTGCGTTGCAGCGGCATCGCGCTGATCTGGCAGATCGGGTCGCTGCTCGGCAGCGGCGTGCTCGGCCTCGTCGCGGTGAAGCTGATCCAGTCCACGCACGGCGCGGCCGGCGCGCTGATCGCGTATGTGGTTGCGCTCGGCATCGTGTCGATGGTGTGCGTGTGGCTGCTGCCGGAATCGACGCCGCGCCGGCGCGGCGGCGCGGACCTGCACGACTGGGCGCATCGCGAGGAAGCGATGGCCGAGGCGGGGGCCGAAGCGCCCGTGGCGATGCCGGTTCCGTCCGCGCTTCAGCGTTGATCCGCACGGTCATGCGCGACTTCGCGACGGGGTCCAACTGTGTCTCGCGGCGGTTCTGGCGCGAGCCGGTTCGCAAGCCGCTGCATGGTAGTATCACGCGCACCCTGTATTGCCGGGCGCGGGTAGCGACGCGGCCCGCGCCATTCGCACGATCCGCACAACCCGCCCGCCGCTCACGCTCCCGCCGATGAAAATGCCTGTTCGCACTGCGCCCGGTTTAACCGACGACGCCGGTGCCGTCGCGCCGCGCCGACGCCGCCGCGTCGGTCACGCGATCGCCGGCGGCTCGGCGCTGCCGGACCTGACCGCGCAGGTATCGCACGACGCGCGCGAGTCAATCAGCCAGCAGATTTTCCGTGCGCTGCGCGATGCGATCTACACGGGCCAGTTGACGCCCGGCACGCCGCTGTCCGAGAAGGAAATCTCCGGGATGTTCAGCGTGTCGCGCCAGCCGGTGCGCGAGGCGTTCATCAAGCTCGTCGAGGCAGGGGTGCTGCAGGTGCTGCCGCAGCGCGGCACGCTCGTGAAGAAGATTTCGCCGCGCGAGGTGCGCGAAGGCCGCTTCATTCGCGAGGCGATCGAGGCGGCCGTCGTGCGCAAGGCGGCCGGATACATCACGGACGCGCAGTTGCGGGGCCTGGCCGACAACCTGCGCGGGCAGAAGGCGGCCGCGCGCTCGAACGACACCGCCGCGTTTCTCGCGCTCGACGAAGCGTTCCATCGCGGCATCGCGCAGGCGATCGACTGCACGGCGGCATGGGACAAGATCCAGGACCTCAAGGCGCAGATGGATCGCGTGCGTTATCTGAGCCTGCCGGACGTGTCGCCGCTCGATCTGCTGATTCGCCAGCACGCCAGGATTCTCGCCGCGCTGAAAGCGCACGATCCCGCCGACGCCGAAGCGGCGATGCGCACGCATCTGCGCGAGATCCTCGTGTCGCTCGGACCGGTCGCCGCGCGCAATCCCGCATGGTTCGACGCGGACGAGCCGGAAAGCGTGCCGCTGTCCGCCTGACGCGCGGCCGCCCGCCGTCAGGTCTCCCTGGTTTCCTGGCGTTCCGAAGCGGCTGCATGCGTTGCACCGCATCCGACTACAATCTCCGGTTTGCCGCCGGCGCGTCGCCGCGCCGGTCAGTACAACGACAACTCATTCCGGAGAAGATGTGCATCCGCTTGCCCCTCTGACGCCCTGGTCGGCCAGTGACACGCAACTCATTCTGTCCTGCCTGCTCGGCCTCGCGCTGATCGTCGTCTGCATCGCGTGGCTGAAGCTCGCGCCGTTCCTGTCGATACTCGGCGGCACGTTCGCGGCCGGCGCGGCCGCGGGCCTGCCGCTCGAAACCGTCGCCAGCTCGTTCAGCAAGGGCGCGGGCGCGCTGCTCGGCGACATCGGCATCATCATCGCGCTCGGCGCGATGCTCGGCGCGCTCGTCGCGGAATCCGGCGCGGCCGACCGGCTCGTGTCCACCATTCTCAAGCATTCGACGCCGCGCACGCTGCCGTGGCTGATGGCGGTCGTCGCGCTCATCATCGGGCTGCCGCTGTTCTTCGAGGTCGGACTCGTGATGATGGTGCCGATCATCTTCGTGATGGCGCGCCGCTCGGGCCAGCCGATCCTGCGCATCGCGATTCCCGCGCTCGCCGGCATGACGACGCTGCACGCGCTGCTGCCGCCGCATCCGGGTCCGCTGATCGCGGTGAGCGCGCTGCACGCGGATCTCGGCCTCACGCTCGGCTTCGGGCTGATCGTCGCGCTGCCGGTCGTCGTGCTCGCGGGGCCGCTGTACGGCGCGTGGCTGTCGAAGCGGCTGACCATCGGCGAGCCCGACGAGATGGGCCGGCTGTTCTCGCCGCGCACGGACACGCAGGACGGTCCGGGTTTCGGCGTGTCGCTGCTGACGATGCTGCTGCCGGTGCTGCTGATGCTCGGCCGCACGGTCGCGCGGCTGTGGCTCGGGCCGCACAGCCTGCTGTACGGCACGCTGAACTTCCTCGGCGAGCCGATCATCGCGCTCGGCCTGACAGTGCTGTTCGCGATCGTCGTGCTCGGCTGGTCGAACGGGATGTCGCGCGAGCAGGTCGGCAGCGTGCTGCGCAAGGGGCTGCCGCCGATCGCGGCGCTGCTGCTGACGATCGGCGCGGGCGGCGGGCTGAAGCAGACGCTCGTCGCGGCCGGCATCAGCGACACGATCAGCAAGATTTCGGAAGGCGGCCACCTGCCGCTGATCGTGCTCGCGTGGCTGATCGCGGTGGCGCTGCGCCAGGCGACCGGCTCCGCGACGGTCGCGACGACGACCACCGCCGGCATCGTCGCGCCGGTCGTCGCGGGGCTGAGCGCCTCGCATACCTCGCTGCTCGCGCTCGCGATCGGCGCGGGGTCGGTGTTCTTCTGCCACGTCAACGACGCGGGTTTCTGGATGATCCGCGAGTATTTCGGGCTGAAGCTCAAGGAGACCGTCTACGTGTGGTCGATTTTGCAGACGATCGTGTCGGTGGTCGGGCTCGCGCTGACGTTCGTGTTGTGGAACGTGTTCGCGTGAATCCGCGGTGCAGGACGCGTGTTGCCGCGCGCGACCGTTAGCGTCCGGAGCGGGCGGCGGCGGATCTATCCGATCGCCTGCCGCGCGATCGCCAGATAACGCTCGGCGGTGTCCTGCAAGCGGAAGCCGTCGAGCGGCCGGTGCGAACGCGGCTCGCGCAATGCGGCGACGAGCGCGCGGCCGTAACACGCCGGGTCCGACGTATCGACGAGTTGCACGCCGGGCCAGTCGCGCGCGAACGCGAACGCCGGCGCGAGGCTCGCGACGACCGGAATGCCCGACGCGAGGGCTTCGAGAA
This sequence comes from Paraburkholderia caballeronis, assembly GCF_900104845.1. NCBI lineage: Bacteria > Pseudomonadati > Pseudomonadota > Betaproteobacteria > Burkholderiales > Burkholderiaceae > Paraburkholderia > Paraburkholderia caballeronis. Next base: position 889,503 of record NZ_FNSR01000003.1, on the reverse strand, counting down.
ACGCGATGCCCTGCGCCTCGTTGCTCGACGGCATCACGAACACGCCCGATTCGTCGAGAATTTCGTCGACGCGCGTCATCGGCCCCACGATGTCGACGCGCGGCGCGATCCCCAGTTCGTTCGCCAGCGCGACGACGGCCGCGTGATACGCGCGGTCCTCGATCACGCCGCACAGCAGCAGCCGCGCGTCCGGCTCGGCTTCGAGCACCCGCGTGAACGCGCGCAGCGTTTCCAGTTGGCCTTTCTCCGGCACATAGCGGCCAATCTGCACGATCTGCTTCGACGGACCCGCGCCGGTATCGGCCATGTCGCGTGAAGCGGCGGCGCCCTTGCGGAACCGCGCGACGTCGATCCCGTTCGGCACGACGATCAGCGGCGGATGCCGGCCGATCGCATCCCGGTAATCGTCCACGTGCTTCTGCGACACGCCGATCACGGCTTTCGCGCGCCGCGACAGGATCTGCTCCGCGCGGCACAGCAGCGGGCTCACGACAAAATCGTTCACGCTCGAATGCATGACCCAGACGATCGGCACGCGCACCGGCAGCGCGCGCGCATACATCGCGGGGATCGTCGCGTGCGCGAACACCACGTCGGGATTGAAGCGCCGGATCGAACGGTACAGGAACAGCAGGCGGCCGACGCGCTCGTAGCGCCTGGCCGGGAAGTGGCACAGCACGCGGCTTTCGGCCAGTTCGTCGGTCGCCGCCGCGAAGTCGTCCTGCGCGGGCAGCAGCGACGTGACGCAGACCGCGTGGCCGCTGCGCTGATGGTCGATCGCGAGGCCCTTCACGAGCATTTCGGCGCCCGACAGCCGCGGCGCGAGGATCAACTGGAGGATACGCATGAGGTTCCGTGGGAGTCCGTGCGGGGTCCGGGGCGGCGCGGACGCAGCGGGTTTACGCGTTCCGCGTCGCCACCTCGAAAAATAAGGTGCGCGGCGGGGATCGCGCTCGCCAAGCTTTAGCGGTTTTCGGACGGGCAACGGGCGGCGCGCTGGCGGGCATGAGGCGCGCAGAAGGCGCGCGGTGTCCGAAACGGCCTGGCCCTTGTCGGACCATCGCTCACCATTGCCGCGCCGTTCGCGCGAAATCCGGCCCATCCGGCGGCGAAAAAACGATCGTGCGGATTCCTCCATACCCCCGGGAAAACCCCGGTTCCAGGACCGCCCCGCCGGCCCGGAACCCCGCGCCGGCGGGGCCTCCCGCCGGAATAGCATTTCCTTATACCGCGGATTTATTTTTCTCCCTCGACGCGATTTGAGCGCTGCGCAGACAATCCGCCCCAGCACAACACGGGCTGGCCGCGGCGGACGCGATCCGGCGCCGGCCGCCGAACGCGCACGGAGATGAACGGTATGGAAGTCACGCAGGAAAACGCTATGAACCCGCAACCGGCGAACCTCGCCGCGGACGACGGCCGCTGGCAGTTCTGGGTCGATCGCGGCGGCACGTTCACCGACATCGTCGCGCGCCGGCCGGACGGCCGGCTCGTCACGCACAAGCTGCTGTCCGAAAACCCCGAGCGTTATCGCGACGCGGTCGTGCAGGGGATGCGCGACCTGCTCGGCCTCGGCGCGGGCGAGCCGCTGCCGCAGCACCTGATCGAGGTCGTGAAGATGGGCACCACGGTGGCGACCAATGCGCTGCTCGAACGCAAGGGCGCGCGCACGCTGCTCGCGATCACGCGCGGTTTCGCGGATCAACTGCGGATCGGCTACCAGGAGCGGCCGGACATCTTCGCACGCCATATCGAACTGCCCGCGCAGATGTACGAGCGGGTGGTCGAGATCGACGAGCGCATCGACGCGCAGGGCGCGGTGCTGCGTTCGCTCGACGAAGACGCGGCCCGCCGCGCGCTGACCGCCGCGCGCGAAAGCGGCATCACGTCGATCGCGATCGTGCTGATGCACGGCTACCGCTTCCCGCAGCACGAACTGCGCGTCGCGGAACTCGCGCGCGAATGCGGCTTCACGCAGGTGTCGGTCAGTCATCAGGTGAGCCCGCTGATGAAGCTGGTCGGGCGCGGCGACACGACCGTCGTCGATGCGTATCTGTCGCCGGTGTTGCAGGACTATGTCGATCGCGTGTCGCAGCACACCGGCTCGGTGCGGCTGATGTTCATGCAGTCGAGCGGCGGCCTCGTGGACGCCGGGCGTTTTCGCGGCAAGGACGCGATCCTGTCCGGGCCGGCCGGCGGCATCGTCGGCGCGGTGCGCACCAGCGAGGCGGCCGGCGAGTACAAGGTAATCGGCTTCGACATGGGCGGCACGTCCACCGACGTCGCGCATTACGACGGCGCGTACGAGCGCGTGTTCGAAACCCAGGTGGCGGGCGTGCGCGTGCGCGCGCCGATGATGGACATTCACACGGTCGCGGCCGGCGGCGGCTCGATCTGCAGTTTCGAGAACGGCCGCTTCAAGGTCGGCCCGGAATCGGCCGGCGCGTACCCGGGGCCGGCGAGCTATCGCAACGGCGGCCCGCTGACGGTCACCGACTGCAACGTGATGCTTGGCCGCGTGCAGCCCGGTCATTTCCCGCACGTGTTCGGCCCGAACGGCGACCAGCCGCTCGACGTGGAGATCGTGCGCCGCAGGTTCGCGGAACTCGCGCAGCAGGTCGAGCGCGACACGGGCCGCACGATGAGCGCGGAAGCGGTCGCGGAAGGTTTCCTCGCGGTCGCGGTCGACAACATGGCGCAGGCGATCAAGACGATCTCGGTCGAGCGCGGCCACGACGTGTCCGACTACGCGCTGTGCGCGTTCGGCGGCGCGGGCGGCCAGCACGCGTGCGAGGTCGCGGACGCGCTCGGGATGCGGCGCATCGTGCTGCATCCGTTCGCGGGCGTGTTGTCCGCGTTCGGCATGGGGCTCGCGGACCTGCGCGTGCTGCGCGAGCGCGCGGTCGAGGCGGCGCTCGACGCGGCGACGGTCGGCGCGCTGGACGCCCAGTTCGACGCGCTCGAACACGACGCGATCGAGGCGATCGTCGCTCAGCGGGTGCCGCGCGAACGCACCGAGGCATCGCGCGGCGCGCGGCTCAAGTATCAGAACACCGATTCGACGCTCGAAGTGCCGTTTGCCGACGCGGCAACGATGAAACACGCGTTCGAGACGCTGCATCGCAAGCGTTACGGCTTCGCAATGCCGACCAAGCCGCTGATCGTCGAATCGATCGTCGTCGAGGCGATTGGCCTGACCGATCCGCCGACGCTGCACGGCGCGGTCCCGCGCGTCGCGAACGCCACGTCCGTTACGCCCGCCGACGCACGCGCGACGATGGTCGTCGGCGGCCGCGCGGCGGCGGTGCCGCTGCACGCGCGCCGCGACCTCGCGGTCGGCGCGCGGCTCGACGGTCCTGCGCTCATTACCGAGGAAATCTCGACGATCGTGCTGCAACCCGGCTGGTCCGCGCTCGTGCTCGAAGACGGCACGCTGCGGCTCGAAAAAAGCGCGGACGCGGCCGGCGCCGCGCAGTCCGCCGCGCACGCGATCACGACCGCGCGCCATCCGGTGCATCTGGAGATCTTCAACAACATCTTCATGTCGATCGCGCAGCAGATGGGCGTGACGCTCGAAAAGACCTCGTACTCGGTCAACATGAAGGAGCGGCTCGACTTCTCGTGCGCGATCTTCGACCGCGACGGCGGGCTGATCGCGAACGCGCCGCACATTCCGGTGCACCTCGGCTCGATGAGCGACAGCGTGCTGAGCGTGATCCGCGAGCATGGCGATTCGATGCGGCGCGGCGACGTGTTCATGCTGAACGTGCCGTACAACGGCGGCACGCACCTGCCGGACATCACGGTCGTGATGCCGGTCTACGGCGAGCGCGACGACCTGCTGTTCTACGTGGCCGCGCGCGGCCATCACGGCGACGTCGGCGGCATCACGCCGGGCTCGATGCCGCCGAACAGCACGACGATCGAGGAAGAGGGCGTGCTGCTCGACAACGTGAAGATCGTCGAGGCGGGCGCGTTCCTCGAACCGGCGGTGCGCTTGCTGTTCGCGACCGGCCCGTATCCGAGCCGCAACATCGACCAGAACATCGCGGACCTGACCGCGCAGATCGCCGCGTGCGAATGCGGCGCGACCGAACTGCTGCGCGCGGTGTCGCGCTACGGCGCGGACGTCGTGCTCGCGTACATGGGCCACGTGCAGGACAACGCGGAGGACGCGGTGCGCAACGCGATCGCGTCGCTGTCGGACGGCGCGTTTACGTACGAGATGGACGACGGCGCGCAGATCCGCGTGAACGTGACGATCGACCGCGAGCGGCGCGTCGCGCGGGTGGACTTCACCGGCACGAGCGAGCAGCGCGGCACCAACTTCAACGCGCCGGGCTCGGTGTGCAAGGCGGCGGTGCTGTACGTGTTCCGCACGCTGCTGACCGACGACATCCCGATGAACGAAGGCGTGCTGCGCCCGATCGAGATCGTGATTCCGCACGGCTCGATGCTGAACCCGGTTTATCCGGCGGCGGTCGTCGCGGGCAACGTCGAGGTGTCGCAGTCGATCACCGACGCGCTGTACGGCGCGCTGAACGTGATGGCCGGCTCGCAGGGGACGATGAACAACTTCACGTTCGGCGACGACGCGCAACAGTACTACGAGACGATCGCCGGCGGCTCCGGCGCGGGGCGCGCGCATCCGGGCACGTCGGCGGTGCAGACGCACATGACGAACTCGCGGATGACCGACCCCGAGGTGATCGAATGGCGCTTCCCGGTGATCGTCGAGCAGCACGCGATCCGCTGGGGCAGCGGCGGCGCCGGCGAGCAGCCGGGCGGCGACGGCGCGGTGCGGCGCATCCGCTTCACGCGGACCATGACCGCGAACATCCTCGCGAACCGCCGCCGCGTGCCGCCGTTCGGGCTCGCGGGCGGCGAGAACGGCAGCGTCGGCCGCAACTGGATCGAGCGCGCGGGCGGCGAAGTCGATCACTTCGGCGCGACGCACACGGCGACGGTCCATCCGGGCGACGTGTTCGTGATCGAAACGCCCGGCGGCGGCGGTTACGGCCGCGCCGGCTGAAAGAGAACAACAGCGCGCGGCGGCAACGCAAGGAAAGCGCGCGATGTCGGCCGTCCCGCCCATCCGGCGGGACGTTTACCACCCGCTGCACCTGGAGAACCTTCGATGCAATCCGCAGTGAACCTGTATCCGCTGATCGGCGTGGCCGTGATCGTTGTCGGTTTCGTGCTGCGCTTCAATCCGATGCTGATCGTCACGCTGGCGGCGATCGCAACCGGTTTTGCCGCGCATTTTCCGCTCGACCGCATTTTCGTCGCGATCGGCAGCGGCTTCGTGAAAACCCGTGTGATCCCGCTCATCATCCTGTTGCCGCTCGCGGTGATCGGCCTGCTGGAGCGGCACGGCCTGCGCGAGCGCGCGCAGATCTGGATCGGCGGCATCCGCGCGGCGACGCCGGGCCGGCTGCTGGTCGCGTATCTGTTCGTGCGCGAGATCACCGCCGCGCTCGGTCTGACCGGCCTCGGCGGCCATCCGCAGATGGTCCGCCCGCTCGTCGCGCCGATGGCCGAGGGCGCGGCCGAGGCGCGTTACGGCAAGCTGACCGACGCGGTGCGCTACCGGCTGCGCGCATTCGCGGCGTCGGCGGACAACGTGGGCCTGTTCTTCGGCGAGGACGTGTTCGTCGCGTTCGGCGCGATCGTGCTGATGGTCACGTTCCTGAAGGAAGCGGGGATCGCGGTCGAGCCGATGCGCGTCGCGCTGTGGGGGATGCCGACCGCGCTCGCGGCGTTCATCGTCCACGGCTTCCGGCTGTACCGCCTCGACGGCTGGCTCGCCCGCCATGCTTCGTCATCCTCCTCTTCTTCAACGCCCGCGTCCGCGCCTTCGGATCGCGATGCGGGTGCGGACACCGTTCACGCGCACGGAGAAAACGCATGATCGTCTCGCTCAATCTGTTCTTCTGGCTGCTCGGCCTGCTGCTGTTCGTGATCGGCGGGATCATTGTCAGCGATCGCGAGCATCCGAAGCGGTTCCTCGCCGGTGGCTTCTGGATCGTCTACGGCGTGATCTTCCTCGCCGGCGACCAGTTGCCGGCCGACGTGGTCGGCGTGCTCGTCGTCGCGATGGCGGTAGTGGCCGGCTTCGGCGGCGTGGTCGGCGCGAAGCCGAAGGTGCCGGCCGAGGAAGAGCGGCGCGCGAGCGCGCTGCGCCACGGCAACCGGCTGTTCCTGCCCGCGCTGACGATTCCGCTCGTCGCCGTGGCCGGCACGCTGCTCGCGCCGCATCTCGTGTTCGGCGGCGTCGCGCTGATCGATCCGAAGAACGCGACGCTCGCGTCGTTCGGCATCGGCTGCGTGATCGCGTTCGCGTTCGCATGCCGGCTGACGCGCGATTCGGCGGCGCAGGGCGTGAAGGAGGCGCGCCGGCTGGTCGATGCGCTGTCGTGGGCGGTCGTGCTGCCGCAGATGCTCGGCATGCTCGGCCTCGTGTTCGCGGACGCGGGCGTCGGCAAGGCGGTCGCGCATCTGACCACGTCGTACATCGACCTCGACTATCGTTTTGTCGCGGTCGTCGTGTATTGCGTCGGCATGGCGCTGTTCACGATCATCATGGGCAACGGCTTCGCCGCGTTCCCGGTGATGACGGGCGGCGTCGGCGTGCCGGTGCTGATCGGCGTGTTCCATGGCAACCCGGCGCCGATGGTCGCGATCGGCATGTTCTCCGGCTATTGCGGCACGCTGCTCACGCCGATGGCCGCGAACTACAACATCGTGCCGGCCGCGCTGCTGGAACTGCCGGACCGGTACGGCGTGATCCGCGCGCAGGCGCCCACCGCGCTCGCGCTGCTGGTCATCAATATATTTCTGTTGAATACTCTGCTGTAGGCGCACGCGGCGCGACGCGCTGCGGCTATAGGGAGAACGCGAAGGCCGGGCTTGCACGCGCAACCCGGCCTTCGCGCATTGGCATCGACGGGGGAGGCGTAGCGTGAATCTGAAGTTCCTCGAAACGTTCATCTGGGTGGCAAAACTGCGCAGTTTCAGCCTCGCGGCGGAGAAACTGCATTCGACGCAGGCGGCGATTTCGAGCCGCATCTCGGTGCTGGAGCAGGAACTCGGCGCGAAGCTGTTCAAGCGCGAGCCCAAGGGCGTCACGCTGACGCGCGAAGGCGAGCGGGTGCTGCGGCACGCGGAGCAGGTCAGCCAGTCGATGACGCAGCTCTACGAATCGTTGCAGGGCGAGAAGTTCGCGTACGGCACGATCCGGATCGGCGCGATGGACAGCGCGATCCATTCGTGGTTCGTCGATTTCGTCGCGGACGTGATGGCCCATTATCCGAATCTCGACATCGAAGTCACGTCGGAAACGGCGCTGAACCTGAACGAGCAGTTGCGGCGCGGGATGCTCGACATGGTGATCCAGACCGACATGCTGCGCGACGAGACGATCCGCAGCGTCGAAGTGCTCGAACTGTCGGTCGGCTGGATCGCGGCTGCGAACACGCCGATCGACGGGCTGCGGCCCGACGAATCGGCGACGTCCGCGCTGCGGCGGCTCGGCAACGAGCGGCTCATTACGTACTCCCGCCATTCGCGGCCGCACCAGGACCTGCTGCGGCTGATGCAGTCGTACGGCATCAGCGAGGCGCGCGTGAGCTGCGTGAACTCGGTGGCCGCGATGATCCAGCTCACGCAGGCCGGTTTCGGCGTCGCGGCGATGCCGCCGGCGCTGGTGCCGATGCCGCTCGAAAAAGGCGTGCTGCGGCGGCTCGAAGGGCTGGAGGTGCCGCCGCCGCTGCCGTTCGTGATCGCGTGGCGCACCGGCACCGACTGGACCGAGCGGCTCGTGGAGATCGCCATCGAAACGGTGCGCAAGTACGCGGCGCGGCTCGGCGAGGACGCCGCGCGCATCGTCGTCTAGGCGCGCGCCGTCCGTTGCGCCGGTATTCGAATTCCTTATACGGCCGATTTAAATTTCGAGTTCGACCTGTCCCGCACGTTGCATAAAAATTTGCCGTGCTCGGGGACATGTCGTGCGTGACCGCATCGCGGCACAGCACGGCATGGGGCAAGGGCTGCTTCGCAAAGCGCAGGCTTTTCGATGCAGCGGGTCGAGAGCCGCAGGCAACCAGCCGCCGCGGTTCGAATAAATCGATAAGGAACTCGAATGAAAAGAATCATCAGCGGGGCAGGCCTGGCGTTGATCTGCTGCGCCGCGCATGCGCAGTCGAGCGTCACGTTGTACGGCTTGATCGACGAAGCGGTGCGTTTCCAGACTTCCGGCGCGGGCAACACGTTCGGCATGAACGAAGGCGCGGTCAACGGCAACCGCTTCGGCCTGAAGGGCGTCGAGGAACTCGGCGGCGGCACGCGCGCGATCTTCCAGCTCGAATCGGGCTTCAACATCGCGACCGGCAAGTCGGACCAGCAGTCGCAGCTATTTGGCCGCTTCGCGTGGGTCGGGTTGCAGAACGACACGTTCGGCACGCTGAAGGCCGGACGCCAGTACGGCGGCATCTACAACTTCTACGCATTCAACTTCGATCCGATCGGCGGCGGCAACATCAACGCGACCGACTGGTCGCTGTTCCTCGTCGGCATCCGCTTCGACAACACGCTGCAATACGAAAACCGCTTCGGCCCGGTTGCGCTGCAGGTGCAGCGTTCGTTCGGCGGCCAGCCGGGCAGCAACGCGGCGGGCAGCACGACCACCGCGTCGCTGATCTACAACTTCAACGGCGGCAAGGTCGGCGTCGCGGGCGCGGAGTCGAAGGACGGCGGCGGTCACAAGCTGGTCGTCGGCTCGCTCGGCGGCACCTACGCGTGGGGACCGCTCGGCCTGTACCTGTACGGGATCGACGCGCGCCGCGACGCGGGTTTCTCGGTCGGCGCGACGAACACCAGCGCGCCGCTCGCGAACACGAACATCATCAGCAACGTGACGACCGTATCCGGCGCGCAGACGAGCGCGCGCAACGACGTGTTCGTGCGCGTCGGCGCGACGTATCAGCTCGCGCCGCAATGGCGCTTCATCGCGTCGTATGCGTACGACCACGCGAACAACGTCGCACCGGGCCGCAGCGGCACGACCCAGACCGTGTACGGGATCGCCGACTACATCCTCAGCAAGCGCACCGACGTGTACGTCGAAGTCGATCACAGCCATCTGTCCGGCGCGTCGGTCGATGATCCGAACGGTCCGCTGACGTTCGCCGGCAAGGCGAACAACTTCGGCGCGAGCGTCAGCCTGCGCACGCTGTTCTGAGCAGGGTCATGGAGTCCTCCACGTAGTGGAGTTGGCGGGCGCGCAGTGCCGGCGCCCCTTTTTTTCAGACTTTCCGGTTCGCGCGCGGGATGCTCGCGGGCCGGGTCGATGCGAAGGGAAACGCGCATGAACACCCTGTCTGATTCTGTCGCGGATTCGCCTGCCGCATCGTCCCCGTCATCCCCGTCGTCACCGGACGGCGCGTGGCGGCGGCTGTTGCGCGCGACGGGGTTGCCCGCGCGGGTCGGACGCCGGCGCATCCGCGAGATGATCGAGGAACTGCGCGCCGCGAGCACGCGCATCGGCGTCGAGGCGGCGCGGCTCGGGCAGTGCATCGCGCGCACCGTCGAACTCGCGCACGAGCAGCGCGAACTCGCGACCGGCGCGGATACCGGCAGCGTCGCCGTGGCGCGGGTCGTCGACGATGCGCGCACGCATGTCGATACCGTGTGCCGCGCGACTGCCGACAATCTCGCCGCGATCCGCGACGCGCATCGCGACCTGACCGGCGTGTCGCAACTCAACCGCGCGGCGAACGAACGGCTCGGCGACGTCGCGCAGGACATCGGCACGCTGCATGCGCGCACCGCGAAGATCGGCGACGTCGTGAAGCTGATCGAGAGCGTATCCGCGCAGACCAAACTGCTCGCGATCAACGCGTCGATCGAGGCCGCGCGCGCGGGTCCGGCCGGCCGCGGTTTCTCGGTGGTCGCGGCGGAAGTGAAGCTGCTCGCGCAGCGCGTGCAGGACGCGAACCGCTCGATCGCGGACCTCGCGACGCAGACGCTGACCGGCATCGGCGCGCTGCGCGAGCAGATCGAGCGGGTGCACGGCGGCAGCAGCGAATGCACGGCCGTGATCGACCGCAGCGTGCTGCGTTTCGCGGAAGTCGTGAACGACCTGGAGGCGACCGACCGCAACATGGCGCTGGTCGGCCGCGCGTTCGAGGACATCCATCACGCGAACGTCGAGCTGACCGGCCAGATTCACGAGATGCGCGTGCGCTCGGTGGCGGTGGCCGACGCGATGGCGACCGCGCAGTCGAGCAGCAGGGTGCTGCGCGACGAAACCGAGAACCTGCACGGCCTCGGCTCGACGCTGCCGCTGCGGGGCAGTCGCCACGACGTGCTGCTCGCGGACGTCGAGCGGTTCCGCGATCGCGTGCAGGCTTATCTGGAGCAGGCGGCGAGGAGCGGCGCGAACCTCTTCGACCAGCAGTACCGGCCGATACCCGGCACGTCGCCGCAAAAGTACACGACGTCGTACGACGACAGGGTCGAGGGCGGTTTGCAGGCGCTGTTCGACGAGATGCTCGACACGCGCGACGGCCTGATCTTCGCGGTCGCTTACGACGCGAACTGCTACATGCCCGCGCATCATCGCCGCTTCTCCGCGCCGCCGACCGGCGACCCGCGGATCGACCGCGTGCACAGCCGTCACAAGCGCATCTTCGCGGACGATACCGGCCAGCGTTCGGCGACGTCGCGCCGCCATCATCTGTTGCAGACCTACGTGCGCGACACCGGCGAGGTCACCTGCGTGTTCTCGATGCCGATCGCGGTGGAGGGCCGGCACTGGGGATGCGTGCGCGTCGCGTTCGAGCCGGCGTTGCTGCTGTCCTGAACGCGCGGCGGCGTCCGGTTCAACCGGCGGCAGGACACGACGCATAAGCGTCGCGGCTCGCGGCCCGCAGCGCGTCGATCATCACCGTTGCGGCCGGCGACAGCAAACGGTCGGCCCGCGTGATCAGGCCGAAGTCGTCCATCCGGCAATCCATCGGCAGCGGCAGCATCGCGATCATCCCGTGCGCCGCGTAATAACGCGCGACGTCCTGCGCGAGCACCGCGATCATGTCGCTCTGTTCGAGCACGCGCGTGACGAACAGCAGCGCGCCGGTCTCGACGACGTTCGCGGGCGGCGCGATACTCGCGCGCCGGAACATCAGGTCGAAGCGATGCCGCAGCACGCTGCCGGCCGGCGGCACGAGCCACGCATGATGGTGGACGTCGGCGAGCGTCAGCGCCGCGCGGCCGAGCAGCGGATGGCCGGGGCGCACGGCCGCGCAGACCGGCTCGCCGCTCAGCGGCTCGTAACGCAGCGGCGGGCGGTCGTCGCCGGCCGGCAGACGGCCGATGACGATGTCGAGCTGGTCCTGCGCGAGCCGGTCGAGCAGCGCATGGCTCGCGTCGATCTCGACCGACACGCGCAGGTCCGCATGCGTGCGCTTGACCGCCGCGACCGCGGCCGGCAGCACGCGCACGCCGGGCGACGTGATCGCGCCGATCGCCACATGGCCGAGCCGGCCGTCCTTCAGCGCGGCCAGTTCGTGCCGCGCGCCGTCGAGACTGCCGAGCACCGCGCGAGCATGGCGGATCAGCGCGTCGCCGTAGCGCGTCGGCCGCATCCCGCGCGGCATCCGCTCGAACAGCGCGACGCCGAGCGTGTCCTCCAGTTCGCGCAGCAGCTTCGACGCGGCGGGCTGCGTGATGCTCAGCGCGGCCGCCGCGCGATGCAGGCCGCCTTCGTCCGCGAGCGCGACGACCAGCACCCAGTGGCGCATCTTCAGCCGGGTGCGCAGATAACCGTGATTCGAAGCGTCGTCGAGCATCGTGTCCGAGGGTTTATACCGATCTTCGTTTCGATATCGGAAGCAGCCGATTTTTCATTGGAAGATTATCAGAGTCCTCCGTAGACTGGCCGGACCGGCAGGCCCTCCCACGCGACAAAAACCGAACGACACGATGCCCGCATCCCGACCGAAGCTGCGCTCCCAACAATGGTTCGGCACGATGGACAAGAACGGCTTCATGTATCGAAGCTGGATGAAGAATCAGGGCATCCCCGATCACGAATTCGACGGCCGGCCGATCATCGGCATCTGCAACACGTGGTCCGAGCTGACGCCGTGCAACGCGCATTTCCGCAAGCTCGCGGAACACGTGAAGCGCGGCGTGTACGAGGCCGGCGGTTTTCCGGTCGAATTTCCGGTGTTCTCGAACGGCGAGTCGAACCTGCGGCCGACCGCGATGCTGACGCGCAATCTCGCGTCGATGGACGTCGAGGAAGCGATCCGCGGCAACCCGATCGACGCGGTCGTGCTGCTCGCCGGCTGCGACAAGACCACGCCGGCGCTGCTGATGGGCGCGGCGAGCTGCGACGTGCCGGCGCTCGTCGTCAGCGGCGGCCCGATGCTGAACGGCAAGCTCGACGGCAAGGACATCGGCTCCGGCACGGCGGTGTGGCAACTGCACGAGGCGCTGAAGGCGGGCGAGATCGACCTGCATCGTTTCCTGTCCGCCGAGGCCGGCATGTCGCGCTCGGCCGGCACCTGCAACACGATGGGCACTGCGTCGACGATGGCGTGCATGGCCGAGGCGCTCGGCGTGACGCTGCCGCACAACGCGGCGATTCCGGCCGTCGATGCGCGCCGTTACGTGCTCGCGCATCTGTCCGGCAGCCGCATCGTCGCGATGGCGCTCGAAGGGCTGACGCTGTCGAAGGTGCTGACGCGCGCCGCGTTCGAGAACGCGATCCGCGCGAACGCGGCGATCGGCGGCTCGACGAACGCGGTGATCCATCTGAAGGCGATCGCCGGGCGCATCGGCGTGCCGCTCGAACTCGAAGACTGGGTGCGCTTCGGCCGCGACGTGCCGACGATCGTCGACCTGCTGCCGTCCGGCCGTTTCCTGATGGAAGAGTTTTATTACGCGGGCGGCCTGCCGGCGGTGCTGCGCCGGCTCGGCGAGGGCGGGCTGCTGCCGCATCCCGACGCGCTGACCGTCAACGGCCGCACGCTGTGGGACAACGTGCGCGACGCGCCGCATCACGACGACGAGGTGATCCGGCCGCTGACGCGTCCGCTGATCGCGGACGGCGGCATCCGCATCCTGCGCGGCAATCTCGCGCCGCGCGGCGCGGTGCTGAAGCCGTCGGCCGCGAGCCCCGAGTTGCTGAAGCATCGCGGCCGCGCGGTCGTGTTCGAGAACTTCGAGCACTACAAGGCGCGGATCGCGGACGAATCGCTCGACGTGGACAAGGACTCCGTGCTCGTGCTGAAGCACTGCGGGCCGCGCGGTTATCCGGGGATGGCGGAGGTCGGCAACATGGGGCTGCCGCCGAAGCTGCTGCGTGCGGGCGTGAAGGACATGGTGCGGATCTCGGACGCGCGGATGAGCGGCACCGCGTACGGCACGGTGGTGCTGCACGTCGCGCCCGAGGCGGCGGCGGGCGGCCCGCTCGCGGTGGTGCGCGACGGCGACTGGATCGAACTGGACTGCGACGCGGGCACGCTGCATCTGGACATCGACGCAGCAGAACTGAAGCGGCGTCTCGCGAACCTCGATCCGGCCGCCGCGCCGGGTCTCGCGGAACAGCAGGGGCGGGGCGGCTACACGCGGCTCTATGTCGATCACGTGTTGCAGGCGGACGAAGGCTGCGATCTCGACTTCCTCGTCGGGCAGCGCGGCGCGGCGGTGCCGCGCCACTCGCATTGACGGCCGCGCGGCTATGATGCGGTAGCCGGCGTCGCCGGCCCCCCAAAAAAACAGCGGAGATCATCTCGTGAACCCGAGCTACACACTGGCGGTCGCCGGCATCGGCAAGATCGCCCGCGACCAGCATCTGCCCGCGATCGCGGCGAATCCGGGTTTTTCGCTCGTCGCGTGCGCGAGCCGTCATGCGAGCGTCGAGCCCGTGCGCAACTATCCGGACCTCGACGCGCTCTTGGCGGCCGAGCCCGACGTCGATGCGGTGTCGCTGTGCGCGCCTCCGCAGGTGCGTTACGCGCAGGCGCGCGCCGCGCTCGCGGCGGGCAAGCACGTGATGCTGGAGAAGCCGCCGGGCGCGAGCGTCAGCGAAGTCGAGGCGCTGCGCGACCTCGCGCGCGCGGTCGGCCGCACGCTGTTCGCGACATGGCATTCGCGTTATGCGAGCGCGGTCGAGCCGGCGCGCGCGTGGCTCGCGTCGCGCACGATCCGCGCGGTCCGCGTGCGCTGGAAAGAGGACGTGCGGCGCTGGCATCCGGGCCAGCAGTGGATCTGGGAGCCGGGCGGGCTCGGCGTGTTCGATCCGGGCATCAACGCGCTGTCGATCGTCACGCGCATCCTGCCGCGCGACGTGCTGCTTCAGGCCGCCACGCTGCATTTTCCGGCCGACACGTTTACGCCGATCGCGGCCGAACTCGACGGCATCGACGCGGACGGCGTGCCGGTGCGCGCCGAGTTCGACTGGCGGCATGGGCCGGTCGAGCAATGGGAGATCGACGTCGAGACGACCGACGGGCTGCTCGCGATCAGCGAGGGCGGCAAGCGGCTGTCGATCGCGGGCCAGCCGGTCACGCTGCTGCCCGAGCGCGAGTATCCGTCGCTGTACGAGCGGTTCCACTGGCTGATCGCGCATCGCAGCGAGGACGTCGACGTGCGGCCGCTGCGGCTCGTCGCGGATGCGTTTTTGCTCGGACGCCGCGTCGAGGTGGAGCCGTTCGGCCGCTGACGCTTATCGAACGCGTGCGGCGGCATGGCCGCCGCGTTCGACGCAACGGATCGCGACGGCCCGTGTGTCAGTCGTGCAGCGACCGGTCCGGCGCGAGCGCGGCGCCGCCGAGGATCGAATTCGCGTCGGCGCGCGCGTGGTCCAGCTGGACGATGCACGCCTCGCGCGCGGCGAGCGCGTCGCGGTGCGCGATCGCGGTCAGGATCGCCTTGTGCCGCGGCAGCGACAGCGCATGCGTGTTCGGATGCCGGCTCGTGAAGCGGATCGATTCGCGCAGCGCGAGCGACAGCAGGTTGCCGATGTAGGCGAGCATGTCGTTGTGCGTCGCGGCCATGATCGCGCGATGGAACGCGAGATCGGGATCGAGCAGGTCGCCGGCCGTTTTCGCCTGCTCCATCTGCTCGTAGGCGACGCCGATCCGTGCGATGTCGTCGTCGCTCGCGCGCAGCGCGGCGAGCGCGGCCGCCGCCGGTTCGATGATCTGGCGCACCGTCATCAGCGAGCGGAAGAACTCGCCTTCGGGCAGGCTGCTGACGGTCCAGTACAGCACGTCCGGATCGAGCATGTGCCAGTCGTCGCGCGGACGCACGACGCTGCCGACGCGCGGCTTCGACGTGACGAGCCCCTTCGCGGCGAGCACCCGCATCGCCTCGCGCAGCACCGAGCGGCTCGCGCCGTAGCTTGCGCACAGCGACGGCTCGGCGGGCAGCCGCTGCCCCGGCGCGAACGCGCCGCCGACGATCTGCATGCCGAGTTCCTGCACGATCCTCGGGTGCATGCTCTTGCGATTCTGCGGGTTGCGATAGTCCATGCTGGTCCCGGCTGCGTGCGGTTGCCGACCCGTGCCGGCGTTCAGCGCGCGCCGCCGGCCGCGCGCATCGCGCGGTATTCGCGCCGCACGATCTCCATCAGCTCCGCGACCGACGTCTGCGCGCTGTGCTGCTCGAACGTCACGCGGCCGCGCTGCATCAGCACGATGCGGTCCGCGATGTCGAGCGTCTGCGCGTAGTTGTGCATGATCATGATGATCGACAGGCCGCCTTTTTCCTTCAGCCGCATCACGAGGTCGAGGATCAATGCGGCCTCGCGCGCGCCCATCGCCGCGAGCGGCTCGTCGAGCAGCAGGATCTTAGCGTTCGAATGCACCGCGCGCGCGACCGCGATCGCCTGGCGCTGGCCGCCCGACAGGCGCTCGACCGGCAGATCCACCGACGGCACGTGCACGCCGATGTCGTCGAGGCACTGCGCGGCGATCTCGCGCATCCGCCGGTGATCGAGCAGCCGCAGCGGGCCGCGCCGCACGATCTCGCGGTTCAGGAACATGTTGTGATAGATGCTGAGCGAATTCGCGAGCGCGAGATCCTGGTACACGCATTCGATGCCGAGCGAGCGCGCGTGATCGACGGAACGCAGCAGTGTTTCGCTGCCGTTCACGTACAGCGTGCCGGCCGTCTGCTGATGGTAGCCGGTCAGGATCTTCACGAGCGTCGATTTGCCGGCGCCGTTGTCGCCGAGCACGCCGAGAATCTCGCCTGCGCCGAGCGTGAACGACACGCCGTCGAGCGCGGTCACCGCGCCGAAGCGTTTTACGAGGCCGTCGCCGCGCAGTGCCTCGCGGGCAGGCTGCGCGCCTTGCGGGGATGTCACGCCGCGCGTGGACGACGATGCCGCGTCGCCAGTGGATGCGGCGGACGCGCCCGGCGCTGGCTGCTGCGGATCGCTCATCATGGTCCTCCTCTGCGCCGCAGCCGCGCGACGTGGATGTTGAACACCATCGCGGCGAGAATCGCCGCGCCGAGAATGATGTTGAACATGAACGCGTTGATGCCGATCAGCGTGAAGCCGTCGTTCAGGATGCCTAGCACCGCCGCGCCGATCAGCCCGCCGACGATCGTGCCCGAGCCGCCGGTGAGCGGCGTGCCGCCGATCACGGCCGCCGCGATCGCGAGGAACGTGATCTGGTTGCCGCCCGCCTGCGGGTCGATCGACGTGATGCGGAAGCCTTCGAGGATGCCGGTGAAGCCGGCGAGCAGCGCGGCCAGCACGAAGTTGCCGAGCCGCAGCCGGTTCACATTGATGCCGGCCTCGCTCGCGCCGACCGGATTCGCGCCGGACGCCTGGGTATGCAGGCCCCAGCGCGTATGGCGCAGCAGCACGTGCATCGCGGCCGCGATGGCGACGGTCCACAGGATCTCGCTGTAGCCCCACGCGCCCATCCACGCGGCGAACGCGGGCGAGCCGGGCGCGGCGGCCGGGGTGCCGCGCGACACGGTCAGCGTGACGCCGTTCACGAGGAACAGGGTGCCGAGCGTCGTCACGAACGACGGCAGCCGCAGCCACACGCTGACCGCGCCGTTCACGAAGCCGACCACGCCGGCCGCGACCAGCCCCGCGATCACCGCAAGCCACATCGGCGCGCCCGCGTCGGCCGCGAACACCATCATGAACGGCGCGAACGCGAACACCATGCCGGCGGACAGGTCGATGTCGCCGCCGATCATCAGCATGATCTCGCCGAACGCGATGATCGCGACCGGCGCGACGAACTGCGACAGGTTTTCGAGGCTCGCGTTGGTCAGCAGGAAGTCGCGGTTCGAGAACTCGAAGTACGCGGCGAGCAGCATCGCGACGAGCAGGATGCGCAGTTCCGCCGACCAGCCGGCGAGACGCGGCCCGCGGCCCGCGCGCCGCCGCTCCACGTTGCGGGACTCGTTCACACTGTCCATCACGACTTGATCGCGCCGCTCATCGGCACGATCTGCGCTTTCGTGGTCTTGCCTTCGTAGCGCGTCGACGTGTTCAGATACGGATCGACCGAACTCTTCGTCACGAACTTGAGCCCGGTGTTGATGTTGCCCGGCCCGACGAGCCCGCCGGACGCGAGGAACACGAACGCCTCGACCACCGCGTAGAAACCCTGCACGTACGGCTGCTGGTCGATCGTGAAGTCGAGGTAGCCGTCGTGGATCAACTGGATCGTGCGCGGCAGCAGGTCGAAGCCGCCGCCGTGCACGCCCTTCGCCGGCAGGTTCGATTCGCGCATTACCTCGGCGACGCCCTGGGTGCTGCCCGCATCGACCGCGAACATGCCCTTCAGGTTCTGGTGGCCGAGATAAAACGCCTTGATCTTCGAAAGCTCCTCGTTGACCGTCGCGCCGGTCGCGACCGTCTGCACGTCGATCTTCTTGCCGGACTTCCTGATCGCGTCGCTCGCGCCGTCGAGGCGCGGCTGGATGTTCAACTGCCCCGGCGTCGCGATGAACAGCGCGACGAGGCCGCTGTCCACGAGGTTCGCGATGCGCTCGCCCATCTGATACCCGGACAGATACAGATCCTGGCCGATGTACGCAAGGCGCGGATTGGTGCTGCCGCGCGGCGCGTCCGCGTTGTAGGCGAACACCGGGATGCCCGCGTCGAGCGCCGCCTGGACCGGCTTGTCGAACGCGGTCGGATCGACGATCGGCACCGCGATCGCGTCGGCCTTCGCGGCGATCGCGGAGTTGACCGCGCGCACCATCTCGCCGGCGTCGGACGTCGCGGAGCCGGTCCACTGATAGTCCATGCCGAGCAGTTCGGCCGCGTCCTGGATGCCGTATTGCGTCGGCACGAAGAACGGATTCGTCGTCACGTGATTCACGAATACGATCTTCCAGCGCTTGTGCGCGGGGAACGGCGGCTCGGCCGCGAGCGCCGACCCGATCAGGCCGCCGTGGCCCGCGCCCGCCGCGCCGAGCAGCGACAGCGCCGCGCCGAGTCCCGCGCCTTGCAGCAGTCCGCGCCGGGTTGCGCGGACGATGCCTTGGCCGCCTTCGTTTCGTTCCGCGTCGTATTCAGTCTGCGGCTTCGTCGTCTGTTCCGCCATGTCTTCCTCCAGTCGTCTTTTGCGTATCGAGGATGGGGCTCGCGTGGGGCCTTCCGCTATCGCGAGCGGGGTGCTGCATGAAGGGGGGCGCGCGGCGGCGCGGCGCGGGCCTGCTCCGCGTCGATCGCCGGGTCGGGGCGCGCGCTCGACGCACTCGACATCCCCACGCCCGTGCCGGTCGACTTGCGGCGCGCCGCGTGCCGCTCGGTCGCGCGCTGCATCAGGCAGAACGCGCACAGCAGCGCGCCGACGACGATCCGCGTCCACCACGAACTGAGCGTGCCGTCGAACGTAATCAGCGTCTGGATCGTGCCGAGGATGCCGACGCCGAACACCGAGCCGATCACGTAACCGACGCCGCCCGTCAGCAGCGTGCCGCCGATCACGGTGGCCGCGATCGCGTCGAGTTCCATCCCCTGCGCCTGGAGTCCGTAGCCGGACAGCACGTACAGCGTGAACACGACGCCGCCGAGCGCCGAGCAGAAGCCGCTCAAGGCGTAGACGCCGATCCGCGTGCGCGCGACCGGCAGCCCCATCAGCAGCGCGGAGCGTTCGTTGCCGCCGAGCGCATAGACGTTGCGCCCGAAGCGCGTGAAATGCGCGACGACGATGCCGACGCCGAGCATCGCGAGCGCGACCAGCGCGCCCGCGTTCAGCGACCCGGAGCCGACCGGAATGCTGACGTTCGCGAGCGCGTGGAAACCCGCATCGTCGATCTGGATCGACTGCGTGGTGATGAGGAAACACGCGCCGCGCGCGAGGAACATGCCCGCCAGCGTCACGATGAACGGTTGCAGGCGAAAGTAGTGGATCAGCGCGCCCATTGCCGCGCCGTACAGCGCGCCGCAGACCAGCACGGCCGGAATCACCAGCGCGACCGGCCAGTGCCAGCGTTCGGCCAGCACCGCGCACAGGATCGTGGTCAGCGCGACCACCGCGCCGACCGACAGATCAATGCCGCCCGACACGATCACGAACGTCATGCCGATCGACACGATCAGCAGGAATGCGTTGTCCACCAGCAGCCCGAGCAGCACCTGAAGGGAGAAGAAGCCGGTGTACATCACGGAGCCGAACGCGAACAGCGCGACGAACAGCAGCACGGTGACGACGATCGGCAGCACGCGCGGATCGACGAAGCGCGCCGCGCGATGCCGCCATGCGGCGAGCGTCGGGTGCGTGACATGCTGCGGACGGTTCATGGCGTCGGGCTCTTGAGGGGCACGCGGCGCGCGCGGCGCAGCGCGGCCGCGCGCCGCAGATGCCGGGCGGCCGTCGCGCGCGCGGCCGGCGACTGGATCAGCGTGACCAGCAGCACGACGATCGCCTTCACGACGAGCGTCGCCTCGGGCGGCACGCCGATCGAATAGGTGGTGTACGTGAGGGTCTGGATGATGAGCGCGCCGAGCACGGTGCCCGCGAGGCTGAAGCGGCCGCCCGCGAGCGACGTGCCGCCGAGCGTGACCGCGAGGATCGCGTCGAGTTCGAGCAGCAGGCCCGCGTTGTTGCCGTCCGCGCTGCGCACGTTCGAGCTGATCAGGATGCCGGCGATCGCCGCCGTCACGCCGCAGAACGCATACGCGCCGAAGATCACGGCGCGCGACGACAGGCCCGCGAGCCGCGCCGCGACCGGGTTCACGCCGATCGAGCGGATGAACAGGCCGAGCGCGGTGCGGTTCACGATCAGCGCGGTGACGGTCGTGACTGCTATCGCGATCCACACCGCGCACGGCACGAGCGCGAAAAAACCGCCGCCGGCCGCGAGATAACCCGGCGCGCCGATCGGGATGATCTGGCCGCCGGTCAGCAGTTGCGCGATGCCGCGCCCGGCGACCATCAGGATCAGCGTCGCGATGATCGGCTGCATGCCGACGAACGCGACCAGCAGCCCGTTCCATGCGCCGGCGAGCAGGCCGACCGCGAGCGCCGCGCCGAACGCCGTACCGACCCGCGACGGATCGTCGGCGAGCACGGTCGCGGCCGCCGCGCCGGCGATCGCGACCACCGCGCCGACCGAGATGTCGATGCCGCGCGTCGCGATCACGAGCGTCATGCCGAGCGACACGACGACGAGCGGCGCGGCGCGCGTGAGGATGTCCACCGGCGCGCCGAACAGATGGCCGCCGAGCAGCGTGACCGACAGGAAGTCCGCGCGATGGATCACGTCGATCGCGAGCAGCGCGACGAGCGTCGCGGCCGGCCATGCGAGCGGATGTTTCAGCAGCCCGGCGGGAAAACGCATCGGAAAACGCGTCATTCGCGGCCTCCGGCGATCAGCGCGTAGACCTCGCTTTCGGTGCGCGCGGCTCCGCCGAGTTCGGCGACCTTGCGGCGGTCGCGCAGCACCGCGATGCGGTCGCTGATCCGCACCACCTCGCCGATCTCCGACGAGATGAACAGGATGCCGAGGCCCTTCGCGCACAGCGCGCGCACGCGTTCCATGATCTCGAACTTCGCGGCGACGTCGATGCCGCGCGTCGGCTCGTCGAGGATCAGCAGCTTCGGCTCGGTGGCGAGCCAGCGCGCGAGCAGCACCTTCTGCTGGTTGCCGCCGGACAGCAGCGCGATCGGCTGCTCCGCGTCGCGGGCCTTGATGCCGAGTTGCGCGATGTAGCCGTTCGCGAGTTCGCGCTGGCGCGCGCGGCCGATCATCCGCCACCAGCCGCGCCGCGCCTGCAATGCGAGCACGATGTTCTCGCGGATCGACAGGTCCGCGACGATGCCTTCCTTCTTGCGGTCCTCCGGGCAATACGCGATGCCGTGGCGCACCGCGTCGCGCGGCGACCCGAGCCGCGCGGGCCGGCCGTCGATCGACAGCGCGCCGGCGTCCGCGCGGTCGGCGCCGAACAGCAGCCGCGCGGTCTCGGTGCGGCCCGAGCCGAGCAGGCCGGCGAGCCCGAGGATCTGGCCCGGCCGCACTTCGAGGTCGAGCGGATTGAGCACGCCGCGGCGCGCGAGGCCGTGCGCCGCGAGGTACGGCGCGCAGGGCCGGGCCGCGTCGCGCTGCGCGTCGTCCGCGCCGGGTTCGAGATGCGCGCCCGCGTTCTGCTGGCCGACCATCTTCGCGACCAGCGTCTGCACCGGCAGATTCGCGGCGAGGTATTCGCCCTCGCGCTCGCCGTTGCGCATCACCGTGATGCGGTCGGAGATCGCATAGGTCTGTTCGAGGAAATGCGTGACGAACAGGATCGCGATGCCCGCCGCCTTCAGCCTGCGCAGCACGTCGAAGAGCCGGCTCACCTCGCCGTCGTCGAGGCTCGACGTCGGTTCGTCGAGGATCAGGATGCGCGCGTCCACCGACATCGCGCGCGCGATCGCCACCATCTGCTGCATCGCGATCGGATAGGTGTCGAGCGACTGCGTGACGTCGAGCGACAGGTTCAGTTCCGCGAGCACGTCGGCCGCGCGGCGATGGATCGTCTTCCAGTCGATCAACCCGCGCCGCTTCGGCTGGCGGCCCGCGAAGATGTTCTCCGCGACCGACAGGTTGGGGCACAGGTTGATCTCCTGATACAGCGTCTGGATGCCGGCCGCCTTGGCCTCCTGCGGCGTCGCGAAGCGCACCGGCTCGCCGCCGACGCGGATCTCGCCGGCGTCCGGCTGGTGCACGCCGGTCAGCACGTTGATCAGCGTGGACTTGCCCGCGCCGTTCTGGCCCATCAGCGTGTGGATTTCGCCGGGAAACAGGCGGAAATCCACGCGTTCGAGCGCGCGCACGCCGGGGAACGCGCGCGTCAGGCCGATCGTTTCGAGCACGGGCGCAACGGGGGCCGGCGCGGCGCCGGAGACGGTGGACATGCGCCGCTCAATACTTGCGGCTCGGCAGCACCTGCGCCGCCACGTCCATCGGGAACACGGTCTCGGTCGTGACGATGCGTTTCGGCAGCGTCTTGCCGGCGACGATGTCCTTCACCGCCGTCATCAACTGCGGGCCGAGCAGCGGACTGCATTCGACGTCGACGTTCATCTTGCCCGCGATCATCGCCTCGAAGCCGCCCTTCGTCGCGTCGAACGACACGATGCTGATGTCCTTGCCGGGTTTCATGCCGGCTTCCTCCATCGCCTGGATCGCGCCGAGCGCCATGTCGTCGTTGTGCGAATAGACGACGTTGATCTTGCTGCCGTAGGTCTTCGCGAACGCCTCCATCACCTGCTTGCCGCCGGCGAGCGTGAAGTCGCCGCTCTGCGACGCGATGATCTTGAACTTCGGATCGTTCTTGATCACCTCGATCAGACCTGCGTGGCGGTCGTTCGCCGGCGCGGAGCCGACCGTGCCTTGCAGCTCGACGATGTTGACCGGCCCCGGCGAACTCTTGTAGTGGTCTTCGAGCCACTTGCCCGCGCGGTGTCCTTCCTCGATGAAGTCGGAGCCGATCATCGTCACGTACAGCGACTGGTCTTTCACGTCGATGTTGCGGTCGGTGAGAATCACCGGGATCTTCGCGCGCTTTGCTTCCTGAAGCACCGGCTCCCAGCCCGATTCGACGACCGGCGAAAACGCGATCACGTCGACTCTTTGCGCGATATACGAGCGGATCGCCTTGATCTGGTTTTCCTGCTTTTGCTGCGCATCGGAGAATTTCAGGTTGATGCCGCTGTCTTTCGCGGCGCTTTTGACCGATACCGTATTCGCGGTGCGCCATGCGCTTTCCGCGCCGACCTGCGCGAAACCCAGCGTGATCGGTTTGTCTTCGGCGTGACCGGCGGCCGAAATCAGCGCGAAGGCGGCTGCGACCAGCCCGCCCGCGATCCTGCGCGTTGCCAGCTTCATGTGTGTCTCCGAGGTAGCCTGCGTTGTAGTTGTTTAAATCAGGCGCTACACCCGTCATCCGCCACGGCCTGGGGAGTGTCACGACGGAGATTCGCGCCATCCTGGGGCCTTCGGTTGATCCTCCGGCCGCCTGCCTTCCGACTTCAATAGACCTACTATATTTGCCGTATTCGGCCGTCGCGATTATCGTTTTCCCGAGCGTTATCGCTTATATAGTCATCCTATTTATGAAATTTCTCAAAGATTGGGAATGGGCGCAATAACGCGCATAAAAGCGGGCGGTCAGTCGTTTCGTTGGGTTATCCGGGAACGATGGGCGGCGGGCGATTCGCTTTTTGAAACCTGCGAGCGGTATGACGCGGTGCAATGCGAAATGCGGTCAATGTGTGCTGCTACGCACGCCGCGTTAATCGCGAGGTTTTCGTGGTTGATGAACATAACGCGCGATGCTCGACGCTCGCCGCTGAAGGGCGATCATCGTCGCCGGCGGGCGAATCGTAAAGGGAACAACGCGTTGTACAGAGTGTGGGACGCCGATGCCGCGATTGCGCGTTGCGCGCGCAATCGTCGTCACGGTTTATGCCGCTGTCGTCGCGGCCGGTTCGTCGGTGCCTTCGAACAGCGCGACGTTCGCGTCGAATGCGATCTTCTGGCGCTCGAACGCGTCGTCGAGATGATCGCGCAGCGCGCGCTCGGCGGCGTCGGGGTCGTGCCGCAGCAGCGCGTCGAGCACCTGCTGATGCTGGCTCAACGTCACGTCCGCGACGACCGGATCGCGCACGGTGATGTGCCGCACGCGATCGATCGGCGCGCGCACGAGTTCGACCAGTTGCTGCATCTTCGGCAGCCGCGCGGACTGGCTGACCGCCGCATGGAACGCGTTGTCGTGACGGATCGCGGCGACCGGGTTGCCGCGCTCGACCGCGCGCCGGTGCGCTTCGTGGATGTCGTGAAGCTGGTCGAGTTCCGCGTCGCTGACGATCTCGGCCGCGCGCCGGATGCTCGCGATCTCCAGCACCTGGCGGATCAGCGCGCTTTCGACGAACTGCTCGCGGCGCACCGGCGCGACGAACGTGCGCGACTGCGCGGCGATCATCACGAGGTCCTCGCGCGCAAGTTGCAGCAGCGCCTCGCGCACCGGCGTGCGCGACACGCCGAGCGCCTCGGCGATCGCGCGTTCGAAGATCACGTCGTTCGGCTGCAACGCCATCGTGATGATCGCTTCGCGCAGACACTGGTAGATCTGCGTGGACAGCGCCATCGAGCGGTCGAGCGCGAGGCCGGCGGACAGCACGCGGCCGATGAACGCGTCGGGATCGTTGCGGATGGACTTCATGAAGGGCGGTCGGTTGGGCCGGGTTGGACTGATGTGGCCAGTATATTAATGCGCCGGGCGGCCCGATAGGCTGCGGCGCGGATCGTTCGAGGGACGCAGGGGATCGTGCGCGTCAGTGGGTAAACCCGGATGACGCTCCTCCGGCACGTCGATACAATTCGGATAATAATCGAATACTAATATATTAGATCGACGACCCGCCAGGAAATCCGACCATGCTTTCCACCGACTCCGAAGCCGCGCCGGCCGACGCGCAGCCTGCGCGGCGCGCCCGCGTGATCCGCCTGAATCCGGCCGACGACGTCGTCGTCGCGCTCGATCAACTGGTGTCCGGCACGACGCTCGACGACGAGCGCGTGACCGTGTCCGGCCTGATTCCGCCCGGCCACAAGGTCGCGACGCGCGCGGTCGAGCCGGGCCAGCCGGTGCATCGTTACGGGCAGATCATCGGGTTCGCGAGCCAGCCGATCCGCGCCGGCCAGCACGTGCATACGCACAATCTCGCGATGGGCGAGTTCGCGCGCGACTACGCGTTCAGCGAGGGCGTGTGCGATATGTCGTCCGCGCCCGCCGTGGAGCCGGCGACGTTCGACGGCATCGTCCGTGCGGATGGCCGTGTCGCGACGCGCAACTATGTCGGCATCCTGACCTCGGTGAACTGCTCGGCGACGGTCGCGCGCGCGATCGCCGATCACTTCCGGCGCGACATCCATCCGGACGCGCTCGCCGCGTTCCCGAACGTCGACGGCGTCGTCGCGCTGACGCACGGCGCCGGCTGCGCGGTCGATCCGGAAGGCGAGGCGCTGTCGATCCTGCAACGCACGCTCGGCGGCTACGCGGTGCATCCGAACTTCGCGGCGGTGCTCGTGATCGGGCTCGGCTGCGAGACGAACCAGATTTCGCGGCTGCTCGACACGCAGGGGCTGACCGAACACGCGCGGCTGCACGCGTTCACGATCCAGGACACCGGCGGCACGACGAAAACGATCGCGAAGGGCATCGAACTGGTCCGCTCCATGCTGCCGGCCGCGAACGACGTGCGGCGCGAGCCGATGCCGGCGAGCCACCTGACGGTCGGCCTGCAATGCGGCGGTTCCGATGGCTACTCGGGCATCACCGCGAACCCCGTGCTCGGCGCGGCGGTCGATCTGCTGGTGCAGCACGGCGGCACCGCGATCCTGTCCGAGACGCCGGAAATCTACGGCGCGGAGCATCTGCTGACGCGCCGCGCGGTGACGCGCGAGGTCGGCGAAAAACTGGTCGCGCGGATCCGCTGGTGGGAGGCCTACTGCGAGCGCCATCACGCGGCGATCAACAACAACCCGTCGGCCGGCAACAAGGCGGGCGGCCTGACGACGGTGCTCGAAAAGTCGCTCGGCGGCATCGCGAAGGCGGGCCACACGAATCTCGTCGAGGTGTACGAGTACGCGCAGCCGGTCGCGAAGAAGGGCCTCGTGTTCATGGATACACCCGGCTACGACCCGATCTCCGCGACCGGCCAGGTGGCGGGCGGCGCGAACCTGATCTGCTTCACGACCGGGCGCGGCTCCGCATACGGCTGCGCGCCGTCGCCGTCGATCAAGCTCGCGACCAACACCGCGCTGTGGCAGCGCCAGTCCGACGACATGGACCTGAACTGCGGCGAGGTGCTGGACGGCACCGCGCGCATCGACGAACTCGGCCGCGTGCTGTTCCGGATGATGCTCGACACGGCGTCCGGCAAGCGGTCGCGCAGCGAGTTGCACGGCTACGGGCAGAACGAGTTCGTGCCGTGGCAGATCGGCGCGATCACGTGATCCGCAGGGCGAGCGCGGGGCAGACCCTGGCCGCGCTCGCCGGCCAGCGCGACGCGAAACCGCCGTCGCGTTCCGGCCGACACGACGACCGGTCCCGCTTCGGCGCGATAACGCCTGCGCGGCTTCGCCGCCCCGACCTCGCGGCGCATTGCGCCGTTCTTTCGCGATCCCGATGAAAAACACGTTGAACGTGCTGCTGTCGCGGCTGCGGATGCGCCAGCTGCAACTGCTGATCGCGCTCGACGACCACCGCTCGCTGCACAAGGCCGCGAGCGCGCTGTCGATCACGCAGTCGGCCGCGAGCAAGGCGCTGCGCGAACTCGAAACGATGCTCGACGCGCCGCTGTTCGAGCGCACGAAGAGCGGGATGATCCCGAACCCGTTCGGCCATTGCGTGATCCGCCATGCGCGGCGGTTCGCGACCGGCCTCGACGCGCTGTGCGACGACGTCGCGCAGATCCGCTCGGGCCGCGGCGGGCGGCTCGCGATCGGCGCGATCATGGGCGCGATACCGGACGTCGTGGTGCCGGCGGTGATCGCGTTGCAGGCGCGCCAGCCGAACCTGTCGGTCGAGATCACCGAGGACACGAGCACGCGGATGCTCGCGCAACTCGACGATGGGCAACTGGACCTCGTGATCGGGCGCTCGACGGTCAGCCAGGACCCGTCGAAGTACCGCTACCGGTCGCTCGGCGCGGAGCCGCTGTCGGTGGTGGTCGGCGGCGGGCATCCGGCCGTCGGAAAAAAGACGCTGACGCTGCGCGATCTCGCGTCGCATCGCTGGGTCACGTATCCCGCGCACATGCCGCTTCACGCGCTGCTCGAACACGAAATGGAACTCGCGGGCCTCGCGATGCCGGCGAACACGATCTCGACCGCATCCACGTTCGTGACCATCGCGCTGCTGCAGCGAAGCGACGATCTGGTGTCGCTGTTGCCGGCCGGCATCGCGCAACTGTTCGCGCGGCGGCGGATGCTGCGGATCCTGCCGGTGAAGCTCGGATCGCAGTCGCAGACGTTCGGCGTCGTCACGCGTCAGCGCAGCGTGTTGTCGCCGGCGGCCGAGCAGTTCATCCGGCTGGTCGAAGCGGGCGGGTTGCCGTAATTCGGCATACGTCCGCGAACGCGACGAAGTCGAATCCCCCGTCGCCGCGCCGCCGAACGTCATCGCCAACCGCTGGCCGTCAACGCCCCCAGCGCAGCACCAGCGGTTCGAGCCGCCGCGCGACCTTCAACAGTCCTTCGCGGGTCGCCGGATGCACGGGCGCGAGCGGATGCCGCAGCGCGTCCGACGCGATCACGCCGCCTTCCTTCATCAGCACCTTGCACGCGGCGAGGCCGGTCTGCCGGTTCTCGTAGTTGATGAGCGGCAGCCACTGCTGGTACAGCGCGGCCGCTGTGTCGGCATCGCCGGCCATGTACGCGTCGTAGATGCGGCGGATGCCGTCCGGGTAGCCGCCGCCGGTCATCGTGCCGGTCGCGCCCGCGTCGAGATCGGGCAGCAGCGTGATCGCCTCTTCGCCGTCCCACGGCCCGGCGATCGCGTCGCCGCCCAGTTCGATCAGTTCGCGCAGCTTCGCGGCCGCCTGCGGGCATTCGATCTTGAAGTACGACACGTTGCCGATCTCTTTCGCGAGCCGCGCGAGGAACGCGGCGGACAGCGTCGTGCCCGACACCGGCGCGTCCTGGATCATGATCGGGATGTCGATCGCGTCGGACACGCGCCGATAGAACTCGTGAATGCCGCGCTCGGACACGCGGATCGTCGCGCCGTGGTACGGCGGCATCACCATCACCATCGCGGCGCCGGCATCCTGCGCGGCGCGGCTGCGCGCGGCGCACACGTCGGAACTGAAGTGCGTGGTCGTGACGATCACCGGCACGCGGCCGGCGACGTGTTCGAGCACGGTCTTTTGAACTGTGTTCCGCTCGTCGTCGGACAGCGCGAACTGTTCGGAGAAGTTCGCGAGGATCGCGAGGCCGTGCGAGCCGGCGTCGATCATGAAATCGACCGCGCGCCGCTGGCCGTCGAGGTCGAGGCGCCCCGCGTCGTCGAAGATGGTCGGCACGACGGGGAATACGCCGCGCCACGCTTGCTGGGTCATCGTGAGTGTCTCCGTGGTCGTTTCGAGCGACTATAGCCGCGGCGCGACGCGGCGGCATAGCGAATTCTTTCCATCGGGTGATCGCTTTTGCGACTTGCGGACACGGGTTTCGTCGGGCCGCCGCGATTCGAGAGCCCGGCGGCGGACGCGGCGGCTCGACGTGACGTCGGCCGACGACTGCCAGGCCGCGCACGACTCCGTTGCCGCGACGCATGGATCGCTCGACATCCTGATCAAACACGCGGGCATCTGGCTCGACAGCCCGGACGCGGCGACGCCGCCGGACCGGCCGCCCGGCGAAGTGGCCGCCGCGATCGTCTTTCTCGCGGGGCCGGACGCCGGTTACATCACCGGCTCGGTGCTGGACGTGAACGGCGGATATACGGCTTGATCGGGCGGCGGCGTTTCACGTAGCAGGCGCGCCGCCGGCCGATGCGAAAAAAACGGCGGCGCGCATCGAACCCCATGCACAATAGCCGCCGCGCCGCGTGTTACGCGACTTCGCCGCGAAGCGACGCCATGTCGATCACGAACCGATACTTGACGTCGTTCTTTTCGAGCCGCTGCCACGCTTCGTTCACCTGCTGGATCGGCACCACTTCGACGTCGCTGACCACGCCGTGTTTCGCGCAGAAGTCGATCATCTCCTGGGTCTCCGCCATCCCGCCGATCCCCGATCCGGAAATGCTCTTGCGGCCGAAGATCAGGTTCGCGCCGTTCAGCGCCGGCTGAAGCGGTTCGAGCGCGCCGACCAGCACCATCGTCCGGTCGCGCTTGAGCAGCGCGAGGTACGGATTGACGTCGTGGCCGACCGGAATCGTGTTCAGCAGGAAGTCGAAGCTCGCCGCGTGCGACGCCATCGCGGCCGGATCGCGCGACACCAGCACCTCGTCCGCGCCGAGCCGGGTCGCGTCGCGGCCTTTCTCCGGCGTCGTCGTAATCATCACGACCTGCGCGCCCATCGCCTTCGCGAGCTTCACGCCCATGTGGCCGAGGCCGCCGAGTCCGATCACGCCGACCTTCTGGCCCGGCCCGACCTTCCAGTGCCGCAGCGGCGAATAGGTGGTGATGCCCGCGCACAGCAGCGGCGCCGCGCCCTTCAGGTCGAGCGTCTCCGGAATGCTGACGACGAAGCGTTCCTCGACGACGATCTGGTCCGAGTAGCCGCCGTAGGTCGGCGTCACGCCGTCGCGCTCGATCGCGTTGTACGTCCACGTCGCGCCTTCGTCGCAATACTGTTCGAGGTCTTCCTCGCAGGCCGAACAGTGGCGGCAGGAATCGACCATGCAGCCGACGCCCGCGTAGTCGCCGGGTTTCAGCTTCGTGACGTGCGCGCCGACCGCGACGACGCGCCCGATGATCTCGTGGCCCGGCACCATCGGAAACAGTTCGGCGCCCCAGTGCGCGTGCGCCTGGTGCAGGTCGGAGTGACAGATGCCGCTGTAGAGGATCTCGATCTGGACGTCGTGCGGGCCGGGCGCGCGGCGTTCGAACTGGAACGGCGTCAGCGGGGCGCCGGCGTGCTGGGCGGCATAGCCGTGAACCTGGATCATGCGAATCTCCTTCGGGTTCGGGCCCGCAACGGAAGCGGGCGAATGAAAGACAGACGGATTGTGGTCGTTGCGGCGCGCTGCCGGCTCCACATTCCTGCCTGATTCGTGCACGATCCTGCGAATCCGGATCGGCGGTGTTTCCCTGTGCGCGGCGTGGCGCAATAATCCGGTCAGCACATTTCAGGAACCGCAGCGCATGGATCTCCATAGACTCGTCGCGCCGCCGGCCCCGGAGCGGGGCAGCGCGCTGGCCGAACTGGCCCGCATCGTCGAGCGGTTTTCGCCGATCGACGGCGAGCACCGCACCGCCATCGAGCCGCTGACTTTTCACCGCTATTCTGCGCCTTCGGCCGGCGAGTACACGTTCAGCAAGGTCGCGCTGATCTTCGCCGCGCAGGGCGCGAAGCAGATCACCGCCGGCGACCAGTCGTACCGCTACGACACCGCCCACTGCCTCGTGGTGTCGATCGACCTGCCGATCGTCGGCCGCGTGATCGAGGCGAGCCGCGAGCGGCCGTACCTGTGTTTCGCGCTGGAACTCGACATCGCGCTCGCGACGGATCTCGTCGTCTCGCGCGACCTGCCGCCGCCGGACGCCGCGCCGGCCGGGCCGGGGATCAGCGCGGGCGCGCTGCCGCCAGCGCTGCTGGACGCCGCGTGCCGGCTCGCGCGGCTGCTCGACACGCCGCGGGACATTCCGACGCTCGCGCCGCTGATCCAGCAGGAGATCATCTACCGCGTGCTGACGAGCAGCCAGGGCGCGCGGCTGCGCGACGCGCTGGTCGCCGACAGCCGCACGTCGCGGATCGGGCGGGCGGTCGAATGGGTGAAGGCGCACTACGCGGCGCCGCTGCGGCTCGACGTGCTGGCCTCTCACGTGAACATGAGCGTGTCGTCGCTGCACCGGCATTTCAAGGATTCGACGTCGCTGAGCCCGCTGCAGTACCAGAAACGCCTGCGGCTCTTCGAGGCGCGCCGGCGGCTGATGCAGGGCGCGACCGACCTCGGCGTCGTCGCGGCGGCGGTCGGCTACGACAGTCTTTCGCAGTTCCATCGCGAATACAAACGGCTGTTCGGCGCGCCGCCGATGCAGGATGCGGTGAGGTTGAGGACGGAGCGGAGGTGAGCGGCGGGTTTGCTTACTTTCGAGCGGCGAGGCGTATCGGTTGATTGCCGCCGCCGCCGTTTCGCTTTATCGCAATTCTCCGGCACGGCGGCCGGATTTACCCGGGCGAATGCCCGCATCGCGACGGGTTTCGCCGGCCCCCACGACCCAACAGATGATCGCCGTCAGGACGCCGCCGGATTGCGCGTCCCGAACGCACGCTCTGCCCATAAAATCTTGCGCTTTCCGGGCCGCTGCCTGCGCGCGTGACGAACGGGAAGCGGCGCGCCCATCTCATTACGACGGATGCAAGCGCGACGTTTTCCATGCCAATCCGTTGTTCGGCGATCGAATGAATTTCGCACGTTCCGTCTCGCGCCGCCGGTCAGCCCGCGTCAACCCGCCGTTCGGCCTTCACGCGCTTCATGCACTTCATGCACGCGTGAAGGCCGCGCGGCTTCAGGAGAACAAACCGGACCGTGCGCATCGGCATTTCCGTCCTCAGTCATAGCGGCCAGAGCATCTGGCAGAACGGTCTCGGCCAGAACGCGATCTTTCTTGCCGCCGCGTTCCGGCGTCTGCCGTTCGTGCGCGAAGTGATGCTGATCGACGCCGGCAGCGAGCGCGCATTGCCTTGCGAAGTCGAACGCGTTGCGCCCGGCCTGCGCCTCGTCACGCAGCGGGACGCGACCGACGAAGTCGACGTGATCGTCGAGATGGCCGGCGCGCTCGACTGCGCATGGCTCGACCTGATGAGCGCGCGCGGCTGCAAGGTCGTGTTCTGCTGCTGCGGGCAACCGTATGCGGCGCTCGTCGAGCCCGCGGTGTTCGACCGGCCGGGCTCCGTCCAGCGGCCCGACCGCTGCGACGAAGTCTGGCTGCTGCCGAAGGACCGGCTGTCGATTCCGTGGATGCGCACGCTGCACCGTTGCCCGGTGCATATCGTGCCTTTCGTCTGGAGCCCCGCGTTTCTCGAAGCGCGGATCGCCGAAATCGCGCGTCACGGCGTGCACTACGGCTACGCAGCGGCGCGCGAAGCGCGCGAGGCCGCAGGCGGCGGCCTGCGGGTCGCGATCTTCGAGCCGAACATCTCCGTCGTCAAGGCGTCGAGCATTCCGATGCTGGTCTGCGACGAAGCCTGGCGCATGGAGCGCGGCGCGGTCAGTGCGATGCACGTATTGAACACGCTGCACATGAAGGATCACCGGACGATGCTGCATCTCGCGAACTCGCTCGACCTCGTGCGCGAGCATCGCGCGACGTTCCACGGCCGGCACGACATCGCCGGCTTCATGGGCCAGCATGCGGACGCGGTCGTCTCGCATCAGTGGAACAACGACCAGAACTATGCGTACCTCGACGTGCTGTATGGCGACTATCCGCTGATCCACAATTCGCCGTGGCTTGCCGACGCTGGCTACTACTATCCGGACTTCGACGCGGATGCGGGCGCGCGTCAACTGCTCGCCGCCGCGCGGGGGCACGACGCGGCGCTCGCCGCGTATCGCGCGCGCTCGCGCGCGGTGTTCGACGCGGTCGATCCGCACAGCGACGCGAACCTCGCGGCCTATGCGGAGCGACTGCTTGCGCTCGGCGCGCGCGGAGGCAACGCATGACGCAGAAGGCTCGAAGCGACTCCGCGCGGCGTGGGCTGAAGGTCGGCGTGTCGCTGTTCGTGCGCAAGGGCGGGCAGTCGCTGTGGGAGAACGGCATCTTCCAGAACTGCCTGTTTCTGGTGATGCTGCTGCGCAAGGTGCCGTCGGTGTCCGAGGTGTATCTCGTGATCGGCGGCGGCGATGGCGATTGCGACGACGCGCGCCGCCTGGTCGAGGACGCGCCCGCGCCGCTGATCGACATGAGCGACGCGGCCGCGCGTCTCGACCTGATGATCGAGATGAGCGCGCAGCTCGATCGCGCCTGGGTCGAGCGGTTCCGCGACCGCGGCGGCCGGGTCGTGTCGATGCGGGTCGGCAACGACTATGTGATCGACGTCGAGCGGATGGTGTTCAACCGTCCGCATGCGCTGCTGATCCACCGCACGCCGTATCACGAGGTCTGGACGCTGCCCGAATACGCGACGACCTGCGCGCCGTACTATCGCGGCGCGATGCGCGCGCCGGTGCGGATCCTGCCGCATCTGTGGAGCCCGCTCGTGCTGGACCGCGCGGCCGCGCGGCTGCCGGCGGACCGGCCATTCGGCTATCGGCCCGGCCGGCGGCGCTGGCGGGCCGGCATCTTCGAGCCGAACCTGTGCATGGTCAAGACGAGTCCGCTGCCGATGCTGTGCTGCGAGGCCGCGCATCGCGCCGATCCGGACCTGCTCGAACACGTGTGGGTCTACAACACGCTGAAGATGAAGGACCATCCGGGCTTCAACGCGTTCGCGCGCAGTCTCGACATCGTGCGGCACGGCATCGCGTCGTTCGAGGGGCGCTTTCCGTTCTACGAGGTGATGGGCGGTTACGTGGACGCGGTGGTCGCGCACCAGTGGGAAAACGCGCAGAACTACCTGTATTACGAGGCGCTGCACGGCGGTTATCCGCTCGTGCACAACTCGCCGCTGATCGGCGGCTGCGGCTATCGCTATCACGACTTCGACTGCGAGGAGGGCGGCCGCGCGCTGCGCGACGCGTTCGTCCGGCACGACGCCGAACTCGGCCGTTATCGCGAGACGGCGCGCGCGTTCCTGCGGACGCTGCATCCCGAGGACGAGGGCAACGTCCGGGCCTATGCGGCCGCCATCGACGCGTTGTACCCGCAAGGAATCTACGCATGAAACGAATCGTTCCGGCCGCCCTGGTCGTTGCGGCAGCGATCGCGAGCTTCGCCGCCCACGCGCAAGGCGTGCTCGCGCCGGGCGGCGCGCCGGCCGCGCCGGTCAATCCGCTGACCCGCGCGGCGTCGAGCGTCGGCGTGCGGCAATGCCTGCCCGCGCTGGACGCGCTGTCGTCGATCGGCGTGCGCGGCGCGACGCGCAGCGACGTGCTGATCGACTGGGACCGCGCCCATCCGAACGGCGCGCCCGTGTTCTCGCTGGTCGGGCTGGAGACCGCGCAGGGCAACGCGGTGATCTCCGTGAACGCGGCGCCGGCGGCGGACGGCACGTGTGCGGTGTCGGCCGAGCGGGTCGCGTTCGACGCGTCGCCGTGCCGGCAGGTCGCGCAGCGCGAACTGCGCGACTACCGCGCGACGCCGCTCCTGCCGCACATGACCGTCTATACGCGCGACCGGGAGCCCGGCTCGACGGTGTCGCTGGTCGATTCGCCGCCCGGCTGTCTGACGATCCGGCGTTACGTGAAATTTTCGGCGTCGTACGGCGCGGGTCCGCAATGACCGCGCACGCGCGCCGGATCGGCATCACGATCGGCCTGAACCGCGCGGACGAATCGCTGTGGACCAACGGCATCAAGCAGAACGCGGTGTTCCTGTCGGACACGCTGCGCCGCTGCCCCGGCGTGGAGCGCGTGACGCTCGTGAACACGACCGCGGTGCCGGTGACGTCCGCGTTGCCATGGGATGTCGCGCGATGGCCGACCTGCGCGTTCGACGAAGTGAAGGACGACCTCGACGTCGTGATCGAACTCGGCGGCCAGCTCGACGCCGCGCGCACCGATTATCTGAAGACGCGCGGCGTGCGGCTCGTCTCGTACTGCTGCGGCTCCGAATACGTGCACGCGACCGAGGCGATCCTCGCGGGCCGGCCGGTGTGGGGCGGCG
The DNA here is from genome assembly GCF_900104845.1 of Paraburkholderia caballeronis. Lineage (NCBI taxonomy): Bacteria > Pseudomonadati > Pseudomonadota > Betaproteobacteria > Burkholderiales > Burkholderiaceae > Paraburkholderia > Paraburkholderia caballeronis. Next base: position 854,530 of record NZ_FNSR01000003.1, on the reverse strand, counting down.
GCCTGTTCGTGAATCCGCGCTACGACGATTTGTGGGTGATCCCGCAGGTGGCCGGCAACAGCCGCCCGTACTTCGAGGTGCTGCGCCGGGTTCCGGCGCGTGTCGTGCCGTTCGTCTGGAGCCCGGCGTTCATCGACGAGCGCGGCCGCGCGCTGCCGGACGGCGGCGTCCATGTGCCGAAGCGGGGGCCGGTGCGGCTCGCGGTGATGGAGCCGAATATCAACATCGTGAAGTTCTGCCTGTACCCGGCGTTGATCGCGGAACAGGCTTACCGCGCGCGTCCCGACGACGTCGCGCTGCTACAGGTGACGAACGCGTTGGCGCTCGCGCAGCAGAACCCGGACTTCATCGCGCTGATGAACCAGCTCGACATCGTGCGCGATCACAAGGCCGTGTTTCTTGGCCGCTACGATACGCCGGCGTTTCTCGCGCACGGCGTCGATATCGTCGTGTCGCACCAGATGGAGAACCCGCTCAACTACTTCTATCTCGAAGTGTGCTGGTTGGGGTATCCGCTCGTGCACAACGCGGCGCTGTGCCCCGAACTCGGCTACTACTATCGCGCGAACGACGTCAGCGAAGGCGCCGCGCGGCTGCTCGAAGCGATCGACGCGCGCCTCGGCGATCCGCACGCCTGGCGCGAACGCCAGCGCGCGATGATCGCCCGGTTCCTGCCGGACGATCCGCTGGTCGTCAGCACGTATGCGACGCTGCTCGATGCGTTGATGCGGCGGCCGCTGCGCTGACACCGCGGCCGCGCAGTGGTGCGCGGCCGCGTTCGTGCATCAGAACCGGTGCCGCAGCCCGAGCGACACGACGACCTGGTTGCTGTTCGACGAAGGCGTCAGCGTATAGACGGACGCGTTGAACACCGGATTGCCGTTGCCGCCGCTCACGCTCTGATAGATGCCTTCCAGATACACGTCCGAGCGTTTCGTGAACGCGTAGTCGGCTTGCGCGACGACCTGGTTCCACTTCGGCCGCGTCTGCCCGGTGCTGCTGTCGAAACGCGCCATCGTGTACGTGTACGCGGCGGCGAGGCTCAGCGCGCTCGTGACGAAGTAGCGGCCATCGACCGAGAAATTGTCGAACACCAGCGTATTGCCCTTCAGCGTGCTGATGTTGCCGCCCTGATAGACGCCGGTCACGTCGTCGGTCGTCGAATGCGACCACGCGACGCCGACCGAGTGCGGCCCGAACGCATAGCGTCCCGCGAGCGCCCAGATCTGCTCGCTGCCGCCCGTGACCGTCGCGGAGCCGTCCGTCGTGCTGACCGCGCCGGCCGCGTTCGCGAGGTTCGAATCGCGGTTGATCTTCAGGTAACCCGCGCCCAGCTTGATCGGTCCGTTCGCATACGACAGGCCCGCGCTCCATGCCGCGTTGTTGCCGAACTGGCCCGGCGTGTTCGAGAACCCGTACATCGCGCCGAACGTGAGGCCGCGCCACGTCGGGCTCACGTATTTCACCGAGTTGTTGATGCGGATGTTCTGGATCGAGTCGTCGTTGTCGTATGGGTGCATCGCGAGGTTGCCGCCCCAGCCGGACCCGGATGCGCCGAGCGGCGTCACGAAGTTCAGGATCAGGTCGTACTGGCGGCCGAGGGTCAGCGTGCCGGCCGTGTTCGATTGCAGGCCGACCCACGCCTGGCGGCCGAACATGTCGACGCCTTTCTGCGACAGCGCGCCAGTCGTGGACGAAAAACCATTCTCCAGCGTGAAGACCGCGGCTGTCCCGCCGCCGAGGTCCTCGCTGCCGCGCAGGCCCCAGCGCGACGCGCTCAGGTTGCCGCTCGTCATCGTCCAGTCGCTGCTGCCCGGCGAGCCCGCGCCGCCGGTGCGCTGGTTGTTCGCGTAGGTGATCGACGTGTCGATCAGGCCGTACAGCGTGACGCTGCTTTGCGCGTGCGCCACGCCGATCCCGACGCCGGCGATGCAGGCCGCGACGGCCGCTTGCGCGACGGCGGTGGACGGGCGGCGCGCGGCGCGCGAGGGCCTGTCGCGGTGCTGCTTCTGTTCGTTGTGGTTCGAATGCATGGAGTTGTCTGTGCGTGTCGTGGGTGGGGCGGCGCGGCCTGCCATGCCGTCGTGACGAACGGATGACGGCGCTGGGCGGATTATTGGCGCGGGTGTTGCGGACGATTAATACGCTGTGATGGAAGGGTCTTCTGCGGGATGGGGAGGAATGGGGTGTGCGGACACTCAACCAGGCTCTGATCCGGGCTTTGACCTAAGCAATCGAAGTTTTCTATCCCTGAGACCCTAATGGACTTTCATGCTGGTCTGAATCAAATCTAAAAATCCTGGTTTTTAGAGATAAATGGTTGATGTAATACTTTCCGTAAAGTCAGGGCTCAATGGCGTGGAATTTATTGCGTTGATTTTTCGCATCCGCAGAATCAGGAAGTCGAGAATTCAGCACGGAATTGGGTGCGTAATCCCAAAAAAGAGCGCCAACTGCGAGCGGGTGAATGCCAAATCCCCACGGATATTCGTGCGAAAAAACTAAAAGTAAAAGGCTGCGTTATATCAAGTCGTGATGATGTTTTTACATTTTCTTTGCATTGTTAATCTTGTGATTGAACGATGATTCGCCAGTTTTTAGCCGGTTTCACTCGCTGGAATTCGGGAGGTCATTGAGTCGAGTGCGATGGCCTGCGTTAAACAGGAGTGGTCGTTTCTCTTTGATGTCCGTAGGTGTGAATAGCCATGAACAGGATTTTCAGGGTTGTCTGGAGCCGTGCGCGGGAAGCATGGGTCGTCGTCGCGGAGAAAGCGACGTGTTCGCGAGGCAGTGTCAAGTCTCAGGAAGACGGCAGCGAGCGGAAGGCGCCCGCGTGTGGAGAACGGGGAACGGCCATTTCGTTGCCCGGCCACAAGGCGACGCACAACGCGATGCGGGTTGCCGTCTCCAATGCGGTGCTGATCTTCAGTGCGTGGCTGGCGACGTCGGGAACCGCGGCGGCGGTCGGTTATACGGTGTCGTCGGGGGCGAGTGCCACGGGCGCGACAATCAACTCGATCGCCGTTGGCTGTTCGGCGAATGCCGGGGATGCTTCCGTTGCGATCGGCGGCGACTGCTCGAACAGCGCCTATAGCGCGAACGCCACCGGCACCAAGTCCGTTTCCGTTGGCTACCACTCTGCGTCGACGGCCGACTATGCGACGGCGGTCGGTAACAACGCGGGCGCTGCGGGCGTCAACAGTGTCGCGGTCGGGAACTATGCAAAATCGAACGCGACGAGTTCGATCGCGATCGGCAACAGTTCTTCGACCGGCGCGGCTGCGACCAGCAGCATTGCTGTCGGGGATGGCGCAAGCGTTTCGGGAGCCAATGCCGTCTCGATCGGAGCCGGCGCCAATGCATCGGCGGCGAACTCTGTTGCGCTTGGCGCCAATGCAGTGACGAACGCGAATCTGGGCGCGGCGGCCTACAATCCGGGCAACGGCACGATAGCGGGGACGGCGGCCGGCGAGGTTTCCGTGGGCGCGGCTGGTGCGGAGCGCCGTGTCACGAATGTCGCGGCAGGCACTGCGGATACCGATGCCGTCAATGTCAGCCAGCTCAAGTCGCTGAACCAGAAGACAAACCAGACCGGCGCGGATACGGCATCGGCGCTGGGCGGCGGCGCGAGCTACGATTCGACCACGGGAGCGATCAGTGCTTCCGCCTATGCCGTTCAGGGCGCGACGGTGCACGACATCGGCAGTGCGTTGACCGTGCTGGATACTGCGACGACCGCCAACGCCGGCGCGTTGTCGTCGCTTTCGACTGCGACGGCATCGGGACTGGGCTCGTTGTCCACGGGACTGGATACCACGAATGGCGTTGTCGTGTCGCTTTCGACGGCCACAGCTACAGGGCTGAATTCGCTGTCGACGGGTATCGACGCGACCAACACCCAGTTGGGTAACCTCTCGACATCGACGTGGACGAGCGTCAGTTCGTTGTCAACCGGCATCGCCAATTCTGTCCAGTACGACGACCCCAGTCATACGACTGTCACCCTGGGCGGTGTGGGGGCCGCCTCCGCGGTGACCATCACCAATGTGGCGCCAGGCGTGAATCCGACTGACGCGGTGAACTTTGGACAGCTCACGTCATTGTCGACGGCCACGACGTCGGGCCTCGGTTCCCTGTCCACGAAACTCGATGAAACGAATTCGAATCTGACGTCGCTTTCTTCGACCGTCGATTCTGTGTCCACCTCTGCGGCGGCGGGTTTGAGTTCGTTGTCGACGGGGCTTGAGACGACGAGTAGCAACGTGGCTTCGTTGTCGAGTGGTCTCGATGCGACCAACAACACCGTGGCGTCTCTGTCGACCTCGACGTCCGAGAGCCTGGGCTCGCTGTCGACGGGGCTGTCGACGACGGGCAGCAACGTCGCGTCGTTGTCGAGTGGTCTCGATGCGACCAACAGCACGGTGACATCGCTGTCGACCTCGACGGCCGATGGGCTGGGTTCTCTGTCGACGGGGTTGTCGACGACGAGCAGCAACGTCGCGTCGTTGTCGAGTGGTCTCGATGCGACGAACAACACTGTGGCATCGCTGTCGACCTCGACGACGGAAGGGCTGGGCTCCCTGTCGACAGGGCTCGATACGACCAATAGCAACGTGGATTCGCTGTCGACCGGTATCGCGGCGACGAACACGCAACTCGACAACCTGTCGACGTCGACATCGGCGAGCGTGAGTTCGTTGTCGACCGGCGTGGCCAATGCCGTTCAGTACGACGGCCCGGATCATACGACTATCACGCTGGGCGGTGTCGGCGCGGCGTCGGCGGTGACCATCACCAACGTGGCGGCGGGCGCGAACCCGACCGATGCGGTGAATTTTGGCCAGCTCACGTCGCTGTCGACGGCCACGTCGACGGGCCTGGATTCCCTGTCGACCGTGCTGGGTACGACGACTTCGAGTCTGGCGTCGCTTTCCACGACTGTCGATTCGGTGTCCACGTCCACGGCGGCGGGGTTGAATTCGTTGTCCACCGGGCTTGATACGGTTGGCAGTAATGTGGCGTCGCTGTCGACTTCGACGGCTGAAGGGCTGGGGTCGCTGTCGACGGGTCTGTCGACGACGGGCAGCAATGTCGCATCGTTGTCGAGCGGCCTCGACGAGACCAACAGCACGGTGGCATCGCTGTCGACTTCGACGGCTGACGGACTCGGTTCGCTGTCGACTGGGTTGTCGACGACGACCAGTAATGTGGCTTCGTTGTCGAGTGGGCTAGACGAGACTAATAGCACCGTGTCGTCGCTGTCGAGTGGTCTCGATGCGACCAACAGCACGGTGTCGTCGCTGTCGACCTCGACGGCCGAAGGGCTGGGCTCGCTGTCAACGGGGCTGTCGACGACGGGTAGCAACGTTGCATCGTTGTCGAGTGGTCTAGATGCGACCAACAACACGGTGGCGTCGCTGTCGACCTCGACGGCCGATGGCCTAGGTTCACTGTCAACGGGTCTTTCGACAACGGGCAGTAACGTTGCATCGCTGTCGAGCGGTCTCGATGCGACCAACAACACAGTGTCGTCGCTGTCGACCTCGACGGCCGATGGTCTGGGTTCACTGTCAACGGGGCTGTCGACGACGGGTAGCAACGTTGCATCGTTGTCGAGTGGTCTAGATGCGACCAACAACACGGTGTCGTCGCTGTCGACCTCGACAGCCGATGGTCTGGGTTCGCTGTCAACGGGTCTGTCGACGACGACCAGCAACGTTGCATCGTTGTCGAGCGGCCTCGATGCAACCAACAGTACGGTGTCTTCGCTATCGACGTCAACGGCCGAAGGGTTAGGATCGCTGTCGACAGGTCTGTCGACGACGAGCAGTAATGTCGCGTCGTTGTCGAGCGGTCTCGATGCGACCAACAACACAGTGTCGTCGTTGTCGACGTCGACGGCCGAAGGGTTGGGTTCGCTGTCGACGGGCCTGTCGACGACGAGCAGCAATGTCGCGTCATTGTCGAGCGGCCTTGATGAGACCAACAGTACGGTGTCGTCGCTCTCGACGTCGACGGCTGAAGGACTGGGATCGTTGTCGACGGGTCTGTCGACGACGAGCAGTAATGTCGCGTCGCTGTCGAGCGGTCTCGACGAGACCAACAGCACGGTGTCATCGCTCTCGACGTCGACGGCTGACGGACTCGGTTCGCTGTCGACGGGCCTGTCGACGACTACCAGCAACGTCGCGTCGCTGTCGAGTGGTCTCGATGCGACTAACAGCACAGTGGCATCGTTGTCGACCTCGACCGCCGATGGCTTGGGTTCGCTGTCGACGGGGCTGTCGACGACGACCAGCAACGTCGCATCGTTGTCGAGCGGCCTCGATGCGACCAACAGCACGGTGTCGTCGCTGTCGACGTCGACGGCCGAAGGACTGGGTTCGCTGTCTACCGGTCTGTCGACGACGAGCAGCAACGTTGCATCGCTGTCGAGTGGTCTCGATATGACCAACAACACGGTGTCGTCGCTGTCGACGTCAACGGCCGACGGATTGGGCTCGCTGTCGACAGGCTTGTCGACGACGAGCAGTAACGTTGTGTCGTTGTCGACCTCGACAGCCGAAGGCCTGGGTTCACTGTCGACGGGCTTGTCGACGACGACCAGCAACGTCGCATCGTTGTCGAGCGGCCTCGATGCAACCAACAACACGGTGGCGTCGCTATCGACCTCAACGGCCGAAGGCCTGGACTCGCTGTCAACGGGCCTATCGACGACAACCAGCAACGTCGCATCACTGTCAACCGGCCTCGACACGACGAACAGCAACGTAGCATCGCTATCGACCTCCACAGCCGAAGGCCTCGGCTCCCTGTCAACCGGCCTGTCGACAACGACAGGCAACATCGCCTCGCTATCGACCGGCCTGACCACGGTCGGCAACTCCCTGACGTCCTTGTCCACCTCGGTCGAGCCGCTGGTCGCCCAGGCGAACGCCGCGGCCGGCAGCGGCGGCTCGGTGGTGGGGACCGTCGTCGGCGGCGCAGCGGCCAACGGCGAAGTGCAGACGCGCGGTCCCGCCGGCGAAGCCGTGAAACTGGTGATGCCCGCCTCGTGCGGGTCGGTCTCCGGGATCGACGCGACTGGCACCGGCGTCTGTTCGAAGGCGCAGGCCGACGGCGCGACGGCCTACGGGTCGAACGCGTCCGCAACCGCGGAAAACACGACGGCCATCGGCTTCCGCGCGGCCGCCACGTACGCGGGCTCGGTCGCCATCGGCTACAACGCGCGGGCGACCGCCGATCCGACGACGGCCATCGGCTCGAACGCACTGGCGTCGGGCAACAACGCGGTCGCGCTCGGCGCGGACGCGCAGGCGACGGCCGCGAACTCGGTCGCGCTCGGCACGGGTTCCGTGGCCTCCGAGGACAATACGGTCTCGGTCGGCGCGCAGGGCGCGGAGCGCCGGATCACCAACGTGTCGGCGGGCATCAACCCGACCGACGCGGTCAACGTCGGCCAGCTCCGCGACGCGATTTCCGGCGTGCAGAACCAGATCAACGACGTCGCGCGGAATGCCTATTCGGGGGTCGCGGCGGCCACGGCGTTGACGATGATCCCGGAAGTCGACCCGGGCAAGACGTTGTCGTTCGGGATCGGCGCAGCTTCGTTCCACGGCTACCAGGCCGTGGCGCTCGGCGGCACCGCGCGCATCACGCAGAACCTCAAGGTGAAGGCCGGCGTCGGGATCAGCGGAGCCAGCACCGCGTTCGGAGCGGGCGCGGCTTATCAGTGGTAGAAAGCCCTGTCGTCGGGCGAGCGCGTCGCCCGCATCCGGCGTATTCCGCAGGATCGACGCGACCGCCCGACAGGCAGACCCCGAACCATTGAAGCAGGCGGCGACGTTGCGTCATACGCATCGTCGCCCGCATCCATCGACGGGTGGCGAGTCCGCTCGCGACGATCGCTGCCGCCGACGGTCGCCGGAAGCTGACCAAACAAACACCACAGGCAAGCCCGGCCCACGATCCCCCGTATCACGCGACGAGACGCTTCGTCTTGCAGATCATTTCGCGCAGCACGACCGTTCATACGCCGCCGCCAGGCCCGACGCGCAAAGGCGCACGCCAACGCCTGCTCACGAACTACGCGCGCCAGACAGCCGCCGATCGCGCCCATCACCCAATCCTGCACCATTGTGGATTCCGAACGGTGCAACTCAGTGCATGAGCGGCTTCCAAAGCGCGCCGATCACGCATCGAATGCGCCGCTCCAACGTCGAAAATTTTTCTTCATTCCGGCACTCAATTCGTCAGATCAATTGCCGTAAACCCTGAAATAAGGAGCGCGCCGGCATTGCATGGCGCGCCCGGCATCGCCGTGGGCAATTTCATCCGGGTGTCACAGGGCGATGCAGTACCTCTCTCGCGTCATGCCGTATCGACATTACAAGCGCCGTTGAAGCAGGGATTGCATACATGAAGATTTCAAGTCTAGGGATCGGGGCCCGCCTCAGTTCTGCATTCGCTCTCGTCGTCATTTTGCTGATTGGTATCGCCGTCCTGGGCGTCGAGCACCTGAACGCCAGCAACGAAAAGATGGACCACATCGTCAGCCAGCGTTACCGGCTGATCGCGCTCAGCACCCAGATCAAGAACAACGGCTACAAGGCCAACGGCATTCTCGGCAATCTGCTGCTGGTCACGTCGCCGGAGCAGGCCAGGCAGTACATGGACGGCTACACGGCTGTTCGAAATGCGAACGCCGAAGTCTACGGGAAGCTCGACAAGCTGCTCACCGACGACCGCAGCAAGGCGCTGTTCCAGGAGCAGTTCCAGGCGCGCGGCGCGTACGGCGGCGCGGTCAAGAAGTTCTTCGAACTCGTCGCCGCGAACCAGCAGCAGGACGCCCGCGATCTCTACCAGGGCGACCTCGCGCGGCTGCAGGACAGCTATTACGTGCTGGTCGACAAGATGGTCGACTACCAGGCGAAGGCGATGGAGGACGACGTCGCGAAGGCGGCCGACGACGGCCAGTCGGCGAAGATCCAGATGGTGCTGCTGTCGGTGTTCGCGATCGTGATCGCGGCCGGAACGGGCTTCTTCATCACGCGCAGCATCACGCGGCCGATCCATCGCGCGGTCAGCGTCGCCGAGGCGGTGTCGGGCGGCGATCTCACGCATCACGTCCAGGTTGACTCGAACGACGAAATCGGCCGGCTGCTCGCCGCACTGCGGCAGATGACCGAGAACCTGCACGGCCTCGTGTCGAACGTGCGCAAGGGCACCGAGACGATCACCAGCGCGTCGCACGAAGTCGCGAGCGGGAACATGGATCTGTCGAGCCGCACCGAGCAGCAGGCGAGCGCGCTGGAGCAGACGGCCGCCGCGATGGAGCAGCTGACGTCCACCGTCAAGCACAACGCGGACAACGCGGCCGAGGCGAACCAGGTCGCGTCGAACGCGTCGGTCGTCGCGGCGAAGGGCGGCGACGCGGTGAACCGCGTCGTCGACACGATGAGCGCGATCAACGACTCGTCGCGCAAGATCGTGGACATCATCGGCGTGATCGAAGGCATCGCGTTCCAGACCAACATCCTCGCGCTGAACGCGGCGGTCGAAGCGGCGCGCGCGGGCGAACACGGCCGCGGTTTCGCGGTTGTCGCGAGCGAGGTGCGCAGCCTCGCGCAGCGCAGCGCCGTCGCCGCGAAGGAAATCAAGACGCTGATCGATGACTCGGTCAATCACGTCGAGGCCGGCGGCCGCATCGTCGACGAAGCCGGGCAGATCATCCGCGAGGTCGTGACGAACATCCAGCACGTGACGGCGATCGTCGGCGAGATGAGCGCGTCGAGCCGCGAACAGAGCGACGGCATCGAGCAGATCAACCGCGCGGTCACGCAGATGGATCAGGTCACGCAGGAAAACGCCGCGCTCGTCGAGGAAAGCGCCGCCGCCGCGCAGGCGATGCGCGATCAGGCGAACCAGTTGACGGACATGGTCAGCGTGTTCCGCCTCGACGAAACCGCGCATGCGCCGAGGCGCGCGGTCCAGCGGGCTGAATTTCGGGCCGATTTTCGGGCTGAATCTCGGGCTGATTCGCGCGACACCGCGGAGCCGGCCGAAGCGGTCGCGCCGTCGCTCGCGCTCAGCAGCTAAAGGATTGTCGTAACAGGGGAGGTCGCTACGAAGGACGGAGACACGGGTCCGCTGCGTTGACCCGATGAAAGAAACAGCGGAGCGCGCGGCCGGTCACGATGGCGCGCGTTCCGGAGCCGTCCCGCCGTCCGCAGGCGGCGTCCGGCGTCGCCGCACGATCGACCGGTCGGCCTTCGACTCATGGGCCGGTCGCGTCGATCGCGGCGGCGTCGGGCATAACCGCCGCGACGGACACCGGGATCCGACTAACGGTTTCTCTCCAGGTATCGCGCCATCATGTCCGACCTCTACCCCGAGCATGTCGCCGTTCCAGGTTTTTCGTTCGAGTCGTTCACGCAGCAACCCTCGGCCGTCGATACGACGGCCTCCCCGATGCAGATCGCGCGCTTCGTCGAGGCGTATCGCCGCCACGGTTATCGCGTCGCGCGGCTCGATCCGCTCGGGCTCGCGCCGCTGCCCGTCGTGCCGGAGCTTGCGCCGCGTTTCCATGGGCTCGATTCCGCGCAGTTGCGCATGCCCGACCAGGCGTTTCCGGCTGCGGTCACTGTCGCCGAATTAGAGCGGCAGTTGCGGCGCGTGTATTGCGGCGCGATCGGCCTCGACTGCGGCGGCATCCGCAGCGAGGCGCGGCGGCGCTGGCTGTTCGCGCGGATGGAGGCGGACCTGTTCGCGCCGCCGCCGACGCTCGCGCAACGCGGCGCGCTGCTGCGCCGGCTCGCCGCCGCCGAGATGTGGGAAGAGCATGTGGCGGATCGTTTCCCGCACGCGAAGCGGTTTTCGCTCGAAGGCTGCGAGAGCCTGATCCCGCTGCTCGACGCGGCGATTCACGAAGCCGCGCGGCGCGGCCTGCATCGGGTGTTTCTCGGGATGCCGCATCGCGGACGCCTGAACGCGCTCGTCAACGTGATGGACTTTCCGGCCGCGAAAATGCTCGCGTGCCTCGATCCGGAATCCGACGAAGCGGCCGCGCTGACCGACCTGCCGTATCACCTCGGCGGCACCGCGCGCACGCATACTCCGCACGGCGACGTGTCGGTGGTCCTCGCGCACAACCCGTCGCATCTGCAAAGCGTGTATCCGGTCGTGACCGGCATGGCGCGCGCGTGGCAGGACGAGCATCCGGACGCGGGCTGCGTGCCGGTCGTCGTGCACGGCGACGCGGCGTTCGCGGGCCAGGGCATCGTCGCGGAAACGCTGAACATGACGCGCCGTCCCGGCTACACGCCCGGCGGCACGATCCACGTGATCGTCAACAACCAGATCGGCTTCACGACGCCGAACCCAATGGACGTGTGCCAGCACGCGTACTGCACGGACATCGCGCGCTCGGTGGACGCGCCGGTCATCCACGTGAACGCCGACCATCCGGAGGACGTGGTGCGCGCGGTCGCGATCGCGTTCGACTACCGCGCGGTCCACGGTTCGGACATCGTGATCGACCTGCTGGGCTATCGCCGGCTCGGGCATTCGGAGCACGACATTCCGGCCGTCACGCAGCCGCTGCTGCAGGCGGCGATCGCCGCGCATCCGCGCGTCACCGAGCGCTATCACAAGGCGATCGACGCGCTCGTCCCGCTCGCGCAGGTGCGGAGCGCCGTGCTGCGCGAGATGCTGGAGCGGCCCGCCGGAGACAGCGCGTTCCCGGTCGCCGGCATCGACTGGCCGGCGTCGAAACCGGCTGGACAGCCGCTGTCGCTCGCGCGTCTCGAAGCATTGACGGCCGCGCTCACGCGGGTGCCGGCGAACTTCGAACTGCACGCGTTCGTGCGCGACGTGCTCGCGAAGTGGCAGTCCGCCGTTGCCGATGCGGACCACCCGGTGGACTGGTGCCAGGCCGAGAGCCTCGCGTATGCGACGCTGCTCGAAGAGGGCCACGGCGTGCGCATCTCGGGGATGGACGTCGGGCGCGGCACCTTCATGCACCGGCACGCGGTATGGCATGCGCAGTCCGCGCGTGACGGCGACGCCGATCATCATGTGCCGCTCAAGCACGTCGCTGAAAGACAAGGCGCGTTCGACATCGTGAACTCGCCGCTGACCGAGGAGGCGGTGCTCGGTTTCGAGTACGGCTACAGCGTGTCGTCGAAACGGCGGCTCACGATCTGGGAGGCGCAATTCGGCGATTTCGTCAACGGCGCGCAGGTGTTCATCGACCAGTACCTCGCGCCGGGCGAATACAAGTGGGGTTATCAGTCGGGCTTGACGGTGCTGCTGCCGCACGGTCACGAAGGCGTCGGTCCCGAGCATTCGAACGGTTTTCTCGGGCGTTTCCTGCAACTGTGCGCGGACGACAACCTGCGCGTCGCCGTTCCTTCGACGTCCGCGCAATGGTTCTATCTGCTGCGCGAGCAGGCGCTGTCGGCGCAGCCCAAACCGCTCGTCGTGATGTCGCCGAAATCGCAGTTGTACGGCAACGGGGCGTCGCATTCGCCGTTGCACGAACTGGCGGGCGGCGCGTTTGCGCCGGTGCTCGGCGACGCCGACGCGCCGGCCCGGGCGGTGACGCGCGCGGTGCTGTGCAGCGGCAAGCTCTATTACGAGCTGCTGAAGGCGCGCAACGACGCCCACGACGAAACCATTGCGCTGATCCGCGTCGAGCAGTTGTATCCGTTTCCGCACGATGCGCTGGAGCGGGCGCTCGCGCGTTATCCGAACCTGGCCGAAGTCGTATGGGCGCAGGAGGAGGATGCGAACCAGGGCGCATGGCGGTCGGTGCGTGACGCGCTCGAAAGCGTCGTGGCGGACGGCCTGCGGCTGACCAGCGTATGCCGGACCGCGACGCCGTCGGGCGCGCATGCGTCGGTCCGCACGCATCGCGACGAGCAGCGGCGGATCGTCGGGCAGGCGCTCGGGTTGTAGCAGCGGGCAGTCCGCGCGGCAGCCCTTCGGCGCCGCGTGAAGACGGACACGACTGTCGTGGGGGCGGTCCTGTCCGTCGCGCGGGCGAAACGGCCGCGAGGCCGACGTTCGCGCCGAGCGGCCTGCTTCCTTCCGCTCACGGCCGCCTTAGCCTACGATCCAGAGGCAGGCGCCCGGCTTGAGTCAGGTCAAACGCAACGGTGCCGCGACCGATACAGTCAGCGATACACGGCTGTATCCGCTTCGACCCACCGGTGCCCATGATGCCTCACTCCCATCCCGCCTCGCACGGCAGCGCCGCCCACGGAACAGGCATCGACGGAACGGCGGCGCATCCCGCTTCAACGGGTACGTCGAACGACGCGGACCCGCGCCGCGCCGGCGTGATCTACACCTGTCCGATGCATCCGCAGATACGCGCGTTTGCGCCCGGCGCATGCCCGATCTGCGGGATGGCGCTGGAACCGCTCGCGCCGGCGGCGACCGTGGAGCGCAACGTCGAACTGGAGTCGATGACCCGGCGCTTCTGGGTCGGGCTTGCGTTGTCGGCGCCGCTGCTGTTCATCACGATGGGCGGGATGATCCTGCCGTTCGACGTCGGCGCGGCGCTGGACGGCCTGTTCCCCGCCGCGCCGCCGTGGAGCGGCGCGTCGTGGTCCGCCTGCATTCAGGCCGTGCTCGCGACGCCGGTCGTGCTGTGGGGCGGCTGGCCGTTCCTCGTGCGCGGCGCGAAGTCGTTCGTCACGCGGCAACTGAACATGTTCAGCCTCGTCGCGCTCGGCATCGCGGCCGCGTATCTGTTCAGTGCGTTCGCGCTGTTGTTCCCCGCCGCGCTGCCCGACGCGTTCCGGCACGGTCACGAACTGCCGCTGTACTTCGAGGCCGCGGCGGTGATCGTGACGCTGGTGCTGCTCGGCCAGGTGCTGGAGCTGCGCGCGCGCTCGCGCACGTCGGATGCGATCCGCGACCTGCTGCGGCTCGCGCCGCATACGGCGATCCGCGTGCGGCCGGACGGCAGCGAGGACGAAGTGCCGCTCGACTCGGTTGCGGTCGGCGACACGCTGCGCGTGAAGCCGGGGTCGAAGGTGCCGGTCGATGGAATCGTCGTCGACGGGCGCTCCAGCGTGGACGAGTCGATGATTACCGGCGAGCCGATCCCGGCGGAAAAGATCGCCGGCAGCCCGGTGACCGGCGCGACGGTGAACCAGACCGGCACGTTCCTGATGCGCGCGGAAAAGGTCGGCGCGGACACGCTGCTCGCGCGCATCGTGCAGATGGTCGCGGAAGCGGGCCGTTCGCGCGCGCCGATCCAGAAGCTGGCCGACCGGGTGTCCGGCTGGTTCGTGCTCGCGGTCATCGGAATCGCGGTGATCGCGTTCGCCGCGTGGGCCGTCGCCGGTCCCGCGCCGGCGCTCGCGAACGCGCTGGTCGTCGCGATCAGCGTGCTCATCATCGCGTGTCCGTGCGCGCTCGGGCTCGCGACGCCGGTGTCGATCATCGTCGGCGTCGGGCGCGGCGCGCAGGCCGGCGTGCTGATCAAGGACGCCGAGGCGCTCGAACTGATGGAGAAGGTCGATACGGTCGTCGTCGACAAGACCGGCACGCTGACGCTCGGCCGGCCGCGCGTGCAGAAGGTCGTCGCGTTGCAGGCCGGCCAGGAGCCGGCGATCGTCGGCCTCGCCGCGAGCCTCGAAGGCGCGAGCGAGCATCCGCTCGCGCAGGCGATCACCAGTCATGCGAAGGAAATGGGCGCGGCCGTTGCGCCGGTCGAACGGTTCGACTCCGTGCCGGGCCAGGGCGTGACCGGCGCGATCGGCGGCCGGGCGGTGTCGCTCGGCAACGCGCGGATGATGGCCGGCATCGGGGTCGATTGCGCGCCGGTGGAGCGCGCGGCGGACGAACTGCGCGCGGCGGGGCAGACGGTCATGTACGTCGCGATCGACGGCGCGCTGGCGGGCTACATCGGCGTCGCGGACCCGGTGAAGGACACGACGCCCGACGCGGTGCGCCAGTTGAAGGCGTCCGGCGTGCGCATCGTGATGCTGACCGGCGACAACGCGGTGACCGCGCACGCGGTTGCGCAGGCGCTGGCGCTCGACGGCGTCGAGGCGGGCGTGCTGCCCGAGGACAAGTACCGGCACGTGCTGGCGTTGCAGAAGCAGGGGCGCGTGGTCGCGATGGCCGGCGACGGCGTGAACGACGCGCCCGCGCTCGCGCAGGCCAACGTCGGAATCGCGATGGGCACCGGCACCGACGTCGCGATGAACAGCGCGCGGATCGTGCTCGTGAAGGGCGACCTGCGCGGCATCGCGCGGGCGCGCGCGCTCAGCGTGGCGACGATGACGAACATCCGGCAGAACCTGTTCTTCGCGTTCGCGTACAACGCGATCGGGATACCGGTGGCGGCCGGCGTGCTGTATCCATGGCTCGGCGTCCTGCTCAGTCCGGTCATCGCGAGCGCCGCGATGGCGCTCAGTTCGGTGTCGGTGATCGGCAACGCGCTGCGGTTGCGGACCGTGAGGACGTGAGCGCGGGGCCGTCGGCGCGGGTCGTTGGCCCGCACGATGCCGCCGGCCGCCGAGGTTCCGCGCCGCTGCGTTTTTTCCGGCCGTCTGCTTCGAACTGACGGCCGTTTTTCTTCCTGGCTGAATCGTTCGCGATACCGACTACTTTCGCTGCGCGGCAACAAGCGTTGATTGCCGGCATGCTATCGCGGACAGCCGCCGCCGAGCCCGCATTTCTCCCGCCTTCCGATCACCTGACGGCCGTCGATGCACCGCGGTCATGTTGCGTCGCGGCGACCCCTTCGACGCCTGCCTGCCGCTCGTTATCTTCGCGATTTATCTTCTTGACGGATTGTATGACAAGAATATAATCGCTCCCGTGCCTGGCGCTGGGGACCCGCTCTCCCCATCCGCGCGGCGCTATCAAGACAACGAACTGGAGACAAGCAACATGCACGCTGATGCAAGCATCGGAGCACGCCTCGACAGACTGCCGCTCTCCGGATTCCATTGGCGGCTGCTGGGCCTGATCGCGGCGGGCATGTACTTCGATTCGTTCGATATCTACATCGCCGGCACCGTGCTCGCCGCGATGATCCACAGCGGCGAATCCACGCTCAGCCAGAACGCGATGTTCGTGTCGGTCACGTTCATCGGCATGATGACGGGCGCATGGCTGTCCGGCTGGCTCGGCGACCGCTTCGGCCGCCGCTTCTGCTACCAGTTCAACCTCGGCATCTACGGCTTCGCGTCGATTGCCGGCGCGCTCGCGCCGTCGATCGACTGGCTGATCTTCTTCCGCCTCGTGATGGGGATCGGCATGGGCGCGGAAATCGTCGTCGGTTACGGCACGCTCAGCGAATTCATCCCGGCGTCGTGGCGCGGGCGCTTCGGCACCGTGCTGAACCTCATCATCAACACGTCGCTGTTCCTGTCGACGTTCCTCGGCTGGCTGATCGTGCCGCAATACGGCTGGCGCTGGATGTTCGCGATCGCGGGCTGCGGCGCGCTGTTCGTCTGGTTCCTGCGCAAGTCGATGCCCGAGTCGCCGCGCTGGCTCGCGGAGCACGGCCGCGGCGAAGAGGCGCTGCGGATCGTCGAGCGCATCGAGACCGAATGCGGGACGACTCCGGCGCAAGCGGCGACGCCCGCGCCGGCCCCGATCGCGGCCGGCAGCGAAGGCCGGATGGCCGACCTGTTCTCGCGCCGGCTGCTCGCGCGCACCATCACCGCCGTCGTCGTGCTCGTCGCGCTGTTCGTCGTGAACTATGCGTTCGTGAGCTGGATCCCGACGTTCCTCGTCAAGCAGGGGCATAGCGTGTCCAGCTCGCTCGGCCTGACCGCCGTGATGTTCGCGGGCGGCCCGGTCGGCTCGCTGGTCGCGTTTTTCCTCGCCGAGCGGCTGGGCCGGAAATGGGGCATCGTACTGTTTTCGCTGGTGTGCGCGGGGTTCGGCGTCGCGTATCCGTTCGCGCAGTCGGCCACTGCGATCGCGGCGCTCGGCTTCGCGATCACCGCATGCATCTACGTGCTGTCGTCGTTCAGCGTCGCGACCTACGTGCCGGAACTGTTCCCGACCGGACTGCGGCTGCGCGGCTCGGGCCTCGCGAACACGGTGGGCCGCGGCGTCAGCATCTTCGTGCCGTTCGCGGTGGCGGGCGCGTTCACCCGCTTCGGCATCGCCGGGGTGCTGACGCTGATCGTCGGCACGCTGCTGGCGCAGGCGCTGATCGTCGGCCTGCTCGGCACCGAAACGCGCCGCCGCTCGCTGGAGTCGATCGCGGCGGACATCGCCGGCACGGACGGCGCGCAGAAGGAAGGCGGCGCGGGCGACGCGGCGGCAGCCGTCGTCGAATGACGCGCCGATCTCTCGCGGCATGGCGGCATCGCAGTACAGATCAACAACGAAAGGACAGACGAGACATGGAATCACCGATCGAGAACTACCGTATCTACGCGATCAAGTACGCGCATTTCGAACGCCGCTCCGGCGACAACTTCATCGGCGGCGATTCCCACGACGTGCCGATGCCGCTCGACTATTTCGTGTGGGCGGTGGTCGGTGAATCGCGGACGTTCCTCGTCGATACCGGCTTCGACCAGCCGATGGCCGACAAGCGCGGCCGCACGATCACGACCCCGGTCGAGCACGGCCTGGCGAAGCTCGGCATTCGCGCCGACGCGGTCGAGGACATCGTCATCACGCACATGCACTACGACCACGCGGGCAATGCCGCGCTGTTTCCGCGCGCGCGCTACCACCTGCAGGACCGGGAGATGGCGTACTGCACGGGCCGCTGCATGTGTCACCACGCGCTTAGCCATCCGTTCGAGCCGGAGGACGTGAAGTCGATGGTCGGGCGGCTGTTCGCCGGCCGCGTGCAGTTCCACGACGGCGCGTCGGAACTTGCGCCGGGCCTGAGCGTGCACTGGGTCGGCGGCCACACGAACGGCCTGCAGGTCGTGCGCGTGCACACGGCGCGCGGCTGGGTCGTGCTCGCCTCCGACGCGTCGCACTTCTACGCGAACATGCAGGACCACCGGCCGTTTCCGGTCGTCTACAACGTCGGCGACATGATCGAGGGTTACGAGACCGCGCACCGCCTCGCCAGTTCGCCGGACCACGTGATTCCGGGCCACGATCCCGCGGTGCTCACGCGTTATCCCGCGCACGACGCCGAGACCGAAGGCTGGATCGTGCGGCTCGATCTCGAACCCCGCGCGGCGGAGCAATAAATGACGCAACCGGACAGGCTCCGCGGCAAGGGCGCGCTCGTCACCGGCTCGTCGAACGGCCTTGGGCTGGCGATCGCGAAGGCGCTCGCGGCGGCGGGCTGCGATATCGTGCTGCACGGCCTCGAAGCGCCGGAGGACGTCGCGCCGACGGCGGCCGGCCTCGCGGCGGAATTCGGCGTCGAAGTCGGTTACGTGCACGCGGATCTCGCGAGCGCGGCGGGTGTCGATGCGCTGCTCGACGCGGCACAAGGGCAGCTTCGCACGCTCGACGTGCTCGTGAACAACGCGGTGGTGCGCCACTTCGCGCCGCTCGACGCGTTCCCGCTCGACCGCTGGAACGACGCGCTCGCGGTGAACGTGACGGCGGCGTTCCGCGCGATCCAGCGCGCGCTGCCCGGCATGCGCGAGCGCGGCTTCGGCCGCATCCTGAACATGACGTCCGTGTACGGCACGCGCGCGGTCGCGAACCGCGTCGATTACGTGACGACGAAAACCGCGCTGCTCGGGCTCACGCGCTCGGTCGCGATCGAGACGGTCGGGCAGGGCATCACGTGCAACGCGCTGTGTCCGGGTTCGGTGCTGACGCCGAACATCGACGGGCGCATCCACGAACTGATGGACGCGCGCGGGCTCGATCGCGGCGACGCGGTGCGCGAGTTCCTGAAGGGCAAGCAGCCGGGCGGCGAGCTGATCGACGCCGCGCACGTCGGCGAACTGGCCGCGTTCCTGTGCGGGCCGGCCGGCAGCCAGATCACCGGCGCGCTGATGCCGATCGAAGGAGGCTGGCTTGCAGGCTGACACCAACACGACCACGAACGCGAACGCGAACGCCATGCGGCCGTCGCACGAAGGCGCGGTGACGCGCGCGCTGGCCGGTTTCGTCGGCGCGTTGCGGTGGTCCGATATTCCGCCCGACGTGCGCCACGAAGCGAAACGCTCGCTCGTCAACTACTTCGCGGTGGCGCTCGCGGGCGCGCACGATCCGACGATCGAAAAAGCAGTCGGCGTGTACGGGCGTTTTCGCGCGAACGAACGCGCGACGATCGTCGGCCGCAACGAGCGGATGGACATGCTGAACGCGGCCGCGCTGAACGCGATGAGCGCGAACGTGTTCGACTTCGACGACACGCACATCCCGACCATCATCCACCCGACCGCGCCGATCGCCGCCGCGCTGTTCGCGCTCGCGGAGTGCCGGCCGATGACCGGCGAGGCGCTGCTGCTCGCGTTCGTCGCGGGCGTCGAGGTCGCATGCCGGATCGGCAACGCGGTGTCGCCGGAGCACTATCAGCGCGGCTGGCACATCACGTCGACGTGCTGCGTGTTCGGCGCGGCGGCGGCCGTCGCGCACGCGCTCGGGCTCGATGCGACGCGGACCGCATGGGCGCTCGGTCATGCGTCGGGGCAGGCGGGCGGCCTCGTCGAAACGCTCGGCACGATGTCGAAGAGCGTCAGCGTCGGCAACGCGGCGCGCAACGGGCTGCTGTCCGCGCTGCTCGCGGACGAAGGGCTCGCCGGACCGGATGCGCCGCTCGAAGGCGCGCGCGGTTTTCTGAAGGTGGTCTGCACGCAGCCGGACACGAGCCGCATTACCGAAGGGCTCGGGCGCGAATGGGCGCTGCTGTCGAACACGTACAAGCCGTATCCGTGCGGCGTGGTGCTCAATCCGGTGATCGACGCGTGCCTCGACCTGCGCCGCGACGCGCGCTGGACGCTGGACGACATCGAGTCCGTCGAGCTGCTCGGCCATCCGCTGCTGCGCGAGCGCACCGACCGTCCCGGCGTGCGCACCGGCCGCGAATCGCAGGTCAGCGCGCAGCATGCGGTCGCGGTGACGCTTGCGCGCGGCAAGGCCGGGCTCGCGGAATTCAGCGACGCCGCGGTGGCCGAACCGGCGTTGCGCGCGTTCGGCAGCCGGCTGCGCTTCATCGACGATCCGTCGTGGCCGGTCGAGGCCGCGCAGGTGACGCTGGCGCTGCGCTCCGGCGAGCGCATCGCGCATCGGGTGCTGGCCGCGCGCGGCAGCCTCGCCGCGCCGCTTGCTGACGTGGAACTCGTGGACAAGCTCCGGCAACTGGCCGCGTTCGGCGGCTCCGGCGTCGCGCCGCAGCCGGTCGCGGACCTGCTCTGGAAGCTCGACACCGCGCCCGATGCGGCCGCGCCGATGCGCGCGGCGCACGCGGCCCGCTGACACAACGGTTATTCACATTTCACAGAACGAGGATGGACATGACGAATGGTCCGGCAACAGACGAGCGCAAGCAGGGGCGGCTCGGCTTCGTGGGCGTCGGCACGATGGGCCGCCCGATGGCGCGGCGGCTGATCGAGGCGGGGCACGACCTGATCGTGTACGACCGCGATGACGCGGCCGTCGCGGAACTCGCCGGGCTCGGCGCGCACGCGGCGCAGTCGGTGCGCGAGGTCGCGGACACGGCGCGCATCGTGTTCACGAGCCTGCCGACGCCCGCGATTTTCCGCCAGGTGGCGATCGGCGACGGCGGCCTCGCGGGCGGCAGCGCGCTGAAGATCCTGGTCGACCTGTCGACGGTCGGCTCGCGGGTCGAGAAGGAAGTCGCGCAGGGGCTGCTCGCGCACGGCGTTGAAACGGTCGATGCGCCGGTCAGCGGCGGCGCGGCGGGCGCGCGCAAGGGCACGCTCGCGATCATGGCGGCCGGCGCGCCGGCGGCGCTCGACGAGGTGCGCGCGCTGTTCGACGTGCTCGGCAAGGTGTTCGTTGTCGGCGGCGTGCCGGGGCAGGGCCAGTTGCTGAAGCTGCTGAACAACATGCTGTCCACGACCGCGTTCGCGATCACGTCGGAGGCGTACGTCGCCGGCATTCACGGCGGCCTCGACCCCGAGGTGATGATGGCGGTCATCAACGCGGGCAGCGGCAAGAACGGCGCGACGCTGGACAAGTTCCCGAAGCACGTGCTGCCCGCCACGTTCGACTTCGGCTTCCCGGTCGGCAGCGTGTGCAAGGACATCGGCCTCGCGGTCGAGGAATGCCAGGCGCTCGGCGTGCCGATGTGGGTCGGCAGCGCCGCGCGCCAGATCTGGAATTACGCGGCGATGCAGGACGGCGCCGCGCGCGACATGACGGAACTCGTCCGGTACGTCGAACGCTGGTCGTCCGCCGACGGCCTCGACGATTGAACGGCGCCTGACGCCACATCACATGGAGAAACAAGATGATCGTTGAAATGCGGATCTATCACTGCGCGCCCACGCGCCTGCCCGCGCTGCTTGAGCGCTTCTCGACCACGACGCTCGGCTTCTTCGAGAAGTACGGCATCCGCCAGATCGGCTTCTGGACCACGCTGATCGGGCCGGACAATCACGCGCTCACGTATCTGCTGGAGTGGGAAAGCCTGGCCGAGCGCGAGCAGAAGTGGAACGCGTTCCAGGCCGACCCGGACTGGATCGCGAAGCGCAGCGCGACCGAGGCGGAACGGCCGATCGTCGAGCGCATCGAAAACCAGTTTCTGACGCCGACCGCGTTTTCGGCGCTGCGCTAGGAGG
Organism: Paraburkholderia caballeronis; assembly: GCF_900104845.1. NCBI lineage: Bacteria > Pseudomonadati > Pseudomonadota > Betaproteobacteria > Burkholderiales > Burkholderiaceae > Paraburkholderia > Paraburkholderia caballeronis. The sequence goes on along the minus strand of NZ_FNSR01000003.1, from coordinate 832,814 downwards.
CGGACATCATGAGTCAACCGAAACGTATCGGCTTCATCGGCCTCGGCATGATGGGCGCGCCGATGGTGCAATGCCTCGCGAACGCGGGCTTCGAACTGTTCATCGACGACGCCGACGCGGCGCGCGCCGAAGCGGTCGCCGCGCAGACCGGCGCGCAACGCTTGAGCCACGACAACGCCGGCTCGCTCGACGCGCTCATCACGATGCTGCCGAACTCGGCGATCGTCGAGCGCGTGCTGCTGGGCAGCGGCGCGGACGGCTGGGTCAGCCGCCTGCCGGCCGGCGCGGTCGTGATCGACATGAGTTCGTCCGAGCCGGAACGCTCGCGCAAGCTCGGCGCGGTGGTCGAGGAGCGCGGCCTCGCGTATCTGGACGCGCCCGTGTCGGGCGGCGTGAAGAAGGCGAAGGACGGCACGCTCGCGATTCTCGTCGGCGGCCGCGAGGACGTGTTCGCGCGCTGCCGGCCGGTGCTGGAGGCGATGGGCAAGAGCCTGCTGCACATCGGCGGCGCGGGCGCGGGACACGCGGCGAAGGCGCTGAACAACTACGTGTCGGCGGCCGGCCTCGCGGCGACCGTCGAGGCGCTGCACGTCGCGGAACGCTTCGGCATCGAGCCGGGCGTGATGACCGACGTGCTGAACGCGTCGTCGGGCCGCAGCAACACGTCGGAGAACAAGGTCAAGCAGTTCATGCTGAGCGGCACGTTCGGGTCCGGCTTCGCGCTGCAACTGATGACCAAGGACCTGAAGATCGCGCGCGCGCTCGCGGAGTCGGTCGGTTATCCGATGACGCTCGGCCAGACCTGCGTCGCGATGTGGGACGAAGCCGCGCAGCGTTCGACGCCCGCGACCGACCACACCGAAATGTACCGGCTGCTGCCCGGCACCGGGTCGTGAACCCGCCCCCGTCATCCGGAGTATTCATGTCACACACTGCACAGTTCTACATCGACGGACGCTGGGTCGAACCGGCGTCGCCCCGCTGGTTCGACGTCATCGATCCGGCCACCGAAACGCCGTTCGAGCGGCTCGCGCTCGGCAACGCCGACGACGTGGACCGCGCCGTCGCGGCGGCGCGGCGCGCGTTCGAATCGTGGTCCGCGACCAGCGTCGCGGAGCGCGTCGCGCTGCTCAAGCGCGTGTTGCGGGTCTACGAGCGCCGCTACGACGAGTTCGCGGAGCTGATGCGCCGCGAGATGGGCGCGCCGATCACGTTCGCGCGCAACGGTCAGGCCGCGCGCGGCACCGCGCATCTGAACGCGCTGATCGAGGTGCTGGAAAACTTCGCATTCGAGGAGCAGCGCGGCAGCACGCGGGTCGTGCTCGAAGCGATCGGCGTATGCGGCCTCATCACGCCGTGGAACTGGCCGGTCAACCAGATCGTCGTGAAGATCGCGCCCGCGCTCGCGGCCGGCTGCACGATGGTGCTGAAGCCGAGCGAGTATTCGCCGCTCAGCACGCTGCTGTTTGCCGAAGTGCTCGACGAAGCGGGCGTGCCGGCCGGCGTGTTCAATCTCGTGAACGGCGACGGCCCCGGCGTCGGCGAGGCGATCGCGACGCATCCGGACATCGACATGGTGTCGTTCACCGGCTCGACCCGCGCGGGCGTGCTGGTCGCGCAGGCGGCCGCGCCGACCGTGAAGCGCGTCGCGCAGGAACTCGGCGGCAAGTCCGCGAACATCCTGCTCGACGACGTGGACCTGGAAGCGGCGGTGACGCGCGGCGTCGCCGCGTGCTTCACGAACTCCGGCCAGTCGTGCTCGATCCCGACGCGGATGCTGGTGCCGCGCCATTTGATGGCCGACGCCGCGCAGATCGCGAAACGCGCGGCCGAAACGTACCGCGTCGGCCCGACCGACGACCCGGCGACGCAGCTCGGCCCGCTCGTGAACCGCAGCCAGTTCGAGCGCGTGCAGATGCTGATCCAGAAGGGCATCGACGAAGGCGCGCGGCTCGTGACCGGCGGCACGGGACGGCCGGCCGGCCTCGACACCGGTTATTACGCGAAGCCGACGGTGTTCGCGGACGTGACGCCCGACATGACGATCGCGCGCGAGGAAATCTTCGGGCCGGTGCTGTCGATGCTGGCCTACGACACCGACGCGGATGCGATCGCGATCGCGAACGGCACCGACTACGGCCTCGCGGCCTACGTGCAGTCCGGCGATCTCGACCGCGCGCGCAAGGTGGGCCGCGCGTTGCGCGCGGGCGGCGTGCATCTGAACTACCCGCCGGCGGACTTCCACGCGCCGTTCGGCGGCTACAAGCGTTCGGGCAACGGCCGCGAATGGGGCGAAGCCGGGCTGCGCGAGTATCTGGAAACGAAGGCGCTGGTGGGTTACGGCGACGCGTGAGCCGCGTCGCCGGGCCGCGAGGCCAAAAAAAATTTTGCTCGAATTCATTGTATGACAAGCATTCAATCAGGCTGTCATGCAATGGCAATGCTGAATGAAACCGGACACCGGGAGGATCGCAAGATGGACACGAACGAACGTTTCGACAAGGGCTTCGAGAACCGCAAGGAAGTGCTCGGCGCGGCGCACGTGGAGAAGTCGTGGGCGAATGCCGACGACTTCAACCGGCCGATGCAGAAGTTCGTCACCGAAAGCTGCTGGGGCGACATCTGGGGCGACAAGACGCTGCCGTTCAAGACCCGCAGCCTGTTGAACCTCGGCATGCTGACCGCGATGAGCCAGCACCACGAACTGTCGGTGCACGTGCGCGGCGCACTGCGCAACGGCGTGACGAAGGACGAGATCCGCGCGGTGCTGATGCAGGCCGCGATCTATTGCGGCGTGCCGCTCGCGCTCGCGGCGTTCCGCGTCGCGACGGAGACGATCAAGGCCTACGAGGCGGAGACTTCGGCAACCTGAACCACGGCGGCGGCCGGGCGGGGCGCGCGTGAGTGCGCCGCGCCGCCGGCCGCGCGGGGAACAAACCGGCGCCGCGAAGCGCGGACAATGAACTGGAGACAACAACGATGAAGACCCTAACTGCGAACGAAGCCGTGCAGTCGGACGGCGGGCAGTCGATCGAAACGAGGCGACGCAACGCGATCAAAGGCGCGTTCTTTTCCGAATTCATCGACATGTTCGATATCTATCTGCCGGTGGTCGTGCTTTCGCCGGTGCTGGCCTTTTTTCAGCCGCCGCATCTGTCGAGCGGCATGGAGACGATCCTCGCGTCGCTGGTCTTCATCACGACGCTGCTCGGGCGGCCCGTCGGCGCGTTGCTGTTCGGCATGATCGCGGACCGCGTCGGACGCCGCAACGCGTCGATCTGGTCGGTGTCGGGTTTCGGCGTCGTCACGCTGCTGATCGCGGTGCTGCCGGGCTACCAGAGCATCGGCATCGCGTCGTACTGGCTGCTGGTGCTGCTGCGGTTCGTCGACGGCATCTTTCTCGGCGGCGGCTATACCGGCGCGATGCCGCTCGCGATCGAGTATTCGAAGAAGGAGCAGCGCGGTTTCGTCGGCGGTTTCATCATCGCGGGTTTTCCGCTCGCTTACGTGACGATCAACCTCGTCGCGATGGTGATGTTCGCGCTGTTCCCGATGAGCGGCCTGAACTCGCCGTATGCGCAGTGGGGCTGGCGCGTGCCGTTCGTGATCGGCGCGGTGCTCGCCGGCATCCTCGCGCTGTACTACGTGCACAAGGTCGCGGAATCGGAGATCTGGCAGAGCGAGGCGGGCGACAAGCCGGCGCAGGCGGAGAAGCTGCCGCTGACCGATCTGCTGCGCGGCAAGAGCGGACGCAACCTGCTGCAGGTGCTGGTGATGATGACGGGCTTCTGGCTCACGCAGAACATCATCACGATCTACCTGCCGACCGGGCTGCTCGTGAAGACGCTGCACCTCACCGGTTTCCAGATGACGCTCACGCTGATGATTACCTACTGCGTGCTGTTCTTCAGCTACATCGCGTCGGGGCTGATCGCGCAGCGCATCGGACGGCGGCGCTTCTTCGCGATCGTCGGCCCGCTGATCGCGACCGTCGGCTCGGTGCTGCTGTACGTGCTCGCCACGGTGCAGGGACTGACGCTGACGACGATCATCGTGTTGACCTGCGTGCTCGCGGTGCTCGTCACGTCGCCGTGGGGCGTGATCGTCACGTACATCAACGAACGCTTCGTCACCGACGTGCGCGCGACCGGCTTCGGCGTCGGCTTCAGCCTGTCCGTCATCATCCCGTCGTTTTACGCGTTCTACATGAACTGGCTGGGCGCGTTCATGCCGCTGCAGATCACGTCGGTCGTGCTGCTGTCGGTGGGCGGCGTGATCGGCGCAGTCGGCGCGCTGATGGGACCGGAAACGAAGGACGTCGATTTTTGATTCACTATCTGCACAGGAAACACGAGAGATGAACAAGGAACGGATCGGATTCATCGGCCTCGGCAACATGGGCGGCCGGATGACCCGGCGGCTCGTCGATGCCGGCATCGCCGTGCTCGGCTACGACGCCACGCCGGAACGGGTCGCGGCGGCCGGCGCGCAGGCTGCCGGCTCGGTCGCGGAGGTCGTGCAGTTCGCTGACGTCGTGATGATGTCGCTGCCGGACAGCAAGGTCGTCGAGGCGGTCGTCGAGGGCGAGGGCGGCGTGCTCGCACACTGCCGCGCCGGACAGATCGTGGTCGACCTGAGCACGGCGGCGGCCAGCTCGACGATACGGCTCGCGCAACTGTTCGCGCAGCGCGGCGTGCAGTACGTGGACGCCGGCATCTCCGGCGGCGCGGCCGCGGCGGAGAAGGGGTCGCTCACGCTGATGGTCGGCGGCGACGCGGAAGCGGTCGCGTCGCTCAAATGGGCGTTCGCGCCGATCAGCACGAAGGTCGCGTACATGGGCGTAAGCGGCGCGGGCCACACGACGAAGCTCTTGAACAACTTCCTGAACGCGGTGAGCCTCGCGGCCAGCGCCGAGGTGATGGTCGCGGGCAAGAAGGCGGGCCTCGACCTGCATCTGCTGCTCGACGTGCTGAACAGCAGCAGCGGCGTGAACTTCGCGACGCTGAACCGCTTCCCGAAGATCGTCGACGGCGATTATCTGGAAGGCGGCCTCACGGGCAAGCTGATGACGAAGGACGTCGTGCTGTACGTGGACCGCGTGCGCGAACTCGGCGTGGTGTCGCTGAACGCGTCCGGGCCGCTCGCGAGCTTCGGGCTCGGCACGGCGCTCGGTTACGGCGACGTAATCAGCAACCGGGTGGTGGACGCGATCGGCGACGTGTCGGGCGGCGTCCGGCTCTTTGATGGAAAACGTAACGAGGAGAAGCAGCAATGAAGGTATTTCACGGCAGGGCCGACGGCGGCCATTCGGAACAGCGCGGTGAGACGTTCACGGGAACGGTGTACGCCGACCCGGTGATGCCGGCGACCAGCGGCGTGACGATCAACACGGTGTTTTTCGCGCCGCAGGGCCGGACCTACTGGCACACGCACGAGCTGGGCCAGGTGTTGCAGGTGACGGCGGGCAAGGGCTGGATCTGCGTCGAAGGCGAGGCGCCGCAGGAGATCCGCCAGGGCGACATCGTGTTCATCGGGCCGAACGAGCGCCACTGGCACGGCGCGAGCGACGCGAGCTACATGGTGCACATCGCGACCTCGCTCGGCAAGGCGACGTGGCAGGAAGAAGTCGCCGAGGCGGACTATCCGAAGGGGCTCACGCTGCGTTGAGCGCGCGTTGACCTTTCGTTGACGAACGAGGCGCGCGCTTCGTTCGTCGCCATCATCATCAGGAGGAACGGCTCGATGCATCTCGCAGAGCAACCGGCGCAGCCGCGCGATCCGCAGCAGATCAAGGACGATTTCGTGCGGGTGCACGGCGTCTGGAACGCGGCGTGGGACAGCATGCTGCGGCTCGACGCAGGTTTCGTCGACGCGTATCTGCAGTTTTCGGCGGTGCCGCAGCGGCATCGCCATCTCGACGACAAGGTCCGCGAGTTCATCGCGCTTGCCGCGGACGCATGCGCGACGCAGCTTTACGCGCCGGGCGTCGCGCATCATCTGGAACGCGCGCTCGCGTTCGGCGCGACGCGCGAGGAACTGATGGAAGTGCTCGAACTGGTGAGCACGATCGGCATTCATACCAGCAACGTCGGCGTGCCGGTGCTGCTCGAAGTCCTTCAGGAAGAGGGCTTGCGCGATGGTTCCGCGACGCTCGACGAACGGCAGCTCGCGCTGAAGGCGGCGTTCGAGAAGAATCGCGGCTACTGGCACGCGACATGGGAAGGGCTGCTCGAACTCGATCCCGATCTGTTCGAGGCGTACGTCGCGTTTTCGTCGGTGCCGTGGCGCACCGGCGTGCTGAGTCCGAAGGTCAAGGAGTTCATGTACTGCGCGTTCGACGCGTCGTCGACGCACCTGTACGTGCCGGGGCTGAAGCTGCACATGCGCAACGCGCTGCGCTACGGCGCGACGGCCGGCGAGTTGATGGAACTGCTGGAGATCGTCAGCACGACCGGCATTCACGGCGCGGAACTCGGCGCGCCGCTGCTCGACGCGGCGCTCGCGAACGCGCGCGGCGCGGCCGGGGCCTGAGGTTCCGATGCGACGCGAGCGCACCGAGCCGCAGCGCGACGGCGAGCGCGAGCGCGCGCGGATTGTCGGGGCCGTGGCCGCGCGCGGAACGGACGCGGCGGACTCGACGTTCCGCGCGCTACAGGCGTTGCCGCTCGCGCGGCTCGCCTCCAGCGGAGACGAACATGCGCCGGTCCGCACCGTCGCGATCCTCGGCTACAACTAGCGGGGCCGCCCATGGATGATCGCGCCACGCTCGTCGTGCTGCGCCACGGCCAGTCGGAGTGGAATCGCGCGAACCGCTTCACCGGCTGGGTGGACGTGCCGCTGTCCGCGCATGGCGTCGAGCAGGCGCAGCACATCGGCGAGCAACTCGATGCGCTGTCGTTCCGGTTCGATCTCGCGGTCACGTCGGCGCTCCAGCGCGCGACGCGCACGCTCGATCTGATCGTCGCGCGCTGCGGCGTCCCGCAGCGTCCTGTCGTGCGGTCGTGGCGACTGAACGACCGCCACTACGGCGTGCTGACCGGCATGGACAAGGACGAGGCCGCGGCGTCGTACGGCGTCGAGCAGGTTCGCGTATGGCGGCGCGGTTTCGCGGAAGCGCCGCCGCCGCTCGACGACGCGCGCCAACGCGAGATCGTCGCCAGGTTTGCCGCGCGATTTGCCGATGCGTCGCTGCCCGATCCGGACGCGCTGCCGCGCACCGAAAGCCTGCGGGACACGCTCGCGCGCGTGCTGCCGCTGTGGGACGGCACCGTCGCGCCCGCGCTGCGCGGCGGCGGATCGGTGCTGATGGTCGCGCACGGCAATGCGCTGCGGGCGCTGTTCAAGCATCTGGACGGGATCGACGACGCGCGGATCGCGTCGCTGGAAGTCGCGCACGCGGAGCCGCTGGTGCTGCGTTTCGACGATTCATTGCGGATCGTTTCGCGCGCCGGGCTCGGCGCATTCGCGCAGACGCAACGGATTCCGCTGCATCGGGCCACTGAAGCGGGCAGTAGTGAAGTATCATAGCGACTGTATTTTTGTCGGACGGGAAGACAATAATGTCGGCTGATATCGAGTTGGTCCGGCCTGAGACGCTGCGGCACCAGGTCGAGAACGTGCTTCGCCAGGCGATCATGAGCGGCCGTTTCGCGCCGGGCGCGCGGCTGATCGAGCGCGAACTGTGCGAGACGCTGGGCGTGAGCCGCACCTCCGTGCGCGAGGCGCTGCGCAAGCTCGAAGCCGAAAAGCTCGTGCGCAACGTGCCGCACAAGGGGCCGGTGGTCGCGGTGATGTCGCGCGAGGAGGCGGCCGAACTCTACGCGCTGCGCGCGCTGCTCGAAGGTTTCGCGGCGCACGAATTCGCGCGGCTCGCGAGCGACGCGGCGATCGCCCAGTTCGGCGAGGCCGCGAAGGCGCTGCGCGTGCAGGCGACCGCGCAGGACCAGGCGGGCGTGCTGAAGGCCAAGACGGCGCTATACGACGTGCTGCTGGACAACTGCGGCAACGGACTCGTGAAGGAGATCCTGACGAGCCTGTATTCGCGCGTGAACCTGCTGCGCGCGACGTCGCTGATGCACCCCGACCGGCTGCCGAGCAGCCTGCGCGAAATCGACAAGCTCTACAAGGCGCTGAAGGCGCGCGACGGCGACGAAGCGCAGGCGCTCGCGCGCCAGCACGTGCTGAACGCCGAGAAGGCGGCGATGCGGATGCTGGAGGAGCAGGGCGAGGCGGAGGTCGCTTCGTAACGTTGGGGTTGCCGTTGTTTTCATCGCCCGCTCCCGGTAGCGGGCGTTGCGGTGTCTGCGGTGGTGGTCGTGCCGGCACTGCGCTTCTTTTTGCCACGGCTCAATGGCCGTGGTTCCTCCGGATTCTCCGCTCTCTATAGACGGTTTTTTGCCGTCTTTCTCCATTTCCTTCTCTTTTGCGGCATAGAAAATCAGGATTGCATCGTTTCGATATCGGATGATTTTGCTTTCCTGATTAATTAACGAAAACGACGGATCAATTTAATGAATTCGTCAGATAAAGAAACCGGATTGAATGGTTTCGAATCTGCGCAGGCCCGCCGTTTTAGTTCGTCGTAAATGCCATACAACGACCCGGGTAAAATTGCCGGCGCCTGACCGGATATGGTATCGTTACCATCAGTCCGTCAATAAAATTGTTAAACCCAGCCGGTGCGTTGCCGCATCGGTGCTTCAGGCATAAGAACCAGCGAATCCGGGAGACCTCTTGAATATCCGTTTCGACGCTCGACGCCGGGCCCGCGATGTCGCGCCCCGGCCGATGCCTTGCGCGCGTTTTCGGCCGCGTTTATCGCACCGCCGGAAATCGGTTTTTATCTCCGGCCGGCAGGCGGCGATCTTCTTTTAAATAAACGAATAAAAGTCCGGGGGATATATGAAGGTTTCGACACGGCTCGCGATCCTGACGATGGTCGCGCTTCTTGCGCTCGTCGTGGTCGGCGCGGGCAGTCTTTACAGCGTGCGCGAGGCGATGCTCGAACAGAAGCGCGAGCAGGTCACGAACCTGCTGCGGATGGCCGAGCATCTCGCCACCTATTTCCACGGCGAGGAAGTCGCCGGCAGGATGACCACCGAACAGGCGCAGACGGCGACGCGGCTCGCGCTGAACCAGTTGAACTACGCCGACACGAGCTTCTTCTGGGTGCGCCGGCCGAACGGCCTGACGCTCGTGCACCGCGATCCGTCCGTGATCGGCCGCATCAACATGGGCAAGGCGCCGGACGGGCGGCCCGACGGCGAGCTATACCGCGAGATGCTCGACCGCGAGCACACGCCGGTGATGCTGGTGCTCGCGAAGCATCCGACGACCGGCAAGATGATCGACAAGATGAACGGCCTCGTCGAATTCAAGCCGTGGGACTGGTGGATCGGCACCGGGTTTTTCCTCGACGACGTCAGCGCCGCGTTCTGGAGCATCGGCTGGCTGCTGATCGGCCTGATCGTCGTCGCGACGGCCGGCATCGCGCTGGTCGCGTGGCAGATCATCCGCAGGTTGACCGGCACGCTCGGCGGCGAACCCGCGTATGCGGGCGAGGTGATGCACCGGATGGCGGCGGGCGACCTCGGCGTGCCGATCGCACTGAAGCCCGGCGACGACAGCAGCCTGCTCGCGTCGGTCGCGCGGATGCGCCAGGGGTTGACCGACATGATCGCGCGGGTGCGGTCCGGCTCCGACGCGGTGACGGTCGGCACCACGCAGATCGCGGCCGGCAATACCGACCTGTCGTCGCGCACCGAGGAGCAGGCCGCGTCGTTGCAGCAGACCGCCGCGAGCATGGAGGAACTGACCGCCGCGGTGAAGCAGAACTCGGAGCACGCGCATCACGCGAGCAGCCTCGCGCACGACGCGACCGCGGTCGCCGCCGAAGGCAGGACGATCGTCGGCGAGGTGGTCGCGACGATGGCGGGCATCGCGGAAAGCTCGGGGAAGATGGCCGAGATCATCGGCATCATCGAGGGCATCGCGTTCCAGACCAACATTCTCGCGCTCAATGCGGCGGTCGAGGCCGCGCGCGCGGGCGAGCAGGGCCGCGGGTTCGCGGTGGTCGCGAGCGAGGTGCGCAACCTGGCGCAACGCTCGTCGACGGCCGCGAAGGAAATCAAGGCGCTGATCGAGACGTCGGACGGCCGCGTGCAGTCGGGCTCGGAGCTTGTCGCGCGCGCGGGCGACACGATGGACAAGGTCGGCGCGGCGATCCAGCGCGTGAACGACATCATGGGCGAGATCGCGTCCGCGTCGCACGAGCAGAGCCGCGGCATCGAGCAGGTCAACCAGGCGGTGATGCAGATGGACGAGGTCACGCAGCAGAACGCGGCGCTCGTCGAGGAAGCGGCGGCCGCGGCAAATTCGCTGAACGATCAGGCAGAGCAGTTGCGCACGGCGGTGGCGGTGTTTCGGGTGTAGGCCGTAGTCCGCAGCGGGTCTGCGGATGCGTGGCGGGGCGGGGCTGCGCCGGGTCCGGGCAAGCCGGTCTCACCCGCCTTCAAATCCCGAGACAAACCGCCCCGGCCGCGACGACGATACACGCGGCCCACCGCTTGCCGCTGACCGTTTCGCGCAGAATCACCCGCCCGATCAGCACCGCGAACACCACGCTGGTTTCGCGCAACGCCGACACCGCGCCCATCGCGCCCGATTGCAGCGCCCAGATCACGATGCCATACGCGGCGATCGACACGATGCCGCCCGCGAGCGACGACGCGACCGCCATCGGCGCGGCGCGCAGCGGCGTCCATAACGCGGCGAACCCGCGCATCGCGCCGAACAGCAGCGGCATCAGCCAGTAGAACAGGAACATCCACGCGGTGTACGCGAACGCGTGGCCGCCGGACAGCCGCACGCCGATGCCGTCGATCACCGTATAAACCGCGATTGTCGCGCCGGTCGTCAGCGCGGCGAGCACGCCGTCGCGCGACACGTGCCGCCCATCCAGCGCGAGCGAGACGATGCCGCCCGATACCATCGCGACGCCGAGCCCGTGCAGCGGCCCGATCGCCTCGTGCGCGAACAGCGCTGCGCCGAGCGTCACGAGCACCGGCGACGAGCCGCGCGCGACCGGATACGCCTGCGCGAGGTCGCCGCGCCGATACGACCGCACGAGGCTCGCGTTGTACGCGATGTGCACGAGGCCCGATGCGACGATATAAGGCCACGCGGCAGCGGCCGGCAGCGGCGCGAACCCGATCGCGAGCGTGGCGACGGATGCGATCGCGATGCTCATCCACGTCATCGACAGGAACCGGTCGCGGTTGCCGTGCAGCATCGCGTTCCAGCTTGCGTGGAGCAGCGCGGCCACGAGGACGACACCGCCGGTATAACTGAACATGCGGATTCCAGAGGGGGGAGAAGGGATGCGCCGGGCCGGTCCGGGCATCTAGGTAAGCAGGATATCTATCTTGTGAGCGGCGAACAAACCAGATAAATTGGCCGTTCGCGTTAGCCGAACTCTCACGAATGAAACGGACCCTGCCTCCGCTCAATGCATTGCGCGCGTTCGAGGCCGCCGGCCGGCTCGGCAGCTTCAAGGACGCCGCCGCCGAACTGCACGTCACGCACGGCGCGGTGAGCCAGCAGGTGCGCCTGCTCGAAGAATGGCTGCGCGCGCCGCTGTTCGAACGGCACAACCGGCGCGTGGTGCTGACGCCGGCGGCGCGCGCGTATCTCGCGGAGATCGGGCCGCTGTTCGAGCAGCTTTCGCAGGCGACCGTCCGATATGGTTTTCCCGAAGCGGTGTCGCGGCGCCTGGCGGTGAACGCGCCGGCGACGTTCACGCTGCGCTGGCTGGTGCCGCGGCTGGACCGGTTCCGCGCCGCGCATCCGGACGTGGACGTCAGCGTGGAGACCTCGAACGAGCCGGTGGAGAGCCAGAGCGGCGCTTACGACGTGATCGTCCGGGGCGGCCCGGATACGTTCTACGGTTATTCGATGCGGCCGTTCCTGTCCGAAGAGCGGCTGCCGGTCTGCAGTCCTGCGCTGATGCAGCGCGTGCCGCTTCGCACGCCGGACGACCTGCGGCGGCACACGCTGCTGCACACGTCGAGCCTGCCGCGCCTGTGGCCGGACTGGTTCGCGAAGGCGCGGATTCCGGCGTTGCAGCCGGCCGCCGTGCTGACCTTCGACCATTTTTATCTGACGTTGCAGGCCGCCATCGACGGCGCGGGCATCGCGATGGGACCGACCGCGCTGGTGGCCGACGATCTCGCGGCGGGCCGCCTCGTCGCGCCGTTCGCCGGTCCCCGGCTGCCGTCGCGCAGCTATTGCACGTACGTGCCGGACGAGAAATCGGATGACGAACTGGTCGCGCAGTTTCGCTCGTGGCTGGAGCGCGAGGGAATGCGCCCGCCATCGAACGGGGCCGTTTGACGGCCGCTTCATCGGGCATTGTGGAGGCGGTTCGGAGGGCGAACCGGACGCGATGCGTCATCGTGCGACTTCGCCCCTATAATCCGTTGAACCGGAAGTCGCTTATCCGGTTCGGCCCGGCGCGGGGGAGGTTGCCGGCAGCCGCGTTTCGCACCACCGGCAACGGCCGCGCGGTTGTTTCGAACGCCCGTCGCAGGTTTCGAACCGATGCCATATTGCGGCGTTAAGCTGCGCGAAGTGTGTTCATCAAGCCGCTTTCAGGCGAGGAGACCGTTGATGAAGTGTCCCCCTGCATTGCCGATGGAAACGGAACGGCTAGCCGCGCTGGCCGAATACGGGCTGGGCAGCGACCGCCCGCTGCCCAGCCTCGACGTCGTCGTGCGAATCGCCGCGCATATGTTCGAGGTGCCGGTCGCCGCCGTCAACATGGTCGGCGACGACCACGTGTTCTTCGCCGCCGCCACCGGGTTCGCGGGCGACGGCGTCGACATGAGCCGCGACGCGTCGTTCTGCGCGCACGCGATCCTGCAGGACGGCGTGATGGTCGTCCCCGATGCGACGCTCGACGACCGCTTCCACGACAACCCGCTCGTCACCGGCGACACCCAGGTGCGCTTTTACGCGGGCGTGCCGCTGCTGTCGGCGGGCGGCCATGCGCTCGGCGCGTTGTGCGTGATCGACACGAAGGCGCATCACGATTTCTCCGCCGACGACCGCGAACGCCTGCGCGAACTCGCGAGAATGGCGGCGGACCGGATGGAGTTGCGGCGCGTCGAACTGTTCATCGAGCGCGACCGGCGGCCGTTCGCGGAACCCGAGCGGCGCTCGCCGACCGCGATGATCCGCTTCGACGAACACGGCACGATCCTCGACTGGAACGACGCGGCCGCGATGCTCTATGGGTACGCGGTCGCCGACGGTCCGGATCTCACGCTGGAGTTGCTTGCGCCGGAGCGCGACCGGGCCGGGTTGCGCGACCTGATCGCGCGGGCCGTGGCCGCGGGTTCGGTCGACGGGATGACGATGCCGCCCGAGGTGCATGGACTGCGTCGCGACGGCACCGAGTTCCTGCTCGGCTTTTCGTTGTTCTGCTGGCGCGAAAACGGCGTGCTGACGTTCAATGCGCATCTGCAGGACCTGAGCGCCCTGCGCGACGAGAAGGACGCGCTGAAGCGGCTCGCCGGCGCGGACGTGCTGACCGGCGTCGCCAACCGCATCAGCTTCTACCGGAACGCGGAAGCGGCGCTGACGTGCCCGCTCGGCGCGGCCGTCGTCATTCTCGATCTCGACGGCTTCAAGGACGTCAACGACACGCTCGGCCACGCGGTCGGCGACGGCATCCTGTGCGACGTCGCGCGGCGTCTCACTGCGCTCGCGCGACCCGACGACACCGTTGCGCGGATCGGCGCGGACGAGTTCGCGCTGCTGCTGCGGGGCGTGACCGACACCGCGGACGCGCGCCGTTTCGCCGACGCCGCCGCGGCGGCGATCGCGGAGCCGATGGTGGTCGGCGGCTTCGACGTGCGCGTGACCGCGTGCTGCGGCGTCGCGGTCGCGCCGCAGCACGCGCAGGAGGCGCTGAGCCTGATCGGCAACGCGGACCTCGCGCTGTCGCGGGCGAAGCACAACGGGCCGGGCCAGGCGTTCGTGTTCGTCGCGGCGCTGCGGATGGAGGCGGTCGCGCGCCGCGTGTACAACATCGAACTGCACCGGGCCGTCAGCGACGGCGAGTTCGTGCTGTTCTACCAGCCGCAGGTGGACTTCGCGGACGGCTCGCTGACCGGCGCGGAGGCGCTGATCCGCTGGCGGCATCCGCAGCGCGGGCTGCTGTCGCCGGCCGCGTTCCTGCCGGCGCTCGAACGCGGACCGCTGGCGCCGACCGTCGGCGCGTGGATTCTCGACGAGGCGTGCGAGCAGGCCGCGTTCTGGCGTCGCAACGGCGCGCCCGGGTTCCGGATGGGCGTCAATCTGTTCGGCGCCCAGTTCCGCGTCGGCAACATCGTCGACGAAGTGATCGCGGTGCTCGACCGGCACGGCCTGCCGCCGCAGGCGCTCGAACTCGAAGTGACGGAGAACATCGTGCTCGACGACGACGCGGTGCTCGATTCGCTGCAACGCCTGCACGAATACGGCGTGGGCATCGCATTCGACGACTTCGGCACCGGCTATGCGTCGATCAGTTTGCTGAGGCGTTATCCGCTGAGCCGCATCAAGATCGACCGGTCGTTCGTGCAGGGGATGGTGCAGTCGGGGCGGGACGCGTCGCTCGTGCGCGCGCTCGTGGACATGGCGCGCAGCTTCGACCTGCGCACGATCGCGGAAGGCGTCGAGACCGTGCCGCAATGCGACGGCCTGAGGCAGCTCGGCTGCGACGAAGGGCAGGGGTATCTGTTCGGCGTGCCGATGCCGGCGCGCGAGTTCGGCGAGAGGTTCGACATCGGGCTGGGCGACGAGTGGGTCGGGTGGAATGTGAATCGGGCGTAGGGGGACGGGCGGTACGGCGGGTGTCGGCCGGATTCTGCTGCATGAATCTCACCTTGCTCGAACGTCCTCTGATCGTCCCCGATCTGCTTCGGCTCATCCTGTTTATGGCGGCCAACTGTTTGCCGGCCTACGGTAATCACGGACGGGTACGCGTTCGCCACTCCATGTGCCGATATCGAGCGGAAGATGGAGCGAGTGGCAGGACATGGACCGCCTCATCGTTGCGGGAATCGCGGCACTTCACCCTCCCGCTGTCCAGAAACTGAACACCTCCGCGCCACCGGCCCCGCAGCCACGCGGCTTTGCGCCGCCGGAGAAAACCCCTATGGTCCGCCGCGAAGGCGGCTTCTATGTTCTGCGCGAGCGGGCCTCGACGGCCCATCGATCGTTTGCACGCACAGAGCTTGGAGAATGTATGACCCTCGACCATTCGTCGCCGCCATTGCTGGACAAGGCCATCTGGAACGCCCGCGTATTCACCGGCGCGTGGGAGGCCGCCAGCGGCACGGCCGACGTGCTGGAGCCGGCCACCGGCGAGCTGCTCGGCCGCATCGGCATGGCGGACGCGGCGGGCGTCGCCGCGTCGGCGGCCGTCGCGGCGCTCGCGCAGCCGCAGTGGGCGGCGCTGCCGTACGACCGGCGCGCGACCGTATTGCGCCACGCGGCGCGGCTCGCCGAACAGCATTTCGACGAGATCGTCGAATGGATCGTCCGCGAAAGCGGCTCGACGCGCGGCAAGGCCGCGTTCGAAATGTCGGTGACGGTGAAGTGCCTGCACGAAGCGGCGGCGCTGCCGTCGCGTTCGGCCGGCGAAGTGCTGCCGTCCGAACCCGGCCGGCTGTCGCTCGCGCGCCGCCGTCCGCTCGGCGTCGTCGGCGTGATCTCGCCGTTCAACTTCCCGCTGTACCTCGCGATGCGGGCCGTCGCGCCGGCCCTCGCGCTCGGCAACGCGGTCGTGCTGAAGCCGGACCCGCGCACGTCGGTGTGCGGCGGTTTCGCGATCGCGCGGCTGTTCGAACTGGCGGGCCTGCCCGCCGGCGCGCTGCACGTGCTGCCGGGCGACGGCGCCGCGGGCGCGGCGCTGACCGCCGACCCGCACGTCGCGATGATCCAGTTCACCGGCTCGACCGGCGCGGGCCGCAAGGTCGGCGAGGCCGCGAGCCGCAATCTGAAGAAGGTGTCGCTCGAACTGGGCGGCAAGAATTCGCTGATCGTGCTCGACGACGCCGACCTCGATCTCGCGATCGCGAACACGGCGTGGGGCGTGTATCTGCATCAAGGCCAGATCTGCATGGCGACCGGCCGCGTGCTCGTGCAGCGCAAGATCTACGACCGCTTCGTCGGCAAGCTGGTGGAGAAGGCCGCGAGCCTGACCGTCGGCGACCCCGCGAAGGGCGACGTCGCGCTCGGGCCGCTCATCAACGCGGCGCAGCGCGACCACGTCGCGAAGGTGATCGAACAGGCGCGGCAGGCGGGCGCGAAGGTCGAGACGGGCGGCACGCATCGCGGGCTGTTCTTCGAGCCGACGGTGCTGAGCGGCGTCACGCCGCAAAACCCCGCGTTCGACGAGGAAATCTTCGGGCCGGTGGCGGTCGTCGTGCCGTTCGACACCGACGACGAGGCGATCGAACTCGCGAACCGCACCGAATACGGGCTGTCGATGGCGATCGTCACCGCGAACGTCGGCCGCGCGCTGCGAATGGGCGAGCGGTTGCGCACGGGGCTGCTGCACATCAACGACCAGACGGTCAACGACGAGGTCATCAATCCGTTCGGCGGCGTCGGTGCGTCGGGCAACGGCACCAGCATCGGCGGCCCGGCGAACTGGGAGGAGTTCACCCAGTGGCAGTGGCTGACCGTCAAGGGCGAAGCGCCGGCCTACCCGATCTGAGGAGACGCTCATGAGCACGATTACCACCGGATTCCGTTCGATCACCGCCGCCGTCGCGCGCGCGAAGGGCGAGCCGTTCACCGTGGAGCCGGCGCGGATTCGCGCGCCGCGCGGCGACGAAGTGCTGGTGCGCGTCGTCGCGGCCGGGCTCTGCCACACCGACCTGATCGTACGCGACCAGTATTACCCGGTGCCGCTGCCGGCGGTGCTCGGCCACGAAGGAGCGGGCGTGGTCGAGGAGGTCGGGCCGGCCGTGAAGGATCTGCGGGTCGGCGATCATGTCGTGCTGACCTACGGCGCATGCGGTCATTGCCCGTCGTGCATCGGCGGCCATGGCGCGTATTGCCGGCAGTTCTTCGGCCTGAACTTCGGCGGCGGCGACCTCGACGGACAAAACGCGTTGCAGGACGCGAACGGCCAGCCGCTGCACGATCACTTCTTCTTGCAGTCGTCGTTCGCGAGCCTCGCGCTGGCGCGCGAGAACAACGCGGTGAAGGTGCCGAAGGACGCGCCGCTCGAACTGCTCGGGCCGCTCGGCTGCGGCGTGCAGACCGGCGCGGGCGCGGTGATCCATTCGCTGAAGGTCGCGCCGGGCAGCAGCTTCGCGAGCTTCGGCGCGGGGGCCGTCGGTTTGAGTTCGGTGATGGCCGCGCGCGTGGCCGGCGCGACCACGATCATCGCGGTCGACGTCGTGCCGGGCCGCCTCGATCTCGCGCTCGAACTCGGCGCGACGCACGTGGTGAACAGCCGCGACACCGATCCGGTCGATGCGATTCGACAGATCACCGGCGGCGGCGTCGATTACGCGCTCGAATCGACCGGCCGCCCGGCCGTGCTCGAACAGGGAATCGAGGCGCTCGGCAGCCTCGGCGCGATCGGTGTCGTCGGCGCGCCGCCGCTCGGCACGAAGGCGTCGTTCGACGTGAACAGTCTGCTGCTCGGCGGGCGCAGCATTCGCGGGATCGTCGAAGGCGATAGCGTGCCGCAGCGTTTCATTCCGCAGCTCGTCGAGCTGTATCAGCAAGGGCGCTTTCCGTTCGACCGGCTCGTGAAGTTCTATCCGCTGGAGCGGATCAACGAAGCGGCCGACGACAGCACGCGCGGCGTCACGCTGAAGCCTGTCCTGCGTCTGCCGCAGTGATCCTGCGCGGGGAGGTTCCGCGCGGATTCCTTGCGGTGATCTTCTCTTCGCGGCACGGCGCCGGCGCCGGCGCGGTGCCGCGCCGTCTCGCGTTATGCTTCCGGTGGGGCGCGGCGGCGGTCGCCGCTCGCGCATGACCGGCCCGTCGGCCGGCGAGTCGGGAACCCGGACGCGGAACACCATGGCACGACAGCTATCTTCGTCAGTCGCGGCGCGCACGCCGCTGCGCGCGGTCAGGGCGCGCTTCATCGACGGCGAGCCGTTGCCGTCCGCATTGTTGCCGGCGGTCGTCGCCCGCTCATGGGAGCGTTCGCTGGCGAGCGGCCTGAAGCCTTCGCAGGCGCCGGTCTACGAAGGCGGCGACGCGGCCGTGCGCGGCGGACGCGAATCGCACGCCGATCGCCGGCTGTATCGCAGCGTGACCGACGAGATCGAGCGGCTGTGGGAAGCGTTTGGCGGCACGGACTGGACGATCTTCTGCGTGAACGCGGCGGGCACGGTGATTCATGCGCGCCGCAGCCCGGATTGCGACGATGCGCGCCTGCTGCCGATCGTGGCCGGCCTGCGGCTCAACGAATCCAACATCGGCACGACGGCCCCCAGTTGCGTGATTCACGACGGCGCGGAAACGATCGTCGCCGGCGATCAGCACTACCTCGAAGACTTCGCGCGGATTTTCTGCCTCGCGGTGCCGTTGTATGGGCTCGATGGCGAAGTGGCCGGGGCGCTCGACATCACCGGCGTCGGCCGCCGCAACGTCGCGCAGTTGCGCGAGCAGTTCCGGTATGCGTCGCTGGCGGCCGAGCAGCGGTTGTTCACGACGCTGCGCGACTGTCACCTGCTGCATTTGCAGCACGATTCGCGTTGGCTCGGCACGCCGTTGTCGGGTGTCGTCGCGGTCGATGAGGACGGGCGGGTTCGCGCGGCCACGCGGCTGGCGAGAAGGATGCTCGGGTTGGCGCAAGGGGTGCCGTTGTCCGGCTCGATGCAGCTTCGCGAACTGTTCGCGGAGGCGTCGCCTGCGCAGCAGAGGCGGCTGCTTCATCCGCAACGCAGCGCGCTGCGCGTGGCGCGCGCGGACGGTACGCATCTTTGGGTTCAGCATGCGCGCGCGCCGATCGATTCGCCGGTTATGCGCAGGAGCGGCGGGAAGGTTGCGGCGGTGACCACCTCCTCTTCGCTCGGGGGCGACGCGGATGCCTCCGGCGACGACACGGCGAGCCTGAAGGAACGCGCGCTTCATGCGGTGCGAAATGCGCTCGCCGAACATGACGGCAATGTCGCCGCCGCGGCCCGGCAACTCGGGGTGTCGCGGACGACGGTTTATGCGAAGTTGAACGAGATGCGGCAGGCGGGGATCGCGGTTCCGGCGCGTCAGGCGCTGAGTACGCGCTGAGTCCGCGGTGAGCACGCGCTGAATACCCTTCTCATGCGGGCTCGCCTTTTGAAACCATCCTTCACTGGCCGTATCCCGCTGACGCGCGTGAAGCTGCCCGCTTCAGTTAAACGATCGTCTCGGGTTCGGCCCGACGTTTCTGCCGATGCCGGATTCGCGCGGCCCGGTCACGGGGCGTCCCGCCTCGGTCAGGACTTTTCGTAAATGGCCTGAACCAGCGCCGCGCGTCCCTCGCGCAAGTTGCGCGCGAGATTGGCCGTCATTTCGCCGAAGCCCGGACCCATCGCGAGAGGGAGGCCCAGCACCGGCGGCTCCGATTGTCCGGCGCGAGCCTTTTGCCGTTCGGCAAACCAGGCGATGCCGGCCTGCGTGCTGTCGACCTGCGAGAGGGACCGGAACCCTTGCTCCGTCAGCAGACGGTCCATCTGCTGCGCGCTAACGAGAAAACTCGCTTCCGGCCCGCGCGCCCACGGCACCGGGTAATGCAGAGGCGCATCGGATGCCGCGACGACATCGAAGATCGCAAAGCGGCCTCCCGGCCGCAGCACGCGGGACGTTTCGCGATAAAGCGCCGCGCGGTCCGCGATGTTCATCGCGACGTGCTGCGTCCATGCAACGTCGAACGACTCGTCGTCGAACGGCAGATCGAGCGCATCCGCGCACTGATAGGCGACCTTGCCGGACAGTCCCGCCCGTTCCGCGAGGAACGTCGCCGCCTCGACGAACGGTGGACTGAGGTCGATGCCGCGCACCGTGCACCCGTAGGTCTCCGCCAGATAACGGGAGGGTCCGCCGAGGCCCGAGCCGATGTCCACCACGCGCGTCGAGTCGTCCAGCGCGAGCGCCTGTGCGAGTTCGATCGTCGCGTCCAGTCCGCGAGAATGGAACTGATCCAGCGGTGCGAGATCCTCCGGGCCGAGACGCCCGCGGTCGCGCCCCATCGTGGCCAGCGCAAGTTTCAGGCGTTCCAGCAGGCCTTCCGGTTCGTAGTGTTGTGCGTTCTCCGCTGCGTCAGCCATGGTTTCCTCCCGTTCGCCGTGCGATGCACGATGCAGAGTCTAATCCCGGAACGCGACAGGCCCCAGCGTCATACCCGCCAGCTTCGCAGCCGTTTACGCCAGCGGACGGCCGTCGTGCCTTGCCTGGCGTTGAAAAAAGGGCGGCCCGACATGGCAACGGGACTCGACTGGAATTCGCGCCGCCATCGCGCGGAGCCGGGACCCGGCACGTCAAAGCAGCTCGACGCGCAGATCGCGCACGCCGCGGCCGAGCCGCTGGCGCAACAGCGTGCGCAGCGTTGCACCGTCCTCATAGCCGACTTCGGCGGCGATCGCTTCGATGTCAAGTCCGCTGCCGTGAAGAAGCGATTGCGCGCGTTCGACGCGCAAATCCTGGAAGTAGCTCAGCGGCGATTTGCCGAGGACTTCCTGGCAACGGCGTTGCAGCGTCCGCGTGCTGGTGGCCAGCGCGCCGGCCGCTTCCTGCAGCGAAAACCCGTTCTTCAGATGATCGCGCGCCCATCGTTCGAATTGCTGGATCAACGGATCGGCCTGCGCCAGATGGTTCGGAATGACATACGGCGCCTGCGCAGAACGAATGTCGGCCAGCAGATAACGCGAAACGAGGGCCGCCAGTTCCGGGCTCGCGGTGCGTATCAGCCACAGCGCGAGATCGAGATGCCCCATCGCGGCGCCGGCGGTCACGCCGATGTGCGTCGGCACGAGCATCCGCGATTCGTCCAGCGACACACGCGGATAACGCTGCCGGAACAGCGGCGCAAGCGACCAGGTCGTCGTCGCCGGCCGATCGTCGAGAAGGCCCGCCTCCGCCAGCAGGAACGTGCCGATGCACGAAGCGGCAATCCGTGCGCCTTCGCGGTGCCATGCCTGCAACTGCGCGACGGCGCGCTTCACGTCCGCCCGTTCGAGGGCGGGAAGCAGCAGCTCCGGCGTCGTCGCGCCGAGCGCCGGAACGATCACCCAATCCGGCTTCAGATCGGGCGTGATGGCTTGCACGGGAATCGTGAAGCCCTGGCCGGACCGGACTCTTTTGCGCACGCCGACGGTCGATACCTCGAAACGAGGTGTGCCGCCCATCAGGCGGGACGCGAGCCCGTTCGCGGCGGTGAGCGCATCGAGCGTCACCGCGAGGCCGGTGTCGAACAGTCCATCGAGAGCGAGTACGACGATGCGCATGGCGTAAATGACTCTAAAGTTGTCACTTGTGACAATACATATTTTTGCCCGCGAACGCTACAGTGCTCTTCCGTTGCACAACGCAATGAACTCGATCAAGGAGATCACCATGAAAGTTTTAGCCGTCGCATCGATCGTCAAGCCCCTGTCGCCGGAACAAAAGCAGCAGATCATGCCGGGCGAAGTGCCTGCCACGCTCAAGCTCTATCTGGACGGCAAGATCGAGCAGTTCTGGTTCCGCCAGGACAAGCCGGGCGTGATTTTCCTGATGGACGTCGAGTCGATCGACGAGGCGAAGGCGGCCGTCGACGCGCTGCCGCTCACGTCCGGCGGATACGCGCAGTACGAACTGATGCACGTTGGCCCGCTCGCGCCGCTGGGTCTGCTGATCCAGGGGCAATAAGCGGCGAGAGGCGTCGTCGATGAACGTTTCGTTTTTCATCGGCGGCGCCGACGGTGTTCATCGCAGCGTCGCAACCCGGCACGGGTAGCGGGAAGGCTTCGTCGCGCGGGCTCTTCGTTTGGCTGAACGAAGAGCCGCCCGTTACGCGCGAAACCCGCGCGAAACCCGCGTGAAACTCGCTGCCCAACAGGAGGTAACCATCATGAAGCTCACCCCCGAATCCTGCATCCTGGTCATCGTAGCGGTAGCGACAGTGCTGATGTGGGTCCCCTACATACTCGCGAGAATCGCGACGCGCGGAGTCGGCAGGACGCTCGCCAATCCCGATCCCGCGTTCCCGCCCGACCCGGCCTGGGCCGAACGGGCGCGGCGCGCGCACGCCAACGCGGTGGAGAACCTCGCGGTGTTCGCTCCGCTGGTGATCGTGCTCGCGCTGACCGGCGTGAGCACGCCGGCCACGATCCTGGCCTGCAAGACCTATCTCGGCGCGCGGATCGTCCACTACATCGCCTACGCGTCCGGCATTCCGGTTGTCCGGACACTGGCTTTCGTCACCGGCGTCGGCGCGACGCTGGTCATCGCGGCGGTCTTGCTCGGCCACGCGTGACGCACCGTTTTACGGCCGCTCGGATGAAACGCCGTTCGTTCGGCGGCCGGATTTAATCAAGATGGCTAATCGAAGGAGAATTTCATGAAACCGACCATTCTCATCTCCGGCGCCACGGGTTCGACCGGAAGCGTGGCCGCGTCGCTTCTGCTGGACAGGGGTTTTTCCGTGCGGGCGCTCGTTCGCACGAACGACGAGCGGACGAAGAAACTCGCCGCGCAGGGCGCGGAGATCGTCACCGGCGACTTCCTCGACTTCCGCTCCGTTCAGCGCGCGTTCAACGGCGTCCAGCGAGCGTATTTCTGTTATCCGGTGTTTCCCGGCATCGTGCAGGCGACGGTGCATTTCGCGCAGGCCGCACGGGAAGAGGACGTCGAATACGTCGTGAACATATCGCAGCGGACAGCCCGCGCGGACGCAAGAAGCGAGTCGGCGCTTCAGCACTGGCTCGCGGAACAGGTTTTCGACCGGAGCGGCGTGCCCGTCACGCATCTGAGACCGACGGCGTTCAACGAATGGCTGCTCTACACGCGCGGCAAGATCCGCGATGGTGAATACGGCGTACCGTTCGGCCCCACCGGCCGTTTCGCGCCGATCTCCGCTCGCGATCAGGGCGAAGTCATCGCGGCGATCCTCGCTGACCCGGCCGCGCACATCGGGAAAACCTATCCGCTTCTCGGGCCGGTCGAGCTTACCCCGCCGCAGATCGCGGAAATCGTCGCACGGACGCTAGGCAAGGCGGTGCGCTACAAGCAGATCGCACCGGAAGAATGGGTTCGGACCGTATTCGGCGGCGAGTTTCCGTTTGGCGCGCAGCATCTCCATGGGATCACCGACGCGCACGAGGCCGGTCATATGGCCGGCACCAACGATATCGTGGCGGCGATCATCGGCCGCGAACCGGAGTCGGTGGCGGAGTTCGTCGAGAGAAACCGGATGGCTTTCGAGTGATATCGGCAGCGGGTAGCGGCGCCGATGCGGTCGCTCATCGAAAATCCATCGATGCTCACGGCTTCACCACGGAGCCGTATCGCTCGACGGGAATCCTGAGCACGCCCGTGCTCGCGCGCGTCGTCGGGTTATCAGCCACGGCTGAACAGCAAGCTCGCCAGGCTGGAAGAAGCGATCAAGGCGCGGCGGCACATCGAAAAGGCCGCACCCATCCTGATCGACTCACAGCGGCTCGGCGAAAACGAAGCGTACGAACACATGCGCTCGCGCGCGACGAGCCTGCGGATCACGGTCGGCGAAATCGCGATGATGGTGATCGACGCGCACGAGGCGATGGAAAAGCTCGGGTTGGGCGGGAGGTGGTCGCGGCGGGGCTCGGCATCGGACTGCTGCCGGAGATCGGCATTCCGGACGCGACGCCGGGTCTCGTCAAGATCAGGCTGGACGAGCCGTGGGTCGAGCGGTCGCTGCAGATCGTGTGCCGGGACCCCGATGCGCTGCCCGTTGCCGCGCGGCTGTTGATCGGGGAATTGCTTTCAACGACGCCCATCGCTCCACCGCCGGATAAATCGATACCGTAAATCCCGTTCTTTTATTGATCGCCAATCCTGAGAAAACGTTTGCGTCGAAGGCGCAATTTAAAGTTGTCATCTGGTTTCCGTTATGATGGTTAGCAGACCATAGCCAGGGAAACCCGGATCAAGATTTGAAAGATGGGCGGGTGTCCGTGCGGCGCGTGCTGACCAGGCGACGCCCTGGGCCGATCGCCTGCTTCCCTGGTCGCCGGACGAGCGCGCGTTTCCGTTCGGCAGGATCGTAGAACTTCAGAACAACATATAAGCTGGGTTTTATCAGGGGGAAGGATTCAAAGATGAAAAGACGGGGCGCGCCGATAATCCGGCTCGATGCGCAACCGGCGGAGGTCCATCCCACGCTGGTTGCGGACATCTACCTGGGGCGGCAACCGATCCTCGATCGAATGGGGAGACTTTCGGCTTACGAACTGCTGTTCAGGCAGAACTGGACGAATGCCGCACGCGTGACCGATGATCGGCAGGCGAGCGCCCAGGTGCTGGAAAACGCATTGGGCTGGTTCGGCGCGGCGGGCATCCTCGACGGTCATCCCGGTTATATCAACATCGGTAGCGGCCTGCTGCGCGACGACGTGCTCGAAGTGCTGTCGCCGGACGATTTCGTGCTGGAAATTCTGGAAACCGTGGAGTTCGACGATTCGCTCGTCGCGCGATGTCGGGCGCTGCGCGACGCCGGGTATCGACTCGCGCTCGACGACGTCACGCCGGACCGGCATATTCCGGATGAGATCCTGAAGGCCGTCGACATCGTCAAAATCGATCTCGCTGCAACGGTGCCGGACGATCTGGCTCGCCTCGTCAACCGTTTCACGAGAACCGGGAAAACGGTGCTCGCCGAAAAGGTCGAGACGCAGGGCGAATTCGAACGCGCGTGTCGCGCGGGCTGCTCGCTTTTCCAGGGATATTTCTTCGCCCGTCCGGAAGTGCTGGTCGCGCGCAAGGCGCGAAATTCGTCCGGCCAGCTGCTGCAACTGATGACGTTGCTCAACGGCGATCCGGATCTGGAGAAGCTTGAAGTGGCATTAAAGGCGCATCCGGACATCGCGATGCACGTCCTGCGTTTCGCCAACGCCACCGCATCCAGTGCTTTTCCTGCCGTGCGCACGCTGTACGATGCGATTGCCCGCGTGGGCACGCGTCGGCTGGTGCGCTGGGTTCAACTGCTGCTGTATGCGGGCAGCAGCGATGTGCCGCTGCGGGTCAATCCGCTGGTTCAACTGGTCGTCGCGCGAGCCCGCTTCATGGAACTGGCGGCGCATCGCATCGCGACCGGCAACGCAGCGGCCGGCGATCTTGCCGCCGAGGCGTACCTGACCGGCATGCTGTCGCTGGCGCATGTGGTTCTGCAGATCGATCTGCCGGAACTGCTCGACCAGCTTCGGGTGTCCTGCGCGATCCGCGGCGCGCTTATCTCGCGGGAGGGTTGCCTCGGCGCATTGCTCGCCTGTGCCGAAGCGCTGGAAATACAGGACGAGGATACGCTCGGCACCGTCGCGCGGCAGTGGCGGGAACTCGATCGCAGCGCGGTTGCGGAATTGGGGCTGAGCGCGGCGCAGTGGTCGGTCAGGGAGACGAACCTGGCGGATGGGGATTGATCGGCAGTGGAACAACGGCGAGGTCGATGACCGGCCGGAGTCAGCGGCACAGGAAGTGCGGCGGCAGATCCGGCCGCGGATCGCGGAGCGTTTCGGCTCTGCGACGCCCATCGTCGAGAACTTCGACGCCGTTGTGTCCAACGACGTGGTGATCGTCGTGATGGGGCCGGCGCCGTATGCGCTGTTGCGCGGCGGCGTCGAGCGGCACGTCGGGGAGCGTCGGCTCCTCAAGATACGCGGCATCCTGTTGACAGGGGCCGGGTGGCTACCTCTGCTGAGACTGGTGGAAAGATTCGGATTCAGGTCGGCAGCGCATTT
This sequence comes from Paraburkholderia caballeronis, assembly GCF_900104845.1. NCBI lineage: Bacteria > Pseudomonadati > Pseudomonadota > Betaproteobacteria > Burkholderiales > Burkholderiaceae > Paraburkholderia > Paraburkholderia caballeronis. The sequence goes on along the minus strand of NZ_FNSR01000003.1, from coordinate 806,850 downwards.
CAGCAGGGCGTTCCGGACGCGGTCTGGTTATAACCCGAGCGGCGTCGCTTCTGGCTTCCCCCCGGAAATGCCGTTATGCGAAGCGGTATCCCGCTCGTCGCGTCTGGTCGATGGAAGGGCGGCCGCATGCAATCGGTACCGACTTCCCTTCGGCATGCTGATGTAATCAGCGAGGCACACGCCGGTCGCGCCGTCGGCGGCCGAATGCGTCATAGATGCTCGATGTTCGTCGAAGCGTTCGATGTGGCCGGCGCCACGGTGAAAAATCGCCATGAGTATGCCGCGCCGCGTCCGGACCGGTAATCCCTCTCCTGGCTTTCCCGGCGATCGATCCAGGAAAGGTATCGATCGATTCACTGTTTGAAATTTACGTGAATCGGTCTACCTCCTAAAGTCTCCCTCATTCTTGATGGAGCAATCACGCCGATGAGCCAATACACACAACAGGAACTGCGCGACGCGTTGAGCGCCGGGCTGCTCTCTTTCCCTGTTACCCATTTCGACCACGACTACCGGTTCGACGAAGCGGCTTACCGCAGCAACCTCGACTGGCTGTCGAGCTATTCCGTAGCGGGACTCTTCGCTGCCGGCGGCACCGGCGAGTTTTTCTCGCTGACGTCCGCCGAGGTCGATCGCGTCGTCAAGGCCGCGGTCGAACAGGTGGCGGGCAAGGTGCCCGTCATCGCGCCGGCGGGCGGCGGCACCGCGCAGGCGATCGAGCAGGCCCGGGCAGCGGAAGCCAGCGGCGCGGACGGCATTCTGCTGTTTCCGCCGTATCTGACCGAATGCGACTCCGACGGCGTGGCGGCGCACGCGATCCGCGTCTGCCGCGCGACCCAGTTGAGTACCCGCCGATCTTTATTCGCAATAAAGTTAAATTTATAGGCTCTAAAAGCTGTTTTATGCCAAACAGCAACCCGACATGAACCGGCCGCGCGAGGCGGATATTCGTTCTGCGTCAGCGCCGACCCGCCGTGCCTCGCCGCCCCCCGCGTCGAGTCGCAAGTGCCTCCAGATCGACCGACTGCTGGCCGGTCACGACCTTCTCGGCAAAGCGGAATGCCGATCGCTGCCGGTCAGCCTCCTCTTCTGTCAGACCACAGTCGCGGATGTAAAGGTCACGCCACCCTTCATGGACCTGTGCCGCCATCGCCCGAATGATCTCCCACGCCTCGGCCGCGGAATATTCGAACACCTCGGCGCTTGCGACCAGGGCCGCGGCCGTGACGGTGCGCTGGCCTTCGCGGTTGATCGCCATCGCCTGCACGGTTCCGCTTTGCTCCGGGTTCCTCACCGGAATGGGCACGATGTCATAAGCCGGTGACAGGCGCCACGAACGCTCCGTAAAAATCACGCCGTGGTTACGGGGATGGTCGTCGTAGTTGCCAACCAGCGCATTGACGACCATCCTGCGCCAGAGTTCGCGCAACTCTTCGGACGGGTCATATTCCCTGTTCCCGCACCATCGACGGAGCTCGTGGGCCAGATTGACGTACGAGCGACGCGGATCGTCGCGGTCATCCGATTTCAGGCGAAGGAGCGTGGCCGCGCTCGCGAACAGGGTTCGCTCCACGCCGGCCGGCGTCACTGCGCGATCGAAGCGCCTGATCAGGGTAATGGGATGAGGGCCAATGTGGCAAAACTCGACGTCTGCGGTATGGACGCCACATCGACGCGCAAGCGACATCCCGACATATTCTCTCGCGGTCAGAAACGGTGGATCGTTTGGGGCCTGTAGTTTCGCGATCCACCATTCGGTGCCGCTTGCGCTCTCTCGCGTAATGGTCAGCTTCGGCTTCTCGCCGCCGAGACTGGTGCCGTCGTCCGTGCCGGCAATCCGCTGCACCACGCGCCGCGCAGATACACCCGGTTCAATCTTCTCAAGCTCGACCTGCAGGCGCGTTTCGGGAGGCGGCACGAAGGCGCTCTTTGCTTCGATTCGTGCTTCCGCACAGACCTCTATGGCTCCCACACCATCGCCCGACGCAAGGTCCATGCGATCGAGTTCGTCGAGCATTTCGCTACCGTACTTCGCATTCAGCAGGTCGAGTCCGAAACCTTCCGGTGACGCGTCGCGCAGTACGCCAAAAACGCCCTTCATGTCGGTCGTGAGCGCCGGTTTCCGGGAATGCGTAAAGGGGAGGTTGATCGGATCAATGGGCATCGCGCCAGCCGATGCCTTGTAGCCGTCGGCGTATCCGAATTCACCTCGTCCGGGCTCCCACGAGAAGATGCCGCACTCCCGTGGCGCGACCGCGCCTGGCAGCCAGACCCAGACCGGATGGGAGCGCTTAGCCACGTCGTGACCTCACGCGGCGCGGAATGCTGCCGAGGGCCGCTTCCTGAATAATGGTATCGCGATCGACTGCCGCCACTTCGCGCAACAGATCTATCCGGTCGAGCGTCCACAGCGCCTTTGCCAGTTGCCCGAGCGATACCGATGGCCTTCCCTTTTCCAGACTGACCACGGTATTGACGCTTGCGTCGATTTTTGCGGCAAGGTCGGCCTGCGTCCATCCACGCGCGCGCCGGGCAAGTGAAATGCTCTCGCCGAGCACCTCCAACGCCTGCTCTATCTCGTAGGGAAGCAGGTCAGCGTCCAACCGCTTTTTCACAATAATTTCCAATTTAACCGGTTTAATTTTTATTATATGAAAATTTAAGGCCGACAGAAAGGGCTGCGCCGGTACCGGCCGCTTACGCGTGGCCCGCGCGGAGATCGCCGGATGCGGCTTGGAGCAGCCCCCTGAATCTGAGGACACCGTGCCCTGGTCCGAATGCACCATGAGGCCAGGTCCCGGCTATTCGGTGATAGAACGCGTTGTAGTCGTAGTTGAAGCGGTTCCGGAACGCTGCCGCAGGTCGCAGCAATGGCGGTGATCAGTTCGTCCGTCGCGTCGTGCTGCTCGAAGTCGGCGGCGCGCCATCGTCATGCCCGGCGGCCGGCCCGCTTTCCCCCCTTGCTGGCGGCGGCGCGGGCGTGACGCCGGGTTCGGCGACGCGCAGCAGTCTGCCTGCATTGGCGAGCACGATGAACGTGCCGATGTTGTGCAGCACGGCGATCCATACCGCGCCGAGCACGCCCAGCGCAGCGACCGCGATGACCGCGGCCGTCCACGCAATGCCGAAAATCGCGTTGACCGTCGCGGTCCGCCGGCAGCGCCGGCCGAGCCTCACACAGACCGGAATGCGGCGCAGGTCGTCGCCGAGCAGCACGACGTCGGCGGAGGCGACCGCGATATCCACGCCACGTCCGCCAATGGCGATGCTGGTCGCGCCCGCCTTGATGGCGAGCACGTCGTTCAGGCCGTCGCCGACCACGAGCGGACGGCGCCCCGCCGCGAGTTCCTGCTTCACGAATTCGAGCTTGTCGTGCGGCAGCGCGCCGGCAATCACGCGCTCGATGCCCACCTGCGCGGCGACTTCGAGCGCAACTGGCTCGCGGTCGCCGGTGAGCAGCGTCTGGCGTGCGAGGCCCAGCTTGCGCAGTTCGGCGAGAGCATCGATGGCGTCCGGACGCAATGTATCGGCGAACGCGAACCAGGCGAGCAGCCGGCCGTCCAGCACGAGGCCGGCAAGCGGTCCGTCGTGCAGTGCGGGCGGCGCGGGCAGGTCCTGCGCGTGTTCGCGCAGCAACGCGTCGCGGCCCAGCACGGCGAGCCCGTCCGCGGTTTGCGCCACCACGCCGAGACCCGGCAGTTCGCGCACGGCGTCCTCGCCGGCCGCGTGATGGCCGTGCGCGTTCGCGTAGCGTTGCAGCGCGCGGCTCACCGGATGCGAACTGCCGCGGCTCAACTGCGCGGCGAGCGCGAAGACCTGGGCCGCATCGGCGCCCGGCTGCAATGCGACGTCGACGACGTGCAGTTCGCCGTGCGTGAGGGTGCCGGTCTTGTCGACGATGAGCGAGTCGAGGTCGGCCACGCGGTCGAGGAACGCCGCGTTGCGCAATAGCAGGCCGTGGCGCGCGCCCACGGCGATGCCGGCGATGGCCGTCGCTGGAGCCGCGAGCACGAGCGCGCAAGGGCAGGCGGCGACGATCACGGCGAGCATCGCCGATGCGTTCGCCGAGACGAACCACACGAGCGCCGCGCACAGCAGCACGAGCGCGAGATAACCGCCCATGTAGCGTTCGAGCGCCTCGGTGATGGGCGGCTTGGCGCGCTCGGCGTGTGCGAGCAACTCGACGATCTTGCCGAGCGTCGATTGCCCGCCCACCTGCGTGACTTCCACGCGCAGCGCGCCGTCGAGATTCATCGCGCCGCCATACACCGTATCCGCCGCGACGACTTCGAGCGGCAGCGACTCGCCCGTGATCGGGCTGTTGTCGACGGCGGATCGGCCGCTCTTCACGACACCGTCCGCCGGAATGCGCGCGCCGGCGGCGACTTCGAGCAGGTCGCCGGGCGCGAGCGATTCGGCGGGCACGTCCTCGGCGGTGCCGTCCGCCTTGATGCGCCTCGCATGCGTTGCAGCGAGCCGGGACAGCGCGCGGATCGCCTCCTGCGAGCCCAACACGCTGCGTTCTTCGAGCGCGTGTCCGAACGTCATGACGACGGGCAGCAGGGCGGCCGTGACCATGTCGCCGGTGGCCCACGCGGCGAGCATCGCGAGCGCAATGAGCCGGTCGGTGACGCCATGCAGATCCGGCGACTTCAGGCTGTGCCAGGCGCCGGCGAACACCGGCCCGGCGACGAGCACCGAGGCGAGTCCGGCGAGCAGATCGGCGAGCGCCGGTCCCTGGGATGTCACGACGCGCCAGACCAGCGAGAGCAGCAGCAAGCCGGCCGCCGCGAGCGCGAGCACGATGCGCCGCGAGATCGCGCGGCGCTCGGCGGGCGCGAGCGTGACGCCGGGCAGGGAGGCGCCGCCAACCGAAGGCGCGGCTGGCCCGTGCGCGTCGTGCTCGCCCGATTCGGCGCGTGCCGGCGCGGAGTTCCCGGCCGGACGAATGACGGGGTCCACGTTTGCGTTCACTGTGCCCTCCCGGGAAGCACGAGGCTCGACGTGTCGTACGGATCGATCGTCGTGACGCGGCCCGCCTTCGAGAGAATCTGCGCGACCCGGTCGCGGTAGGCCCGTGCGAGCAGGCCGGGGTCGCTGTTCGCATCGAGTGGCGCTTCGAGCTGCAGGATGGTCTGAGTTTCCGCCTGGGCTGTCGTCACGCGTTCGGTGACGCTGGCCTGCGCGTTCTGCAGGATCTGGTCCGCGTGCTGCCGGGCTGCCTGACGCGTCGTCTCGGCCGCCGTGCGCGCGTCGGCGATGTTGCGCTCCGCGGTCTGCAGCGAACTGAGGACCGAGTTGAACGCATCGACCGCCGCAGCCGGCAGGTTCGCCTGCACGTCCACGCGCGACACCTCGATGCCGAGTCCCGCATGACGCGCTTCGAGCGCCTGCAGGCGGCGCTCGACCGCGCGTGCGATGTCGTCGCGCAGCCGCTCGCGCTGGGCGGCCATCCGGGCATCGGCGGCGAGCAGTTCGGGGCGGGCGACGAGAATCGCATCCAGATCGCGCGAGGCGCCCACCTCGGCCACCGCGGATGCGGTCAACCGTTCGAGCGCGGACGAAAGCAGCGGCTGCTGCACCACGTAGTCGTACGGCGAACTCACGCGGTAGTAGAGCGTTGCCGCCAACTGCACGACGGCGGCGTCGCCCGTGAGCACGTAGCCCGAGCCGGCGAGCGCATCGGAGAGCAGGGGGCCGTTCGCGCTTGTTGCGTCGCCAGGATGGACGCTTCCCGTTGACCTGTCGCTGGATGGCGTCGTCGTATCGGCGGGCGCCGGGTCTAGCGCGCGCGCACGCGCGTCCCGGTCGAGTTCGGCGATGGGCTGCACCAGCACGCGCGCGGGTCCGGGCAGCAGCACGACGGTTTCGAACGGGCGCGGCCAGGCAATCAGCAGGCCCGCGCTCTGGTGGCGCACGAACTTGCCGAAACGCATCACGACGGCCTGGCTGTCGGGCGGCACGCGCTGCACGTTCGAGCATGCCCACGCGAGGGCGGCCAGCGCCGCGACCACGGCAATGAACCAGAACGCGGCGCGCACGGCCTGCGCGCCGGGACCGTGGCGGGACGCGAACGAGCCGGTGCTCATGGCGCGCGGCGAGCGTTGGCGGCGGCGCCGCTGCCGGGCGCATCGAGTCCCGGCGGACCCTGCACGAGCACGCGGAAGGGCGCGGCGTCGGTGCGCAGGATCAGGTTCGTGTTGGCGTTCACGACGGTCGAGAGCGTGTCGAGCGAGCGCAGCATCGTGTAGAGCTGCGGGTTGCCCGCATAACTCCTGCCGTAGATGGCGGCGGCGTCACGGCGCGATTGCGCCTCGATTCCGGCGGCCTTCGCGTTGGCGTCGGCGACGGCGATACGCGCGTCCCGGTCGGCGTCCGAGCGGACTTGCGCCGCCAGGAGTCTGCCTTCGGCGGTGCGCTGCGCCGCAACCGTTTCGCGCTCGGCGCGCATGCGCTCGACCGTCGCGGAGAGCGTCGCCGCGGGGAGCGTGAGGCGCTCCAGGCCGACCTGCACCGCGTGGACGCCGTAGGTGGCGTAAAGCTGCGCGTCGATCTGGCGTCGCAGTTCGTCCTCGTAGGCGCCGATCTTCACCTGGTTCGGGTCGGTGTTGACGAGCGTCGCGAGGTCGAAACCGGAGGTGATGGTTTGCAGCGCGGAGCCGAGCAGCGAACGGATCTGGCGTGCGGCTTCGTCCGGCTGGTTGCGCACCGCGCGCACGAAGTGGCTCACGTCCGCGGCGTTGTCGGGCACGCGCCACGCCACGTAAGCCTGTACGAGAATGCGCAGGCCGTCGCGCGTGCCGACGTCCTGCAGTCCGCTCGACGTCGTGTGCAGGCGCAGGTCCACCGGCACCGTGGCTTCGATGGGCGCGGGCAGGCGCCACGCGAGGCCCGGATCGAGCACGACGCGCACGGGTTCTCCGAAGCGCGTGACGACGGCGGCTTCGCCTTCGTGAACCTGCACGACGCTGGCGATTACCGCTGCGATCACGACGCAGAGCAGCGCCAGCGCGACACGCCACGCGAAGCCCTTGCCGCCGCCGCCCGCTTGCGCGTCGCCGTGACCGCGATGAGCGTGCGCATGGCCCGCGTGACCGTGATGGAAAGGAAAGTGTGAGCCGCTCAATCCATGCTCCTCGCGATTGGAATGGACGTTCAGGTTCAATACAGCCGTTTCGCGCCGGCGGCGTCGCCCGCGTTGTACGAACGCAGGTCGATCGTCGCGCGGTTGCCGGTCACGAGGCGATCGTCGATCACCGTGAGGTTGGCGTTCTGCAGACCCTTTTGCAGGTTATGCAGGTAGTACTCGAAGGCGAACGCGCGACCGCCCGCTTGTCCGGCGGCGATGTCGGCGGCGAAAGTGGTCTGTTGCGCGCGCGCAGTAGCGAGCGTTTCGGCGGCCGCAGCACTTGCTGCGGCGATGCCCGTCTGCGCCTGTTCCTGCGCTTGGCCCATCAATCCCGCCGCGAGCGCGCGGGACTGCGCGACACTCGCCGCCGCGCGGATCTGCGCGGCCTGCACGTCATGCCACGCCGCCGACACGCCCGCGGGCGGATGCACGCTTTCGATGACCACGGCCACGACCTCGATGCCGCTGCCGAGTGTGTCGAGCTGCTGCTGCACGGCGCGGCGGAGGCGCTCGGCGATGACGGTCTGGCGCGCCTCGATCAGTGCATCGAGCGTATGCGAAGCGAGATAACGGACGACTTCGCGGTTCGCGACGGCACGCACGACGGCGGGGACGTCGGCTGCGCGATAGAGCGACGCGCGTGCGTCGGCATCGCTCGCGCCGACGCGATAGTCGAGCCGCACATCGGCACTCACGATCTCGAAGTTCTGCTGCTGGCTGTTGCCGCCCGCGATCACCTGGGTGGTCTCCCACGGATGGACGACGTCCCAGAGGCGGTCGAGCTGTTCGGGCGTGCGGGCGTCGGCGTCGATCGGCGGCGCGGCGGCGCTCCCGTCACCGCCGTCGTCCATGGCGTCCGCGCCGCTGGACACGACGATCTGGCGCACCGCGCCGTTGTCGAGCACCTGGGCCTGGCCGAACGGCCAGGGCAGCCCCGCGTGCAGACCCGGCTGCCACACCGCGACGGGGGCGCCGAAGCGCTCGTAGACGGCGCGCTGGTCGGGCTGCAGGATCGTGACGCCGCTCAGCAGCCATGCGACGGTCACGAGCGCCACGCACACGGCAGGCAGCATGCGCACGGTGCTGTAGAGCACCCAGCTCTGGCGCAGGTCGATGCCATAGCGGCGGCGCAGCGAAGCGCCGAGTTCGGCGGGCGATGCGGGCGGACGCATCAGCCAGTGCGCGATCGTGCTGTCGACGACCTGGACCGGCGTGGCCGATGCGCTGGGCGGCATGAACCACGTGAGCGCGGCGCGTACCGCGTACTCGCAGGCGATCGCGGCGGGCAGAAGCGCGGCTGCCCAGGCGAGCCAGCGTGCGTCGACCGATGCCCATGCGTACAGCGCGGCGCAGGCCGCGCCGACGAGCGCGGTGACGAGCACGACGCGCAATGCGCCGGCGAGGACGGCATCGGCGTGGTTCGCGTTGGCGCGCGCGGCGAAAAGACGTTCGGCGACGAGCGTGACGAAGGCGAGCACGAGCGCCGCGGCGCACGCGAGCACCACGGCGCCATGCGCCGAAGGACTCCATGCGAGGGGCCGCTGGCCGAAGACGAACCAGGTGGCGGCGCAAAGCAGCAACGAAAAGGTGGCGCCGATCAGCACGCACCAGGGCCACCACCGAACCGTGCGCAACGCCGCGCGTGCGAAGTCGGGGGCGGCGCGCCACCATGATGCGCGCAGGAGGTTCCAGTCCGTGGGGCCGGTGGGCGCCGCGGGGGGCGGCGACTGCGGTTCGGCAGCGAGTTGGGCGGCCACGGCCACGAGCAGGACGTTCAGCGCGGCGGCGGCAAGCGGGGCGATCCAGCGAAACTCGGCCCCGAGGGTGCCGGAACACGCGAAAATTGCAAGCACCGCGGCCAGCACGAAACTCGCCCCGGCGAGATGCGCGTACGTTTCTGCTTCGGGGACGCGATGATGATCGGTACCTCTGTTGCCGTGCCGCATGTCAAGTCACCTTCGAAGGGTCTCGAATGTCACCAGGCCCGAACGACGGACGATCATTCGTGATCCGCACGAATTGGTACCGTTTGAACGTGAATCTAGCCTTGCAGTGCGACAAAGACAAGCGGGGCGGCTCGCCGTGCATGGGTTTTATGCGTCGCGACTGGAATCTATTCGTCAGGTAGTGTGGCCGTGCGCACCGCAAATCGACACTGGCGTCATGTGGAAACACGCTTTCGATGACCGAGGGGCGTCGTTTATCGATCGGCTGCAATCAATCCACCTTGAAAGCAGGGCGTTGTCCATGGCGTCTGAATGCCCGTTCAAGCTGACCCAGCCTGGTCGGTTGCCGGCAACGCCGCCTACACGGAGCGCGCACCGGCGCTTTACGAACTGCATGCGAACGGTCCACATGATGCGGCCGGGCAGTGTCTCATCGGCAATCCGGAGGCGCAGAAGGACAAGGCCGTATCGACCCACCTGTCCCTGTGCTTCGCGAGCGGCCCCAACAGGGGCAGCGTGGGCGTGTTCTACAGCCGGTTCAAGAACGACCTGACCGAATACAACACCGGACGTCTGGTCAATGACGACGACGAGGTGGTGGCGTCGGCTCCGGCGATGCGCTGAACGAGCGCCGTGTATCGCGGCGGGCGGGCGGAGTTCTACGACATCGAGCATGGCCCCACGGACATGCGCCGGAAGCCAGAGCCGGCGCATGTCGCTCCGGTGCAGCGCAGTCCAGAGCGTTACGGGATCGTCACCGGCAGCCTGCACGAGTCTGGCTATCTATCCGGGCCGCTCTCCGCTGTCCGTGCGCAGCCGCACAAAGCCGGCGCCTCATAAATGCAACAAAGTTGCATTTATGGCTATAATCCGGGCATACGCTGGAGCGTGGGGAAGGTCCCCGCCTGGCTCCGGAGCTGGACTGAGGAAGCGGGTCATGCATGCGGAAGAAGTCGGCGTCTGCGAACAGGCGTGCGAACACCTGGCGAGCGAACTGTCTGCGATCCACGAACCGGGGTGCGAGATCGCATGGGCGCGGCGGAGCCGCGACGCACGCGTGTGCGGCTACCTGGATGCGGTCATTCGCGCGGGTACCGATGCCGCGCGCTGGATGGCGCTCTGGGAGAAAGACGAGCCGGCGGTCGACGGCCCGTGGCCGCGGCTACCGGGGTCCGCAGCGTTCGGGCGCGAGCTTGCAACGCTGGCGGCGACGCTCTGTGCATTGCTCGGCAGCCGCAGTGCAAGGCTGCGCATCGAGGTCGCCACGCGGACCACATGCCCGCGCTTTCACGTCGATAACGTGCCAGCACGACTGTTATGTACGTGGCGTGGTCCCGGCACCGACTATCTCGAAGGCCGGTGTGCCGATCGCAGCCGGCTCGGGCCGGGCAGCAATGGACTGCCGGACGAGTTCTCGGGCCTGATTCTCGACAGCGCGGGCGTTCACCGCATTCCCCTCTTCGCCGTTGCCGTCCTCAAGGGCGAGCGGTGGCCCGATAGACGCTCGCGCGGGGCGATTCACCGTTCGCCGGCGATGCCGCCCGGCGCCGGCCCGCGCGTCATGGTTGCGATCGATATCCCCTGATACGGAAACAAGGAGTTACTTCATGGATGCACGACTGCCGGTGACGGTCCTTTCAGGTTTTCTCGGCGCGGGCAAGACCACGCTGCTGAACCACATCCTGAACAATCGCGAAGGACGGCGCGTGGCCGTCATCGTCAACGACATGAGCGAGGTGAACATCGACGCGGCGCTGGTTCGCGACGGCGGCGCGCAGCTCTCGCGCACCGACGAGAAGCTCGTCGAGATGAGCAACGGCTGCATCTGCTGCACGCTGCGCGAAGACCTGCTGCTGGAGGTCAACCGCCTCGCGAAGGAGGGCCGCTTCGACCAGCTCGTGATCGAATCGACCGGCATCTCCGAGCCGCTGCCCGTGGCGGAAACGTTCACGTTTGCGGACGAGGGCGGTCAAAGCCTGTCCGACGTCGCACGGCTCGACACGATGGTGACGGTCGTCGATGCGTTCAATTTCCTGCGCGACTACAGCTCGCAGGACAGCTTGCGCTCGCGCGGCGAATCGCTCGGCGACGAGGATGAGCGCACCGTCGTTGACCTGCTGATCGAGCAGATCGAGTTCTGTGACGTCATCGTGTTGAACAAGACCGACCTGATCGACGAGGCAGACCGCGAGCGTTTGATGGCCATCCTGCACCGCCTGAATCCGCGGGCCGGGATCGAGATCTCCGAATTCGGTCGCGTGCCGCTCGATCGGGTACTGGACACGAAGCTGTTCGATTTCGAGGAAGCGTCGAAGGCGCCGGGCTGGTTGCGGGAACTGCGCGGCGAACACACGCCGGAAACCGAGGAGTACGGGATTCGCAGCTTCGTGTGGCGCGCCCGGCGTCCAATGCATCCGAAGCGCTTCTCGGACCTCGTCAACAGCGAATGGCCGGGCGTCGTGCGCTCGAAGGGGTTCTTCTGGCTCGCGAGCCGTCCGACCCACGCGGGTTCGTGGTCGCAGGCGGGGGCGGTATGCCGGCATGGCATGGCGGGGCTCTGGTGGGCGGCGGTGCCGAAGTCGCATTGGCCGACCGATCCCGAATCGCTCGAATTCATCGATCGCAGCTGGGAGCCGAACGTCGGTGACGCACGTCAGGAACTGGTGCTGATCGGCATCGACATGGACGAGCCGGCACTGCGCGAGCGTCTGGATGCGTGCCTGCTGACCGACGCCGAAATGGCGGAAGGCCCGCACGGGTGGACGCAGTATGACGACCCGTTCCCCGCGTGGGGTGGCCGGGTGCCCGAGGAGGAAGGCGCGGCATGAGTCCGCTGCCCGGCGCGGCGACCCGCCGTTCGCATCGTGACAGGCAACGGCCGTCGCGACGCGGGCGCGGGTCGCGCACCGGCAGCGACGCGCAGCCGCTGGATATCGGCAAGCTGGACACACGACACGCGGAGAACGCAATGGACCTGATTCCGGTAACCCTGCTGACGGGTTTTCTCGGCAGCGGCAAGACGACCGTGCTGAACCGGCTGGTGCAGCAGCCGGAAATGGCGGATGCGCTGGTGCTCATCAACGAGTTCGGCGAGATCGGGCTCGATCACCTGCTGGTCGCCCACAGCCGCGAGGACATCGTGGTGGAGATGAGCAGCGGATGCCTGTGCTGCACGATCCGGGGCGATCTGGTCCGCACCCTGAAGGACATTCACTGGCGATTCGCCCGCGAAGGACGTCGTCAGTTCAGCCGGGTGGTGATCGAGACGACGGGGCTGGCGGATCCGGCGCCCATCGTGCAGACGCTGGCGACGCATCGCGACGTGAAGGATCTCTACCGGCTCGACGGACTGGTCACGACGATCGACGCCCGCCATGGCGAGGCCACGCTCGACGCCCATGTCGAGGCGGTCAAGCAGGCCGCGATGGCCGACAGGCTGCTGCTGACCAAGACCGATCTCGTGGAGGCGGACGCACTGGACCGGCTTGCCGGCCGGCTGCGCGCGATCAACCCGGCGGCGGTGAGCATCCGCGTCAGTCACGGCGAACTGGCGGCCAGCCAGATACTGGATCTTGGCCTCTTCACGGTGGACGGCAAGATTGCGGACGTCGAACGGTGGCTGGCCGAGGAGCAGTACCGTTCCGGCGACCCTGGCCACCGCCACGAAGAAACGGGCCACGGCCATGGTCATGACGACCCGCATGCGCATCGGCATGACGAGGGGCGCGGACATGATCGTCACGACGCGCATGAGGGTCATGCCGGCAAGCCGCATGACCATGAAGCGTCCCACCACCACGACGAACATCATGGCCACGCGCACGACGTCAACCGTCACGACGACCAGATCCGTGCGTTCTGCTTCACGGTCGACGACCCCATTCCGATCCAGGTGCTGACCGACTGGCTGGACGTGCTGCTGTCGCTGATGGGGCCGTCGATGTTGCGGATCAAAGGGATCCTGAACGTGGAAGGCAGGGACACGCCGATCGTCATTCACGGCGTGCAGCACGTATTCCATCCGATGGTGCCGCTCGACGCGTGGCCGGGTGAGGACCGTCGCTCGCGGATCGTGTTCATTACCCGCGCGGTCGAACGCGAAACGATCGAATCCACGTTCAGTCTGTTCAGCGCGGTGGACGCCATCCGCGCGCAGGAGGCGCATTCCGGATGACGAGGCACCCCGTTGCGCTATGCAAGACGCTGACCCGCCGGCGGGCGCCTCCGCGGACCAGGGCGTCCGACGCGGTGACGTTGTATGCGTGCGGTCCCGCTGCGTCGTGCTCTGGAACCGCGCCCGCCCGCCTGCACCGGCTGGTGGATGCGTTGCGTGGTCATACCGGCGGGACGTCCACAACGGGCGACGCCTCAGTGGAACTGCCCATGGGCCGCCGCGCCGAGGCACGCCGGCGGCCCGCATCGGGCGAGGCCGATGCGCTGCGCGCAGGCATCCCGATCGAGGACCTGTCCGACGGGACCGTCTGGCGCCGGAACCACGGAGTGCCGGCATGATCCGCAAGAATCCACGCGGCGATCTGCCGGTCGTCCATGAAAGCGCGTTTGTCGATCCGACTGCCATCCTCTGCGGACGGGTGATCGTCGCGGAGAACGTGTTCATCGGCCCGTATGCGGTCATCCGGGCGGACGAGACGGACGCGCAGGGCGGCATCGAGCCGATCCATATCGGTGCGCACTCGAACATCCAGGATGGCGTCGTGATTCATTCGAAGTCGGGCGCGGCGGTCACGATCGGCTGCCATACGTCCGTCGCCCATCGCGCCATCGTGCACGGTCCCTGCAAGGTCGGCGACCGCGTATTCATCGGCTTCAACAGCGTGCTGTTCAACTGCACGGTCGGCGAAGGCTGCGTCGTGCGCCACAACGCGGTGGTCGACGGCTGCAACCTTCCCGCGGGCTTCTACGTGCCGTCGACCCAGCGCATCGGACCGGGCACGGACCTGTCGGCGATCCCGAAGGTGACCGCCAGCGCATCGGAGTTCTCCGAGGACGTTGCGCAGACCAATGTGAGGCTCGTTCAGGGATACCGCCGCATCGCGAACGAGCTGTGACCGTAAGGAAATACTGATGCTGATCCGCAAACTGTTCTCGTTCGAAGGCGCACATGTCGTGCGGCACGCGTCGTCGCACCGTTGCGCATGGTCGATCCACGGCCATTCGTATCGCGTGGAGATCATCCTCGAAGCCGATGCGCTCGATCACGGCCAGATGGTCTACGACTTCGGCCTGCTCAAGGCAGAAGTCCGGGAGATCGTCGATGCGTTCGATCACACGCTCGTGTTCTGGAAGTGCGACGATCCTGCCTATATCGCAATGTGCCGCAGCCACTCGCAGCGGTGGATCGCGCTGCCGGTGTCGCCCAGCGCCGAGCAGCTGTCGCGCGTGTTCTTCGTGCTGATCGATGCGGTGATGCGCGCGATGCCGATGCGCAATGGCGAGGCGGACGTCAGCGTCCAGTCGGTCATCGTGCATGAGACTGCTACTGGCTATGCGCAGTGCTTCCGGCGGGATGCGTACAACCCGCGCATGGGACGCGTCGCGCCCGCGCTGATCGGCTTCTCGGATGCCGTGCGCCGTGAAGCGGCGACCGGCATCCTGGACGAACTGGCCAGCACTGCGGCGTGTGCGCCGGCATGCTGACGACACTGGGCGCAGCCAGGCGCCATGCCGATCTGCTGGTGCGGAGCGGCACCGTGGTCACGCCGGAAGGAAGCGTGGAGGCGGACATCGCGTGCGTGGATGGCCGCATCGTGTCTCTCGACGCGCGGGGCTGGAGCGCCAGTGAGGTTGTCGAGGCAGACGGCCTGCACGTGCTGCCTGGCGTGATCGACACGCAGGTGCATTTCCGCGAGCCGGGCCTCGAACACAAGGAGAATCTCGAAGCGGGCACGCGCGGCGCGGTGCTGGGCGGCGTGACGGCCGTATTCGAGATGCCGAACACCCGTCCGACGACGCTGCACCGCGCGGACCTCGAACGGAAGATCGCGGCTGCGTCGGGGCGGGCATGGTGCGATGTCGCGTTCTATATCGGCGGCTCGTCCGTCAACGCCGGCGAACTCGGCCATCTGGAAACCCTGCCGGGGTGCGCCGGCGTCAAGGTCTTCATGGGCAGCTCGTTCGGCGATCTGCTGGCAGACGACGATGCCGTGCTGCGGCAGATTCTCGCGCATGGCCGGCGGCGCGTAGCCGTGCACGCGGAGGACGAGGCGAGGCTGCGCGAGCGCCGTCCGATTGTGGAAGCGTCGGGCGACGTGCGCGACCATGGGCGCTGGCGTGACGTGGACAGCGCGATCAATGCGACGCGCCGGATGGTCGGGATGGCGGCCGAAACGGGGCGGCCGCTGCATATCCTGCACGTCTCGACGGCGGAAGAAATGGCGTTTCTCGCCTCGCACCGGAACCGGGTGACGGTCGAGGTACTGCCGCATCACCTGACGCTGTGCGCGCCCGAATGTTATGAACGGTTGGGCACGCTCGCGCAGATGAATCCGCCGGTTCGCGATGCGCGGCATCGCGAGGCGCTGTGGCGCGCACTCCGGGAAGGAACGGTAGACGTGCTCGGCAGCGACCACGCCCCGCATACGCTGGAGGAGAAGTCGCGTCCGTACCCGCAGTCGCCCAGCGGCATGCCGGGCGTGCAGACGCTGCTGCCCGTCATGCTCGATCACGTCAGCCGGGGGCGGCTGTCGCTGCGGCGTCTGGTGGAACTGACGAGCGCCGCGCCTGCACGGGTGTTCGGGATGGCGGGAAAGGGCAGCATCGCCGTGGGCTACGACGCGGACCTGACGCTCGTCGACCTCAAGGCAACGCGCGAAATCACGAACCGCTGGATCGCGAGCGTCTGCGGGTGGACGCCCTACGACGGTATGCGGGTGACCGGCTGGCCGCTAGCCACGATCGTTCGCGGCCATGTCGTGATGCACGAAGACGTCGTACTGGGGCATCCGATGGGGCAGCCGGTCCGGTTCGGCCGCGCGTGACGGTTATCACGCCAGGCCTGACGCCCGGAAAACGTCAGAGCTGCGTGGGATTGGGCGCGTCGCCGTACACGGCGGCCGGATCGAAGGTCTTCGCGCTTTCCGTAAAGCGCAGGCCGGTTTCGGGCAGATCCACGGCCCGGTAAAAGCAGCTGCGGTAGCCGACATGGCAGCTTGCGCCGCTGCCTGCCACGTCGACGCGGATCCATAGCGCGTCCTGGTCGTCGTCGATGCGCATCTCGACCACCCGCTGGGTCAGACCGCTCGTCGCGCCCTTGGACCACAGCGTCTCGCGGCTGCGGCTCCAGTAGTGCGCGATGCCGGTCTCGATCGTGAGGGCAAGGGCTTCCCGGTTCATGTAGCCGACCATCAGCACGTCGTCGCGCGCGGCATCGGTCACGACGCAGGGAATCAGCCCGTCCGGGCCGAATTTCGGGGAGAGCGAGCGGCCTTCCTCGACCTCGGCGACGGACGTGCGGGCAGCGAATGGGAGCAGAGCTGTCATGGCGAAGTTCTCTTGATGCGTACGGAGTCGGCCGGCAAACGGGCGCCGTGTATCACGCCCGACGCGATGTGTTTTCGAGGGCGGCGGCGAACCAGCCCAGTACCCGCTGCCGGTGCGCTTCGCCGTAGAGCCGTGCGAACCGCTGCGCTTCGGCATTGCCGGCATCGCCCAGTATGGCCAGGCGTTCCTGGATGAACGCCGGTGTCAGCGGGATGCCGCACTCGTGCTCGATGCAGTGCTGCCAGGCCGCGAAACTCCGGGGGATCGGTGCGCTCATGGGTACGGCGGGTGCCGGGAGGAAAATCCCATGTTAGCAGGGTTGGCCATTAATGCAACAGAGTGGCGTTAATGGCTGGCGCCGGCCCGCGCCGCGCGCAAAGAGCAAGCGCGCTTACGCGCGGTGGGTCGAGCAGTCGCGGCAGGTGCCGTGGATCGTGACGGCGGAGTTCGTACTATGGACGCCGCGCCGGCTGAGCCTGCGCTCGATGCGAGCGAGCACGCCGGCGAGTTCCGCGTCTTCCGGAAGCGCGGAAATGCTGTGGCACCGATCGCACTCGAAATAACCGGCGGAGTTCTGCTGTTGCGCAATGGCATGGCGCGAGGCGCGGTCCGATCCCTGGATGCGGGTAACAAGGCCTGCTGTGGTCAGCCGGTCGAGGATCCGGTACAGGGTTACGCGGTCGATTTTCCCCGCAGCTGCCGCGACGCCCAGATCTCGGGCGAGCTCGTCATGCGAACGGGGTTGGCCGGCGTTCTCCAGATGTTCGAGCACGGCAACGGTAAGCGCGGTGCAGCGAAGCCCCGCCTCGCGCAGGCGCGATGGCCAGTCGGTAGCGGCGGGTGGCGCAGGCGAGCGCGGAGAATGGCGGGTGGGCATGAATGACCGTGATTGCAGACTGTCCAGTGATGAAATGATACATCGTCGTGCTGGCTGCGCGGGCAACGCCATTCAGGCGATACGGCCGCTGTCACGCAGGCGGCGGTGTTCCTTCATCGAAAATCTGTTGCAGATTGTCCTGCTGGGCGACGGCGAGCGGACGGCCGGTGGCGGGCTGGCCGCAGGGTGTCCAGCGTTCGAGCCGATACAGCGCGCCGATCCAGTGAGTTGCCTGTTGCTGTGCCACGAAAAGTCCTGTTTCTGCGTTGAAAGCGGACCGAGACTATCGGGTCGCCCGGCAAGCGATAAGCGGTTCGCGAGGAAAAACAGTTTCAATCGGTAGCGGCAGGCGGCCGGGGATGCTTTTGATGCACGATGAAAAAAAATCGCCCCGGTAACGGGGCACAATACGACGACCATGAAAATTCTGATTCTGGGTGCAACAGGGGTGACAGGAAAGGCCACGCTTGCCCGGGCGCTGGCGGAGGCTCGTGTCGAGCAGGTCATTGCGCCGACGCGTCGCCGCCTTCCTCCTCATCCGAAACTCGTGAATCCGGTTGCGGCGCAACTCGACCAGTTGTTGCCCGAGGCAAACGCGTGGAAAGTGGATGCCGTGATCTGCGCAATGGGGACGACGATTCGCAAAGCCGGATCGAAAACCGCGTTTCGCCACGTCGACTACGAATTGCCGATGGCTTTTTCGGAACGGGCACACCGGAACGGCGCCGATGTTGTTGCACTGGTGTCGTCGCCCGGCGCGTCCCTGTCCATTCCGTTGCTCTATTGCCGGACCAAAGGCGAGGTCGAACGGGACATCAAGGGCATCGGATTCCCGTCCGTCACTATCGTGCGGCCGGGCATGATCGGCGCAGAGCGGGAAGAGTTCCGTCTTGCCGAGCGGATCGTGATGCCTGTCGCCACGCTGCTTCGTCCGCTCCTGCCGCGTGGGTTGCGGGTCAATCCCGTCGGCAACATCGCGAAGGTGCTGGTCGAGTCGGTGCTCGAACGGCAGCCCGGCGTGCGCATGGTGACGTCGAGAGAGATGGTCTGAGACAGTGGGCCGACCCCGTTGATGACGAACAGGCCACGGCCCCCGGCCAGTCGCTCAGGCGATCGCGCCGCCGCCGTCCACGAGCACGGTCGAACCGGTCGCATACGGCGTCGCCGCCAGATAGACCACGGCGTTGGCAACGTCTTCGGGCTGGCCGACACGCTTTGCCGGCAGCCGTGCCGCTGCGCCGTCGTACATGGCTTGCCGTGCCTCGGCTTCGAGCCTGTCCCAGAGCGGCGTCGCGATCAGGCCGGGCGAGACCGTATTCACGCGCACCGGCGACAGTTCGAGAGCCAGGCCACGCGCGAGTGCCTCCAGCGAGGCGTTGATCGCCCCCTGAAGAACCGAACTCTGGCTGGGTCGCACGCTCAGGAAACCCGAAACGAACGTGAGCGACCCGCCCGCTGCAATATCGACGACTCGCGCGACCCGATAGGCGCCCCAGAATTTGCTGTTCATCGCCGCATAGGCGTCCTGTAGCGGCAGCTTGCGCACCGGTCCGCCCGGGGTCTGCGCGGCCGAGATGACGACATGATCGAATTGGCCGGCATGGCTGAAGAACGCTTCGACCGCGGCCTCGTCGGTCGTGTCGAGTACGGCTGTGCTGATCTTGCCGCCGATCTGTGCGGTCGCATGCGCGAGCTTGTCTGCGTTGCGCGATGCGATCAGCACGTCCGCGCCGAGTTCAGCGAAGGCCTTTGCTGTAGCGAGACCGATTCCGGAACTGCCGCCGACGACGAGTACCCGGGTGGATGCCAGTTTGTTCATGATGCGGATTTCCTGTTCAGGTTACGGGTTGATCCATTGTGGACCGAACGGTGATGCGGCGCGCTCGCTCACGAGACAATCGCGTTGTGCTTCGTTGCGGCGTCTTCGTCGGCCCAGTCCGGGTAGTCGCTATAGCCGTGCTCCGTGCCGCCGAAGAGCGTGCTGCCGTCGAAGTCGGCCAGCGGCAGGTTCTCCGCCAGGCGGCGCGGGAGGTCCGGGTTCGCGACGAACGGCCGGCCGAATGCAACGAGATCGGCATAACCTTTCGACAAAACCCATTCGGCGCGCGCCTTGTCGTACTTGCCGGCGACGATGATCGGGCGCGTGAAGCGCCCGCGGATGTCCTGACGGAACGCTTCGGTGAATTGCGGGGCATCGTCCCAGTCGGCTTCGACGAGATGCAGATAACCGATGCCGCGCCACTGCAGGAACCCGGCGGCTTCGAGCATCGTCGGCGGGATGTCCGGGCAGTTCATGCCGCGCGCGGTCAGGAACGGCGCGAGGCGGATGGCGGTGCGTTCGGCGCCGACCTCGTCGGCCACCGCGTTGACGACGTCCATCAGAAAGCGCAGACGGTTTTCGCGTGAACCGCCGTATTCGTCGGTGCGCAGGTTCGACGTCGTACGCAGGAACTGGTCGATCAGATAACCGTTCGCGCCATGAATTTCCACGCCGTCGAAACCCGCGGCCATCGCATTGCGCGCCGCGTGCCGGAAGTCGGCCACGATGCCGTGAATCTCCTCGATGGACAGCGCGCGCGGCGTCGGGCACGCGACCATCGCGCCCACGCCCGTTGCCGGATCGACTTTCCAGATCGAACCGTCGAATGGCACCGCGGACGGAGCCACCGGCAGTTCGCCACCGTGGAAGTCCGGATGCGACATGCGCCCGACGTGCCACAGTTGCAGGAAGATCCGCCCGCCGGCCGCGTGAACCGCATCGGTGACGAGTTTCCACCCCGCAACCTGATCCGCGCTGTAGACGCCGGGCGTGAACGAATAACCCTTGCCCTGCGGCGAAATCTGCGTCGCCTCGGTGACGATCAACGCCGCACCGGCGCGCTGCGCGTAATAACCCGCCATCATCGCGTTGGGAATGTCGCCGGGTTGCGTGCTGCGGGCACGCGTCATCGGCGCCATGACAATGCGGTGCGGGAGCGGGAGGCCGGCAACGGTAGTCGGCGTGAATAGCGGTGAAGCGGGGGACGTCATGGTGGCAATCTCCGGATGAGTCGGTCGATGAAAAGGTTGGGGCGGTTCAGGGAGCCAGCGCGCCCACGAATTCGATAACGATGCTGGTCGCCAGCCGGACGAACAACTGGCGCTCGCCGGTCAGCGGGACATGGGCGATCTGATAGGCGATGCCGTCCCGGTTCAGGCGCTCGATCAGCGACGACCATTCGCCGGCGCTGCCCACACGAAATGCAATGTGGTCGATGCGCGAGGCCGAGCGTTCGTCCCGGCCGGCAAGCGTCGCCTGCACGAGATGCAATACCGGACGTCGATCGCTGTATAGCCAGTGGCCCGGCACGCCGAACGGCGGACGCGGTCCGTCGGTCAGCCCCGCCACGCGCGTGAAAAAAAGCACAGTGGCTGCGAGGTCCGGCGTGACGATGGTGGCGTGGTCGAGTTGCATGGCGGCGTTGCTGACTGAAGAAGTGCCCCATTGTGCAAACACGGCTGCGCTTTGATAATTGGGCTGAGATTTGAATCATTTTCAATAAAACTGGAAATATCGTGGAAAGCCTTGCCGATATCCGGCTCTTTGTCGAAGCGGCCAGTCTGGGCAGCCTGTCCGCTGCCGGGCGCAAGCTGGGCTTGTCGCCGGCTGCGGCAAGCGCGCGGCTGGTCCGGCTCGAAGCGCACCTGAACACGCGGTTGTTCGAGCGGACAACGCGGCAGTTGCGTCTGACGGAGGAGGGGCGCACCTATCTCGTTCATTGCCAGCAGGCGGTCCAGGCGCTGGAGGATGCGCACACGGCGCTGCAGGCGGGAAGGAGCATCGTGCGGGGCAAGGTGCGCATTGCCGCGACCTCGGACTTCGGCCGTCATGTCCTCAAGGCGTGGCTCGACGCATTCAACCGGCAGCATCCGGAGGTGGTTCTGTCGGTCGTGCTGTCCGATTCGCTGTCGAACCTGCTGCACGACGATATCGACCTCGCGATCCGTTTCGGCGTGCCGCCTGACAGTTCGCTGGTCGCGCGGCGCCTCGCGCCGAACCGTCGGGTGCTTTGCGCGTCGCCCGCTTATGTGGCGACGAACGGCGCGCCCGAGCATCCGCGCGATCTGGGACGTTTCGACTGCATCGTGCTGGGTACGGGGGCGTCGTCAGCGAACGAATGGCGCTTCAGCCGCGGCGACGAGACGGAAACGTATGTGGTGCCGCTGTCGACGGCACGCGAGACCAATGACGGCGCGCTGGCGCGCGAATGGGCAGTGGACGGTTATGGCATCGCGATGAAATCGATCTGGGACATCGGCGCCGATCTTCAGGCGGGACGGCTTACGATCCTGCTGCCCGAGTGGAATACCCCTCACGTTCCGGTGCATGCGCTTTATCCGCATACCCGGTACATGGCGCCGCGAGTGCGTGTGCTGCTGGATTTCCTGGTCGAACGATTCGCCGAGGCGGCCAGCGATCTCGGGATGTTCCTTGAACCAGGCGCAGCGGGCATCTTTGCCAAGGGGTAAAGGCAAGGTACGCCTTCATGCAATCCCATGCCGATGAGTTTCGGCTATGCGCGATGTGTCGGGCGCTGGAATAATATTACATAATATAAATTATCGATATTTTTAGTGTTGCGGCAAAGCTGTAATGTCGTATCTGGGCAAAGCTGAAACGTCGCATGTCATGCTGGCTGACCTTTGATGGGAGGCTCGCATGACGACATCCGGGACAATCACCATGACGATGCGCGAGGTAGACCGGCTCAGGACAATCCAGTCGCTGGCCGATGGGCTGCTGATGACGTGGCAGGCCGCTGAGCGGCTCCATCTGAGCCGGCGCCAGGTTGAGCGGCTGACGGTGCGCTATCGCAGCCAGGGCGCCTCGGGACTGCTGTCACGGCATCGTGGGCATCCGAGCAACTACCAGTTGGCAGATGGCGTGGCCGAGCGCGCGTTGAACCTGATTCGGGATTGTTACCCGGATTTTGGCCCGACGCTGGCGTGCGAGAATCTGCGCGAATGTCATGGGCTGGTGCTGTCGAAGGAAACGGTGCGTCACCTGATGACGGAGGTCGGACTGTGGATTCCACGCCGGCAGCGGCCACCGAAGATCTACCAGCCACGGGCGCGGCGATCGTGTCTGGGCGAACTGATCCAGATCGATGGCAGCGATCATCGCTGGTTTGAGGAGCGGGCGCCGGCGTGCACGCTGCTGGTCTATGTGGACGACGCCACCAGCCGGATCATGGCGCTGCATTTCACGGCGACCGAATCGACTTTCAGCTACTTCGAGGCGACACGGGCGTATCTGGAGCTGCACGGCAAGCCAGTCGCGTTCTACAGCGACAAGGCGAGCGTATTCCGCTCGACGCAGACGGCGACCACGGGAGGCAAAGGTGTGACGCACTTTGGCCGGGCGATGTTCGAACTGAACATTGACGGGTTGTGCGCAAATTCAAGCCAGGCCAAGGGGCGTGTTGAACGCGCGAACCTGACGCTGCAGGACCGCCTGGTGAAGGAACTACGGTTACGCCAGATCGACACGCGGGAAGCGGCCAACGCTTACGCGCCCCGCTTCATCGCCGACTACAACACGCGCTTTGGCAAGGTACCACGCAGCGCGTTCAATGCTCACCGGCCGCTGCGCACAGATGAGAATCTCGACACCATCCTGACGTGGCGTGAACCGCGGCGCGTCACGCGCTCGCTGACGCTGCAGTACGACCGGGTGATCTACCTGCTTGAAGACACGGACGCGAACCGCAGGCTGGTCGGACGCTACATCGATGTGTATGAATATCCGGACGGTCGCATCGAGATTCGCGCTGACGGTGTCGCCCTTCCCTGCACGCCTTATGACCGGCTCTCGGAGATCGATCAGGGCGCGGTCGTCGACCACAAGCGGCTGGGTCACGTGCTGCAGGTCGCGCAACTGGTTCAGGCCGATCGCGATAACCGGCGCGCGTCAGGCTCGCCGTCACGGACCAATCAGGGGCAGGCGCCGAAGCTGAAGGAGCGCAAGGCCGGGACAAAGAAGCAGCGGGAGATCACGGTTGAGGATCTGAACACCGCGATTGGCAGAACGACAGTCAGCCTCCAGGACGCTGTACTCAAAAGCTAGTCAAGGAGATAGCAAAGGCACAGCGACGACACTTCTACTTTGCTGCCGCTACGACACTTCAGAATGGCCTCGACATGTCCCAAATAGAAATGTCGGGTTTCCGCTAAATAGAAATGTCGTGTTTTAGATAGTTTGAACGCCGGACATCCATCAGGGAGCGCCGGCGATGAACGAGCGCTACGCCGATTCCGGGCCGACGCTGGATTGTGAATGCCACGCCAACGGCAACCGCCGAATATCAACTACCGAACGCATGGCGTGCTGACTCGTTACGACAAAGACCAGCGTCAGTTTCCCGGGCGCTATCCGTTTCTCTTTCGAAAGAGGCCGGCGTAGAGATGCCGTGGCGACCTCATTCACATCTTCCCCTTCCACGGCGTAAGCGCAGTCTCGACGCGCCGCATCAGCAGATCGAAGCAGTACGCCAGTATGCCGATCACGATGATGCCCATGATGACGATGTCGGTGCGCAGGAAGTTCGACGCGTTGAGCACCATCTGGCCGAGGCCCGCCGTCGCGGCGACCATCTCGGCGGCGACGAGCGTGGTCCAGCCGAAACCGATCGCGATCCGCATGCCGGTGAGGATTTCCGGCAACGCGGCGGGCAGCACGACGAGCGTGAGCAATTGCCAGCGCGTCGCGCCGAGCGAGCGCGCCGCGTTGATCTGCTCGATCGCCACCGAGCGCACGCCTGCCTTCGCCGACATCGCCAGCGGCGCGAAACAGGCGAGAAAGATCAGCGTGATCTTCGCGCTCTCGTCGATGCCGAGCCAGATCACGATCAGCGGCAGATAGGCGAGCGGCGGCAGCGGCCGGTAGAACTCGATCAACGGATCGGCGATGCCGCGCGCGATGCGGGACGTCCCCATCGCGATGCCGATCGGCACCGCCGTCACCACGGCGAGCACGAACGCGGCGAGCACGCGGATGATGCTGATTTCCACATGCTCGACGAGCGGCGTATTGCCCTGCGTGTCTCCCTTGACCGCGCTGATGAACGCGTCGAAAGTCGCCGCCGGCGACGGCAGAAAGAGCGGCTTGATCCAGCCGAAGTGCGTCGCGCACCACCACAGCGCAAACAGGACCAGGGTTGTCGCGACGCTGATCGTCCACGTCTCTCCCTCACCCGGCAAACCGGTGCTGTTGCGCCTGCGCTTCTTCGGCCTGCTGTCCGATGCGTGCTGCCCGGCCTGTGAACCCGCGCCCTCTTCCGCGCCTGCACGTCGCAGCGTCCTGCCCTGGGTCGCGGCCATCAGTGCACCTCCTCTGTCGCGGACGTTTCGTGGATCATCGTGAGCACGCGCTCGCGCATCGCGATGAAAGCCGCACTGGCCTTGGTCGCGCGAGCATCGCGATTCGCGATGTATTCCCGGCTGAACGGCAGCTCGATTTCATGCACGATGCGCCCCGGGTTCGGCGCCATGATGATCAGGCGCGTCGCGAGAAACAGCGCCTCCTCCACATCGTGCGTGATGAAGAAAAAGAGCCGCTGCGCATCCGACCACAGGTTCAGCAGCAGTTCCTGAATCGACTCGCGCGTAAACGCGTCGAGCGCGCCGAGCGGTTCGTCGAGCAGCATCACCTGCGGCGACGACGCGATCGCGCGGGCCACGCCGACGCGCTGCTGCATGCCGCCCGACAGTTCGTACACGGGACGTTGCGCGACCTGCGAAAGCCCGACGCGGCGCAGGCATTCCATACCGATGCGCCGACGCTCATCGAGCGGCATCTTGCGCAGGCGCAGTCCGAATTCGACGTTCTCGATCACGTTCATCCATGGCATCAGCGCGTGCTTCTGGAACACCACGCCGCGCTCGTGACCGGGGCCGTCGATTGGCTGGCCGTTCAGTCTCACCTCGCCGCGCGTAGGCGCGACGAAACCCGCAATCGTGTTGAGCAAGGTCGTCTTGCCGCAACCCGACGCGCCGAGCGCAACCACGAACTCGCCCGGCGCGACGGACAGCGACACGTCATCGAGCGCAAGATGCGGCGCGCTTTTGCGCGAACGATATTCGACCGCCAGTTGGTTGATTTCCAGCATGATTCGCCCATCCCGACAAGAGTGTTGCAATGAACGCGGCGCGCGGCGCCCACCCGTGCCGCGCATGGGCGTCGTGTGCCGATGCTACTTTTCCGCAACCTTCACGTATTGATCGGTGACGCCTACCGAATAGTCCGGCAGCGTCGATTGCAGCGTCTTTTGTTCCTTCAGGAAGTTCGCGGTCGCGAGCAGTGACCGGGCTGCTCCGCCGGCGCTGCCGCCGCCCAGCCAGGCATTCGACGCCTGCTGCTGCGGGCTCAGGAACTGATACAGCGCGAGCGACGCCGCCACGTCCTTCGGCTCGCCGCCCGACACGGCCGCCACCGCCTTCCCCTTCGCGGTGTCGCCCAGCCATTGATCAGGATGCGCGCGATAATCGGCGTCCCCGTTCGCGAGAATCTTCACGAACGCCGTCATGAACTCCGGATTGGCCTTGGCCCAGTCGCGGTTGACGACAAAGCCGTCGAAGGTCGCGAGCCCCGTTTGCTTCGCGATCCTGCCCGACGTGGTGAGAACCGTGCCGCTGTCTTCCACGCGCTGCAGCACCGGATTCCAGATGTAGGCCGCATCGATGTCGCCGCGCTCCCACGCGGCGGCGATTTCGGCGGGACGCATGTTCAGCACCTTGACGTCGCCCGGCTGCAGACCGGCCTGCTTCAGCGCGAGCAGCGCATGGAAGTGGCTGGTCGACACGAACGGCACGCCGAGACGTTTGCCCTTCAGTTGCGCGACCGTCGTCACGCCCGAACCTTTGCGCGCCACCAGCGCTTCCGCGTCGTTGATGTTGTCGAGGATCCAGAACAGTTCGATGGGCAGGCCCTGGCTCAAGCCGGCGGCAACCGGACTCGAACCGGCCTCGCCAAGCTGCACGTTGCCCGACGCCATCGCGCGGATCACGTCGCCCCCGCCGCCGAACTTGCGATACGTGACCTTGTAGCCGGTCTCCTTCGCGGCTTCGTCGGCCTGTTGCGCATAGCGCCACGGCACCATCATGTCCTGATAGGCGATGGTCACTTCCTTGTCGGCCGCCAGCGCGTGCACCGATACGCACGCGACCGCGAGCGAAACGACGGCATGGGCAAGGCGACGCCCCGTTGCCATGTCCGACACGGCGGAGATGACACGTTCAACGAATGGTCTCATTCGATAATCCTCGATTGTCTGGAAGAGTCGGCGGCATGGCGGTGCAGCGCGCCATGGCATCGAGGTAATGCAGGTTTCCGACCAGCCGATGGTGCCAGCGCCGGATATCGATTGGTCCAGCGGCAAACTTGCGTCCTTGACTGGCTTTCATCCGCGCGAACGTTGCGACGACATGGCCCCCACGCGTCTGGAATCCGCATGCGTTCCGCCAGTGCCGCGCTAAAGCAGTGCAGCCGGCCCCGTGCGGACCTCTTGCTGTGCGCCGATGCACCACCGCGATCCCGGTGCCTCGCGCTGCCCAGCCGAAACGTTTTCAGCGCGCGCCACGCCGCGCGTGCGCATTCACCAGCCGCGCAAGCACTTCGATGCCGGGCGCGATCCGCTCCAGCGGAATCGACGAAAACCCGACACGTATCCACGGCTCGGTCATCGCTTCGTGGAAAAACGGCTCGCCCGGATCGAACCACAGCCCCTGTGCAATGGCCGCCGCACGCAACGCGAGCGTATCGATACGGCCCGGCAGGCGCAGCCACACCGACGAGCCGCCGTGCGGCACGCCGTATGCGGCCTCCGGCAGATGCTTCGCCAGCGCGTCGGTCAGCACGGCGGCGCGCGCCGCCAGCGCCTCGCGCGTCTGATGCAGCAGCCGGTCGTAATAGCCCTGCTGGATGAACAGCGCCGCCGCGTGCTGGTTGTTGCCGGGCGCCTGGCGGATCATCAGACGCCGCAGCACCCGCAGCTTCGCGATAACCTCCGCGGGCGCGACCACATAGCCCATGCGCAGGCCGGGCGCGAGCATCTTCGACAGGCTGCTCAGATAGATCACACGACCGGACTTGTCGATCGCCTTGAGCGCCGGCAGCGGCTGCCCGACGTATTGCGTCTCGGGATCGTAGTCGTCCTCGAAGATCACCTGATCGTGGCGCGCCGCGTGCGCCAGCAACGCGACGCGGCGGTCGGTGCTCATCGTCACGCCGGTCGGGCATTGATGACTCGGCGTGCAGTAGAGGTAATCGCACGACGCCAGCGTATCGGTCACGCATAACCCGTGCGCGTCCACGGGTTGCGGCGAGATGTCCGCGCCGCGCCGCATGAAGATGTTGCGCGCGTCCATATAGCCCGGATCCTCGATGCCGAGCCGCGTGCCGGGCGCCGCGAACAGTTCCGCGAGCAGATAGAGACCATGCTGCGTGCCGAGCGTCAGCAGTATCTGGTCGGGCGTGACGGCAATCCCCCGGCGCGGCAGCACGCGCCGGATCAACTGGTCGATCAGGATCGGCGAATCGTGGCCCTCGCCGTCGTGGCCCCACGCTTCGACAGCAGCCACCTCCAGCGCCTGACGATTGCATTCGCGCCAGTCCGCGAGCGGAAACAGCTTCGGATCGAACTGCCCGAACACGAACGGATAGCGGAACCGCCGCCAGCCGTCCGGACGGTCGAGCCAGCGCAGCGCGCGGTGAGCGGCGACGCTCGTCTGCATGCGCGCGGCCCAGTCGGGCGGATCGGGGGCATCGTACGACGGCACGCTGCGCACGGCCGCGCGCTCGACGCCATTGCTGACGAAGTATCCCGCGCGGGGGCGCGCTTCGAGATAACCGTCCGCGACAAGCCGTTCGTAAACCAGCACGACGGTATTACGCGACACCCGCGCAAGCTGCGCGAGTTCGCGGCCGGACGGCAGGCGCAGTCCGATCGGCAGACGGCCGTCGAGCATCGCGTTGACGAGCGCCGTGCGTAGCTGGACCTGCAATGGCGAGCCGTCGCGCGCGGGCAGCAGTTGCCGCCACATCAGTTCGTACTCGCCTCCGCGCACGCCCTGCCCCCTCTGGCACCATCGATAGATCGTGGTGGCATTATGCTGGCGCCAAAAAACTTGCAATCATGGCCGAAATCTTTTTCCGAGGACTTGCCGCCATGAGCACGCTCGCCGCCGTTCCGCCGTTCGCGTCGCCCGCCGGGGCCGAGACGCCGTCGATGAAGCATCAGTGGCTGCCTTTCACGCCGAACCGCGAGTTCAAGAGCGACCCCAAACTTTTCGCCCGCGCGCAAGGCCAGTATTTCTACGATCCGGCCGGCCGCGCGATTCTCGATGCGGGCTCGGGCCTTTTCACGACGCCCGCCGGCCATGGCCGGCGCGAAATCGCCGATGCGGTGCACGCCCAGTTGCTCGAACTCGACTTCACGCCAAGCTTCCTGCGGGCGCATCCGAAATCGTTCGAGCTGGCCGATCGCCTCGCGGCGCTGCTCCCGGCGCACATCGACAAACTGTTCTTCGTCAGTTCGGGTTCCGAAGCGGTCGATACCGCGATGAAGATCTGTCTCGCGTATCAGCGCGCGAAGGGCGCGCCGGGCCGCACGATGTTCGTGTCGCGCGAGCGCGCGTATCACGGCGTCAACTTCGGCGGCGTCGCGCTGTCGGGCATGGTCAACAACCGCCGCGCCTATGGCAATGTCGTACACGGCGTCGTCCACATGCGCGATACGTGGATGGAAGAAAACCGCTTCGCGTCCGGCCAGCCGCAGTTCGGCCGCGAGCGCGCCGACGATCTGCTGCGGCTGATCCAGTTGCATGGCGCAGAAAACATCGCTGCGTGCGTGGTGGAGCCAGTCGCCGGCTCGACGGGCGTACTGGTGCCCCCCGTTGGCTATCTCGAACGCCTGCGCGAGATCTGCACAGCGAACGGCATCCTGCTGGTGTTCGATGAAGTGATCTGCGGCTTTGGCCGCACCGGCGAGCCGTTCGCCGCGCAGAGCTTCGGCGTCAAGCCCGACCTCATCACGATGGCCAAGGCGATCACCAACGGCGCGGTGCCGATGGCTGCCGTCGCGGTTGCGGACCACGTGCACGACGCCATCGTGAACGGCGCACCCGACGGCGCGATCGAGTTCTTTCATGGTTACACATGGTCCGCGCATCCGGTGTCGTGCGCCGCGGCGCTCGCCGCGCTCGACATCTATCGCGACGAGCGGCTGTTCGAGCGCGCCCGCGAACTGTCGGGCTATTTCCTCGAACAGGTCGCGACGCTGCGCGAATTGCCGACCGTCACCGACATACGCGGCTTCGGCATGATCGCCGGCATCGACGTGAAAGCGGACGGCGCGCCGGGTCAGCGCGGTTACGACTTGCAGAAGAAACTGTTCGACAACGGCCTGCACCTGAAGACCACCGGCGACTGTGCGATTCTCGCGCCGCAGTTCGTGTTCACGCGCGAGCACGTCGATGCGACGGTGCGCATATTGCGCGACACGATCGCTTCACTATAACCGTGCGTTGCCATGCATGCGCCCTATCCGCCCGCGCTGATCGCGGTGCTGGCCGCGATCGCGGCGCTGGCGGGCATCGCGAAAGGACTAACCGGATTTGGCGGCGCGCTCGTGATGGCGCCGCTGTACAGCCTGCTGATCGCCGTGCCGGACGCCGGCGTGCTGATCGTGCTGGCGCACGCGGCGACCTCTTTGCAGGGTGTGCGCCAGTGGCACACGCAAACCGGTTGGCGCGCGGTCGTGCCGCTCGGCCTCGTCGCGGTGCTGTGCGCCGGCGCCAGCGCGCGCGCACTGGCCCATGTCGACGTGCACGCGGCGCGGCGGCTGGTCGCCTGCTCGGTGCTTGCGGTTACCGCAATGCACGTGGCGGGGTGGCGCTGGCGTCATCGCAGCGGCTGGATGCCGATACTCGGCGCGGGCCTGGCGAGCGGCGTCCTGACCGCGCTGGGCGGCCTTGGCGGTCCTCCTGCGTTCTATTACTTCGCGGGTAATGCGCAGGGTTCCGCGTTGCGCGCGAATCTGCTGGGATTTTTTGCTTTGCTGTTCTGCGGCTCGGCCGTGGTCCTTGCCGCCGAGGGACGCGTGAGCGTCGCGCATCTGGCGACGGCCGCATGGCTCCTGCCCGCTTTTGCGTTCGGCGTATGCGCCGGCGAACGGATCGGCCAGCGGTTGCCGGCCCGCTGGTTCGACCGCGCGGTGAGTACGCTGCTGCTCGCTTCGGGCATCGTTGCGCTTGTTTTCTAGCAGGCCTCATGGCTCGCGTGCTGCGAGGTCCAACCGGCGGTGGCGCTCAGGCTGCACGCCCATCGCTGCGTGAACGTGCCGTGGCATTAGCGTGGCCACTTCGCGCGGTGTCTGTCGCCGATGGACGCCTGCGATACCCGCTCGCATGCATGACGTCGCGTCAGCTATCCCCGACCCTCTGCACGCGGTCGATTGCAGCCGTCACGAGCGCGCGAGCGTCCGGGAAGCCGGGCGCCGCACCCGCGATGCCGTCGAGCCGCTGATCCAGATACTGCCCTATGGGCCGGTGTCGGACCGTCATCGACCCTGAGCGGCCGCTTTTACCTGCCCCCTCCTCAACGGCCGCTTTCGAAGCCGGAACAGCCGCTCTTCTGAGGCATCTCCTTGCGATCCCAAGGCGGTTCATCGCCGAACGTCCCGGCGAGGTAATCGACAAACCGGCGCACTTTGAGCGGTATGCGCCGCGCGCCCGGATAAACCGCCTGAATCGTCAGGTCAGCGGCGCGATAAGCCGGCAGCAGTTCCACAAGTTCGCCGCGCCGGATGTGCGCGCCGAACACGAAGGTCGGGCCGTACACAATGCCCGCTCCGGCAATCGCGGCGGCGAGCAGCATCTGGGTGTTGTTGGCCGTCATCCGGCAAGGTCCGTCGATGACGTGCGCGCGGTTCTTGCGGTCGCGCAGTGTCCAGTCTCCGGCCGTCACGGCCTCGCTGAACGCCAGCCGTTGCGCGCCCAGCAAATCGTCCGGCTTGCGCGGCGTTCCGTGGCGCTCAAGGTAGGCGGGAGAAGCACACATGACCATTCGGCACGGCGCGAGCCTGCGCATCACAAGTCCCGGGTCCTCCAGCCGTCCGATCCGGATTGCGACGTCAACGCCCGCATCGATGAGATCGACATAACGGTCTCCGAGTTGCACTTCCACGTTGACGTGCGGATGGTCCTCCATGTAGCGCGCCACGACCTCGCCCAGGTGCATCGCGCCGAACGTGACAGGCGCCGCGACGCGCAACACGCCGCGCGCCGTGCCTTGCGAATCGCTCGCTTCCCGCTTCGCTTCGTCGAACGCTTCGAGAATCCGCTTACAGCGTTCGTAGTAAGTCCGGCCGGTATCGGTCAGACTCAAGCGCCGTGTGGTGCGGTGGAGTAGCCGTGCATTCAGTTCGGCCTCGATGGCGCTCACGTGCTTGCCGGCCATCGCTGCCGACAGCCCGAAGCGGCGGGCCGCCGCGGCGAGGCTGCCTTCTTCGACAGCGGCGACGAATACGCCGAGGCTCGTAAGTCGGTCCATGTTGCCCTCTGATTCGATAACCCGATTATCGACTGAACCCACCGATCCGACAATTATCGAATTAGGAAATCGAATCTAC
Source organism: Paraburkholderia caballeronis (assembly GCF_900104845.1). NCBI lineage: Bacteria > Pseudomonadati > Pseudomonadota > Betaproteobacteria > Burkholderiales > Burkholderiaceae > Paraburkholderia > Paraburkholderia caballeronis. The sequence goes on along the minus strand of NZ_FNSR01000003.1, from coordinate 774,732 downwards.
CATGCTGGGATCAGCTAACGGACAAGGGCACAAAAATGGTAATCGAGTCGAACGGTACGCGGATTCACGTCACCCAGCGGGGCAACGGCGAGTTGGCGCTGGTGTTCCTGCACTACTACGGCGGTTCGGCGCGCACGTGGGATGCGGTAGCAGACGAACTGGCCGACCGGTATCGGATCGTCGCCGCCGATCACCGCGGCTGGGGCGACTCCGAGGCGCCCGCCGACGGCTACCGCATTGCAGATCTCGCCGCTGACGCCGAAGGCGTTATCGAAGCACTGGGACTGCGGCGCTACGTTCTGATCGGTCATTCGATGGGCGGGAAGGTCGCTCAACTTATCGCTTCGCGCCGGCCGGACGGCCTCGAAGGTCTTGTGCTCGTCGCGCCGTCGCCGCCGTCGCCGATGCTCCTTTCCGACGCCCAACGGGCGACGTTGACCGGCGCCTATCAAACGCGCGAATCGGTGGAATTCGTCATCGATCACGTATTGACCGCGAAACCGCTCGACGCCGCTCACCGTGAGCAGGTCATCGAGGACAGTCTGAAGGGCGCGCCGCAGGCCAAGGCGGGCTGGCCCGAAGTGGCCATGCGCGAAGACATTACCGCGGCGACGGCGTCGATCGACGCGCCGACCATCGTCATCTCCGGCGAGCTGGACCAGGTGGATCGCGTCGCAACACTGCAGGCAGAGCTGCTGCCTCGCCTCCCGCATGCGGCGATGCACGTCCTGCCCGGAACGGGACACCTGTCGCCGCTGGAAGCGCCAGCCGAGGTCGCGCGGCTCATCGCACGATTCGTCGCTGCGATCGAGAGCCGGTCAGTCGTGTGCCACTCGCCCGAGCAGGTCCCGGTCGCTTTCGATGCCGCGCTGAACGCCGGCGATCTCGATGCCTTGCTCGCTATGTTCAGCAACCAGGCCACGATGCGAATGACGAATGGCGAGGTGGTGCAGGAAAGCCCCGCCAGTTTGCGCGTCGGCCTGGCCCAGTTGCTGTCATTGCGCCCGCACATCCGTAACGAAGTGCGCCGTGTACTGACGAGCGGCGACATAGCTCTCATCCTGCTCGACTGGACCCTGAACGTGGCGCTACCGGACGGTCGCGATCACGAAGAACGCGGCACTGCTACACAGGTCATGGAAAAGGGCCGCGACGGTGGGTGGAGGCTGCGGATCTCCAATCCGGCTGGGTTGCACTGAACGGCGCCGGAGATGTGACGCCCCTCGCTGCACGAAGCGCGGCTGATTGCCGGCACGAGTCAGCCGTGTACTGCCCCCTTCGACCCACTGCCCGAGATTGCCGGTAACTCCCCGGTTGTTTTCTGCGCCGGGAAGCTGGAATTCGAACGGTGTCGATATCAAACACGGCCCGGCTCTTAAGGTATCGACCGGCCGCAAATGAATGCAGTGAACTTCAAGGAGTGGAAAGCTCGCCATCAAAATCCCTACGCCATCACAGCGGCATGGCTCGTAATTTCCTGCGCTCATTACGTCCGCTGTTTGACCCACTTCGCGCAGATATGTGGTGTACCCATCTTTGGTGCAAAATCTCATCTCCGCGATCCAAAGCGGTGCCGCGAATGCACGACGAAGGGACTCCCACCGCGTGGATGAAACAATTGCTACCCGAAACGGCATTTCTGGCTGCGAAGCGCACATAAAATATCTTGGCACAACTATTGCGTTCGCTCCCCGTTACGAATGTGTGGTACACCACATTTATTTGTAATATGATGGGGTGCATGAGGTAGAGATCCCTTTCTCTTGACAGCTCTCACCTGTATCGCTCTTGAGTGCGCCTGCGGGAGAGGGCCGGTTGAATCTGGAGTCGCCCCCATACCTTCCCGGAGCCTGGGATGGACAACCAGGGAATCCAGGCAAGTTCGGGCGGCTTTGGTAAACATTATTGCCACGCGAGCCTCGCCGATTTGAGTTGAGCAAACGATCCGTTAAACAAGGAAGTCTGATGAACAACAGGATGATGAGCCTGGCGCTCTTTCTTTTTCCGGGGCAGCATCTCGGTGCCTGGCGCCTGCCCGATGCGATTCCGGAAGTCGATCTTGGTATTGAGCATTATGTTCGGGCAGCAAAGCTCGCTGAGGCGGCCAAACTCGATGCCATTTTCTTTGAAGATCAGGCTGCCATCCCGCGTAGCAACAACATCATGAACGGTGATACCTACGGGGCCGCCAATCCGCGGGCAATGCATTTCGATCCGATGATGCTGCTGCCAGCGCTCGCCATGGCCACAACCCATCTCGGCCTTGCAGCGACTTCAACCGCAAGCTTCAACGAGCCCTATAATCTCGCTCGCCGGTTTGCATCCATTGACTTCATCAGCAATGGCCGGGCTGGCTGGAATCTCGTCACGTCCTTCAATGAGAGTGAGGCCCAAAACTTCGGTCTGGATGCGCATCTGGAGCATTCACTTCGCTATGAAAGGGCCAGCGAGTTCATCGATGTAGTCAACGGATTGTGGGACAGCTGGGACGAAGGCGCCGTCATCCGCGACAAAAAGAGCGGCGTGTACTTCGACGTGGAGAAAATGCATTTCCTGAAGCACGAAGGGAAATTCTTCAAGGTGCGTGGCCCGCTCACGATGGGAAGAAGTCCACAAGGTCGGCCGGTCATATTCCAGGCCGGCTCGTCCGAACCAGGACGGGAACTTGCGGCGCGGACGGCCGACGTGGTTTTCACTTTGCAAACGGACATGAAGGCGAGTCGAGCCTTCCGCGAAGACATCCGGCAGCGGGCGGTGAGATTCGGCCGCGACCCCGACAAGATCAAGATCCTGCCTGGCATCACTCCCATTGTCGGAAAAACCGATCAGGAAGCCGAAGATTTTCGCACCCGGATGCGGGACCTCATTCCTGAAGAGCTGGCCATCACGCACCTGGCGCCGCATTCCGGCGGTCTTAACTTCAGGGACTATGACCTCAATGGCCCGATGCCCGACCTGCCGGAAACCAACGCAGGCAAGTCTCATCGAGACGCAATCATCAACCTGGCCCGGGGAGAAAATCTCTCGATTCTGCAAACCGCTCGACGTTTTGCGGAAGGCAGCTACATGAAGTTGGTCGGCGCTCCCACGACTATCGCCGACACCATGCAGGAATGGCTCGACAATGACGCCTGCGACGGCTTTCTTGCGGTTCCCACGCATTTTCCACAAGGCACCGAAGACTTCGTTTCGCAGGTTGTGCCGGAGTTGCAGCGTCGCGGAATTTTCCGCAAGGAATATACCGGAAAACATTTGCGTGACCATCTCGGCGTTGAAAAGCATACCTGAGTTCGTCTGATCTCTTTGCGAGAACCGGTATTCGGCGCCGATGCGAATGCGTCATATGGAAGATGCCACGTCGGCGCCGATTATTTTGGGTTCAATATGACGGCGATCGCATGTAAAGATTTGCTAACGGTCGCCATGCGCAAAACGCCGGATGTCCGACCGGCACGCCCTGACGCTCTCACCCGGCGACCGCCACCATAACGGAATAGGCCTTGAACACCGCCGTCGCCGGCATCCCGACCGCGAGCGCCAGCGCATCGACGGCGTCGTTGGTGACGCTCGCCGTGAGGTTCGTCCCGCCCGGCAGCGTCACCACGACCAGCGACGAAACCGCGCCGCGCTCCACCCGCGAAATCGTGCCGGAAAACTGATTCCGCGCCGACAGCGAATAACCCGCGAAGTCGAGCACGAGCACCACTGCCGACGACTTGATCAGCAGGATCGCCTCCTTTCCGGGTTCGAGCTTCAGCCGCCCTGCCGCGGCCGTCGTGACGGTGGCGACCACCTGTTCGCCGCCCGGTATCGTCACCGACACCTGGGTCGTGACCGGCCCCGGCACCACGGCGTCTATCGTCCCGGCGAGCTGGTTGCGCGCGGTCGTCTTCATTGCGATTCTCCTGAGAAGGCCGGCCACCGCCGGCAACTGGTTGAGCCACGCTTCCTGCTCGTGCAGGAAAGCCCGGTTTGCCGCCTGCAGCCGACGCCACGCGTCGAGCAGCATGAACGCCGCCGGCGTGAGGCGCGTGCCGCCGCCGCCCTTGCCGCCCGTGCCCGTTTCGATCAGCGGCTGGCTGGCGAGATTCGCCGCGCTCTCCAGCAGCAGCCACGCGCCCTTGTAGCTATAGCCCGCCGTGCGGGCCGCGCGGTTGATCGAACCGGTTTGGTCGATCGCCTCCAGCAATGCGAAGAAACGCGCATCGAGACGGCCGGCCAGCGTCAACTCGGCGCCGAGCAACGTCGCCCCGCCGGCAACGGACGCGTTCCTGCGCATGTCAGCGTTCCGCCTGCACGTGCAGCAGTTCGCGCACGCGGCGCGCAGGTCCGCCGGGCGGCTCCGCGATCCGTCCGGGCAGCAGCGCGCGAGCCGTCGCCGCGCGCGACTCGCCGCTTCGCACATCGACCTCGCGGGTGACGCTGCCATGCTCGACGACGAACGCGACATGCGCGAGCGCGAGCACGTCGTCGATGTCGTGCGTGATCATCACGACCGGCATCTGCCAGCGCGCGAACACACCGGCTAATTGCCTGCGCAGTTCGTCGCGCAGCAGCGGATTCAGCGCGGCAAACGGTTCGTCGAGCAGCAGCAGGCCGGGTCGGCACGCCAGTGCGCGCGCCAGCGCGACGCGCTGCTGCTGGCCGCCGGACAACGTCGCGGGGCGGCTCGCCGCCAGTGCGGCGAGGCCGAAGGTCTCCAGCAGGTCGTCGACGCGGCGGGCGTCGTCCGGCGCAAGCCTCCGGCGCCGCCAGTTCGTCAGCCCGAACGCGACGTTCTCCCGCACGCTCAAGTGCGGGAACAACGCGTAGTGCTGGAACAGATAACCGATGCCGCGCTGCTCGGGCGGCAGATCGATGCGCTGCGCCGAATCGAACAACACGCGGCCGCCGATCGACACGCGTCCATGCTGCGGCCTGAGCAGTCCGGCGATGGCCTGCATCGTCATCGACTTGCCGCCGCCCGAAGGTCCGTAGAGGGCGATCACCGCCGCGTCGGACACGAAGCGCATCGCCAGCGTGAAATGCCGCGCGCCGTCGGAGACGGTCGCATCGAGATCGATGTCGATCATCGTGCGGCGGCGTCAGGACTGCGAGAAGCCGTAGCGTCTCAGGACCTCCTGCGCGGCGGGGCTCATCAGGTAGTCGACGAACGCCTTCGCGAGCGCCGGCTCGCGGCTGGCGCTGACCGTGACGACCGGATAGGTCACCGGATCGTGTCCGCCGACCGCCTGCACGATCTCGACCTTGCCCGGCATCAGCACGGCGTCGGTGCGATAGACGAAACCGGCCTCGGCCTCCCCCCGGGACACATAGTCGAGCACCTGGCGCACGCTGTCGGCCTGCGCGAACTTCGGCGCGAGCGCGTCCCACAGCAGCGCCTTTTCGAGCGCCTGCTGCGTGTAGCGGCCCACCGGCACGGTGGACGTCTTGCCGATCGCGATCCGCCGCACCGCCGGGTTCACCAGGTCGGTCACCCTCTTCACCGGCGAGCCCTGGGCGGCCGGCACGATCAGCACCAGCGCATTGGTCGCGAAGTCGCGGCGCGTGGACGCGTCGAACAGTCCGGCTTCGATGCCGCGCGTGACGGTCTGCTCGTCGGCGCTCGCGAACACGTCGACCGGCGCGCCCTGACGGATCTGCTGCAACAGCACGCCCGACGCCGCGAAGTTGAAGCGCACCGTCACGTCCGGATGCGCGGCCTCGAACTTCGCGCCCACTTCGTTGAAGGCGTCGGTCAGGCTGGCTGCGGCCGACACGGTGAGCTGCTGCGCGAGCGCGACGGACGGCAGCGCCGCAACCAGAAAGACGAACACAAAGACGCGAAGACGTTTCACGAAGGACCCCACGAAATCAGCGAACAGAGAAAAAGCGGCCGGACAGCACGAGCACCGCGACGGATAGCGTCGACGTGACGAACACCAGAAACAGCGCGGCCTGATCGCGGCCGTCCTGCATCGCGTCGTAGATCGCCATCGACAGCGTCTGCGTCTGGTGCAGGATGTCGCCGGCCACCATCAGCGTCGCGCCGAATTCGCCCATCGCGCGCGCGAACGCGAGCAGCGTGCCGGCGAGGATGCCGGGCCACGCGAGCGGCAGCGTGACGCGCACGAACACGGACCACGGCGACTGGCGCAGGGTCCGCGCCGCCGCTTCGAGCGACCGGTCCACGCCCGCGAACGCGGCGTTCGCGGACTTCAGCACGAGCGGCAGCGCGACGATGGCCGACGCGAGCACTGCGCCATGCCAGTTGAAGACGATCGTGTAGCCGGCCTGCCGGTACAGCCAGCCGCCGACGACGCTGCGCCGCCCCGCCGCGACCAGCAGCGCGTAGCCGATCACGGTCGGCGGCAGCACGAGCGGCAGCATGCAGACCGCTTCGAGCACGGCGCCGCCGGGAAAACGCCGGCGCGCGAACAGCCAGCCGAGCGCGACGCCGGCGACGAGCGCGAGCGCCGTGGCGACGCCCGCGACCCGCAGCGACAGCCAGAACGGCGACCAGTCCATCCGCTGTAGGGAATCCGACATTACCGACACTCCGCGTTATGAATCGGGCTACACATCACGTACCGCAAGATGTGGGCCATTCGCGGGCCGGTCCGGGCAGAGAGTCGGGCGCGGTCAGGTCAGGTCAGGCCGGCTGCGCGGGCGAACCGCGCGAGCGATGCCCGCGCTTCGTTCGCGTCGTGCGTCGCCGGCTTCAGCAGCAACCGGTGCGGGCCGAGCCGCTCGCCCAGTTGTTTGGCGCGCGCCACGCACTGCCCGGGATCGCCGATGATCGCGTTCGCGAGGATCACGGCCTCGGGCGCGTCGGGCGCGAACATCGGCGGCAGTCTGCCCGGCGGGAACTGCACGCCCATCAGCCGCGGGTAGGCGCGCACCGCCGCGACGCCGTGTTCGATCGCGCGGCGGCTGTCGTCGTCGCAATGGAAGAAACGCGCGATCGCGAACGGAAACGCGCCGCGACGCGCGCGTTCGGCGGCCACCTGCTCTGCCACCTGACCGAGATCCGCCGACGGCGTCGCCATCAGGCCATAACCGTGCTCCGCCGCGATACGCGGGGAATCCCCGCTCAGGCTCGCCAGCCACACCGGCACCGGGCGCTGCAGCGGGCGCGGATAGACCGCGACGTCCTCGCAGTGGAAGAAGCGTCCGTCGAAGCGGGTCTGCGGCTCGGTCCACAGCCGCCGGATCAGCGCGAGCGCCTCGTGCATGCGCTCGCGCGCCGCGTCCGCCGACGCGATGCCCGCCGAACGGTACTGCGCGGGAAACGGGCCGCCGCGCGCGACGCCGAACTCGATGCGTCCGCCGCTCAGCAGGTCGAGCGACGCGATGTCCTCGGCGACGCGCAACGGATCGTTCAGCGCGAGCAGCGATGCGCCGGTGCCGAGCCGGATCGTCGACGTGCAGGCCGCGATCTGCGCAAGCAGCACGGTCAACGCGCTGCCGATCGCGAACGGGCTGTTGTGGTGCTCGGCCACCCACACGTCGTGAAACCCCATCTGCTCCACCGCGCCTCCGGTCCGGACGGTTTGCCGAAGCGCGTCGCGCGCGTCGTCGTCGGGGTTCTCGACGTTCAGAAACACACCATAGCGTTGTAGTAGATCCGACATTGTCTGGTTCAGCGATTCAAGTCCGCGGGCCGGCGTCGGCGCAGAACCGGGACCGGCCAATCAACCGCATGCCCGGCGCAGCGTGCGGCACCCTTGCGTCGACAGCGACGCCGCCGAAGGCTCATGCCGCCGGCGCTCCCCCCTCAACAGACACGCGATGAAACTCGCGACGTTCGACGCGCACAGACGGCGCGCAGCGCGACAAGCCAGCCGGGGCCGATGGTGCCGGGCGCGCACGGCACCGCATCCGCGCGGGGCGACACACAACGCGGCAAACCGGTCGGCCCGCTCGCTGCGGTCCGCGTCGATCAACGCGACGTGAGGCACGAACATGCCGCCGCTCGCGGGCCGGCCGCCGATGTAGACGAAACGCCGCCCGGTCAGCAGCGCGTCGAGCATCTCGCCATCGATCCGCATCCATTCGATCCATTGCAATTCGTGCGCCAGGCTGGCGACGTTCACCTCGGCGAGCGGCGCGGCAGGATTCGCCGTCGGCCGCCCGCATGCCGGCGACGCAGTCATCGCGCGCCGTCGTCCGGCGGACAAGCCTGCGACGTCGACGTCGCAAACCAGCTGCGCACCGTGTCGTACGCATAGCGGGTGAGCCCGTCGTGACGCGCGCGCGGCGCGAGCAGATGCACCGACAGCGGCTCGGCCCAGCCCCAGAAATCCGCGCGCAGCGCCGGCGGGAAGTTCACGTCGTCGAACGCGTGCCACAGCTGCACGAGCCACAGTTCCCGCCCATCCTCGTCGAGCAGCAGCGGCAGCCCCGCGCCCGCCTGTAGATGCGCATGACGCTGGCTGTAGTAGAGCGGCCCGCCGCAGGCCTCGACGACATAGTCCGCCACCCGCTCGGTCACGCAATCGAAGCAGTCGCCGGCGTGGACGAAAAGCGGCGTCGTGCGCAGGCGCCACATGTGCTGGCGTACCAGTTCGCGCAGCCCGGCTTCCTCGCAGATCGCGAGCAGCCGGTGCGGCGGCGCCGGCAGCGGCGGGCAGACCGCACGCGCGGCATGCGTGGCCCGCACGCTCCGGTCGCGCGAAGGCTGCGCGACCGGCCAGTGCAGGGTCCGGTAACAGGCGCGCGTACAGGGTGTCCAGCGCGCACGCGGCGCGGCCTCAGAGGTCGGATCCATGGGCGTGTCGGGTGTCCTGTCCAGTTTGTCGGTTATATACCGCGATACATAACGATAGCCACGACAAAGCAAGGAGCAGGCCTGGACGCGTGACCCAGCCGCCCTACTCCGGCCCGAAGCAACGCGCGTAGTCGGCGCACACGCCGCAACTCGGCGCCTTGCAGACGAACAGCCCTTCCAGTTCGCACAACTGCTTGTAGAAGAACTTCTTCCACTTCATGTCGTGGACGTTTTTGGCGGCGAGCCGCGGGAACCAGTAGCCGAGCAGCGCGGACAGCTCGCGTCGCGACGGAAGCCGCAGGTCCTGCCACAGATGGTTCTCGCCGAGGCACGCGCACGCGAGCGCGTGCGCGACGCAGGCCACCTCGTCGCGCGCGCCGGCGCGCGGGTCGGCATGCTCGATGAACAGCGTCACCAGGTCTTCGACCTCGTCGTACCGCGAGCCGCGCCGCGCCGCCTCGACCGGACCGTCCCACGCGAGCGACAGCGCCGCATCCGCCCCGGGAAACCAGTGCGCGAGCAACCAGCGGCTCGCGCGCGCATCCAGGCCGCGGATCGGCAGCACGCGCACGCCGTCCTCGTCGAACGCCGCCGACAGCACGCCGGCGAGCGCCAGCACGGTGGGACTGTCGGCGCTCACCGCGTGGCGCATCAGGGTCGCGTGGAAGTCCATCGCCGGACTCGTTCAGACCGGCGCGGCCGCGTGCGTATAGCACTTCTTCGGACAGATCCTCGCGCACGCGGTACAGCCGATGCACCGTTCGCGGTGCGCGATGGTCATCACTTTCTTTTCGTACTCATCGTCTTCGTCGTCGCCGTCCAGCGGAATGTGGACTCCCTCGTCGTCGAGGCCGACCAGTTCGAGCACGCCGCGCGGACAGACGCGGAAGCACCGCCCGCAGCCGATGCACTTCTCCTCGTCGAGCGTCGACACGAAAGTCGGCGTCCACGTCTCGCCGCTCGGCAGCGTCACGCTGAAGGTATCGCTCATCGTCGCCTCCCGCGCTTCACGCGGAAGCCGCGGCGGCGGCCCTGCGCGCGTCCATCAACGCGGCGTGCGCGTCATGGCAGCGCTGCGCGACGGCGAGAATCTGCTCCCAGTTCGTCGGCAGTTCCTCGGACAGATCGTGCAGGTCCATCTTCGCCTGCGTCGCCTGCGCGTTGAGCTTCTTCAAACGCGCCTTCAGTTCGTCAGCATCGGTCATCGTGTTCTCTCCGCTCAGACGCCGTACTGCGCAACGGCCGGATACGCCCGGATCATCTCCACGGCTTCGGTCAGGAACCGGCCGCCCGCGTCGGCCAGCTTCGCGAGCGACGGAAAACCGAAGCGGTGCACGTCGCGCAACTGCTTGTTGACGACCACGAGCCGCCCCGCGATCAGCACCATCCGGCCGAAACCCTCGTGGCTCATCTTCATCATCGGCGACACCATCTGGCCGGTCTCGCGCTCGATCGCCACCGCGATCGCGTTGTAGAACAGCTCCAGGTGCCACAGCGTCTCCGGGTCCGGGTCGCCCATGATCGGAATCGCGCGGCGCTCTTCCGGCGTCAGGATGTACGGCTTCAGCAGTTGCAGGTCGCTCTTGCGCTCCCACGTGCCGTGGGTGTCCTGCGCGCGCAGTTGCCGGATCAGCTGCTGGACGAACGGCGTCGCGAGCAGCGCGTCGTCGCGGGCCGCGTCGGGAGCCGTCCGGTCGGTGAGGGCTTCAGCCATGGGATACCTCGTCGTCCGCTTCGAAATCGTATGAGCGCCCGCCGTCCTTCGCGAGCGCCTTGCGCAGCCACGGCGGCGGCGTGCCGTTCAGCACGTCGCGCAGTTTCGCGAGAATGGCCTCGATCGGTTCGGGCTGCGCAACCTTGATCGGGTGAATCTTCAGCGCGACCACGCGCGCCGCGCCCGAGCCGCCGATCGCGGCGACGTACAGGATCGCGCAGTCCTTCACCGCTTCGAGCTTAGGCGCGAGCTTGTCCTCGTCGCCGTCCTCTTCGAGCTTGCCGCCGAAGTCGAACGTGTCGACGAACGTGTGGCCGTCGGCGGTCACGTCGTACGTGACGATGCTTTTCGCCCAGCCGAAGTGCGCGTCGACATGCACCTTGTCCTGGGTCGCGAATGCAATTTTCATGGGGTGGGTTCCTCGTGACGTTCGTTCACGTGCCGGCCGCGACGACCGGAATCTTCACTTCACGCGCGGGATCGCGCGCGGCCAGATCGACCGACGCCTGCGGCAGCGGCCAGTCGCCCGGATGGCGATGCGGAATCTGCTCGATCATGAGGTTCGCGATCTCGAAGATCAGGTTCATGGTGCCGCGATAACCGACCTGGCAGCGATGCGCGTTGCCCACCCGATCGAACACCGGAAAGCCAGCGCGCAGCAGCGGCTTGCCGAGCCGCTCCGCCATCTGCCGGCCGTGCGAATGCGTAATCAGCAGGTCGCAGCCGGCCGCCGCGCGCTCCATGTCTTCCAGATCGCCCAGCACGACCTCGCGCGCCGGCAGCCATGCGTGCGACGGCGACGCGGTCGTGCTGATGCACACGGTCAGTTCCGCGCCCATCTCGTGCAGCAGCGCGCCGAGCGCGAGCAGCAGGTCCGGCTCAGCGCCGAGCGCGACCTTGATGCCGCCGGTGTAGAAGTGGCCGTCGAGCATCGCGTCGAGCAACTGGCTGCGCTGCCGGCGATACTTCTCCGGCACCGGCCGGCCCGCTAGTTGCGCGAGACGCAGCAACAGCCGGTCGTTGGGTTCGAGCCCGGTCAGCCGCTCGAAGACGTCGAACGGCGTGCCGGCGATCGTCTGCAACGCCTGCGCGCCTTCGCGGGTCTGCTCGCCGACGCCGATCGTGAACGCCGACGCGCCCGCCGCGCGAATCTGGTCGAGCGTCGTGCCGCCCAGCGTCGTGCCGCGCCAGTCCGGCGCGATGTGGCCGTCGAGCGAGCGCGACAGGTCCGGCAGCACGATCGCATCGAGCCCGAACGCACCGACGATCTCGCGCAACTCGTCGATGTCGCCCGGCGACAGATGGCTGCCCGGCAGCAGCGTGACCTGCCGCGCGACGGTGGGCAGCGGCTTGACCAGCGTCTTCACGATCGCGGCGACCGCGTGCCGGTAGCCGTCCTCGAAGCCGCCGACGTAGTCCGGCGTGGACACGTACACGAACTCGGTATCGTCGAGTTCGGGCTTGCGCTTGCGCACCGTCGCCAGATAACCGTCGACGTCGTCGCCCTTCGTTTCGGTAAGCCCGGTCGAGCAGATCGCGATGATCTTGGGCGCGGCGCGCTTGCGGATGTTCAGCAGCGCCGCCTCGATGTTCTCGTACCCGCCGAGAATGGTGGTGACCTCGTTCATCGCCGTGGTCTGCAACGGGATCGCTTCCTTGAAATGGCGCACCAGCAGCACGAGACCGAACGACGTGCAGCCCTGCGAGCCGTGCATCACCGGCATGCAGGCGTCGAGCCCCATGAACGCGAAACTCGCGCCGAGCGGCTGGCTCATCTTCAGCGGATTGACGGCACAGGCTTTTTTGGATTCGACGACGACGGCCATGGTGTTCGTTCTCCGTCGCGTTCAGGCCGCCACGCCCGGTTCGAGGCCCATCGCCCATGCGCGCACGCCGGCGCGCAGCGGCGCGGGCCGCCCGGTCTGCTGCACGGCCGGCTGCGCCGACGCGTTCACCGCGCCGAGCGTCTCGCCGTCGTCGCCCCACGGCGCCGGCCGGCGCACCTGCTGCCACACCGGGTTGTGGATCGCGCGGTCGATCTCGTGCACGAGTTCGACGATGCCCTCGTAGCCGCCGTACGGATGATGGCGCTCCTGGTTGATGTCGAGCCACGGCATGCGCGCCTTCAGCGCGACGAACTGCGAGCGGCCGCCGGACAGCATGATGTCGGCCTTCGCGTCGCGCAGCAGGTTGTACATCTCGCGCGGCGTCATGTCGTCGATCATGTGCGCTTCGTCGCCCATGATCTCCCTGATCTTCTCCTTGTCCTCCTTCGTGCTTTTCTTGATGCTGGTGCCGACGATCTCCAGCCCCGCTTCCTGGAGCGCGGCCACCACCGACCACGACTTCACGCCGCCGGTGATCAGCAGCACGCGCTTGCCCTGCAGCCGCTCGCGATACTTCGCGATCCGCGCCCACGCGCGCGCCTCCTCGGCCGCGATCAGCCGTTCGGCGCGTTCGGGCAGGTCAGCGGGCGCGCCCTGCTGCACCAGCAGCTTCGCGATCTGGCGCAGCGTGTCGCTCATGTCGCCGATCCCGTAAAACGAGCCCTCGAAGTACGGGATGCCGTAGCGCTGCTGCATCTTCGTCGCGATGTTGATCATCGACTTCGAGCACACCATCATGTTGACCTTCGCGCGATGCGCGCTGGCGATCTCGTTGTAGCGGCCGTCGCCGGAAATGCACGACAGCACGCGAATGCCGAGTGCGTCGAGGAGCGGCTTCGTCTGCCACAGTTCGCCCGACAGGTTGTATTCGCCGATGATGTTGATGTCGTACGGCGTCGTGTATTCCGGCTCGCGCGTGCCGATCACGTAATCGAGAAGAGCCTCGCCGCCGAGCTTGTTGCCGAGGTTCTTCGGCCCCGCGAAACCCGGCGCGTTCACCGGGATCACCGGCTTGCCGAACTTCTCCGCCGCGCGCTGGCAGACCGCCTCGATGTCGTCGCCGATCAGCGCGGTCACGCAGGTCTGATAAACGAACACGGCGGGCGGATCGTATTTCTCGATGATCTCGCGCACGCTCCGGAACAGCCGCTTCTCGCCGCCGTAGATGACGTCGAGTTCGTTGATGTCGGTCGTGAAGCCGGTGCGATAGAGCGTCGATCCCGACGACGACGCGTGGCGGTTGTCCCACGAGTTGCCCTCGCATGCGATCGGCCCGTGCACGAGATGCGCGACGTCGACCACCGGCTGCAACGCGATCTTCGCGCCGTCGAACGCGCAGCCGCCCGCCGCCGCGCCCGGCGACAACTGCTTCGTGCAGCCCTTCTTGCGCTCCTTCGCGCTTTTTCCCTGGTTCTTGTCGCAACCGGGCTCGTCGAAGACTTCGGCGATCCTGGCCTTGAGCGAGGCGGACATGGCAGGCTCCTGACTGAGGTGGGGTTTCCCGCAACTGGCAAGTTCCATACCACGGCGACAACCCGCGCGCCGCGCACCGCAGCCGCAGGATTCCGGCCGCCGGCCGTCGGCGGTGAAACGCGGATTGGGCGGTTTGAATGGATTGCGACACAACGCGACGGCGCAAACGCGACAGCGCGCGCCGCCGCTCGCGTCGTTCATGGCGTTCGACGGCATCCGACGTCATCCCGCGTCGTGCCGGCGTGGGTCCGCCACCGAACGCGCGATCGCCGACGCGCGCGCGTCGAGCCACGCCGCCGGGTCGGCGGGCCGTTGCACCGACCGGTACGCGGCGAGCGCGCGGCGCAGGCGCTGCGCCTTCACGTAGTCGCCGCCGCCGTGTCCGGGCCACGCGGCGTAATCGCACGTGCAGACGAGCAGCAATTGCTCGAAGCGTTCGCTTTGCGTATCGGCGCACGCGCGTTCGAGCAGCGCGGCCATCGCCGCCACGCGCCGATCGGTCGTGCGATGCACGCAATCGGCCTCGGCGATCGCGAGCGCGGCGAGGTCGAGCGCGTCGGCCGGCAGCGCGATGCGATCGGCCAGCGTGCGCAGCAGCGCGCCGCCCTGCGCTTCATGACCCGGATGGCTCGGCCAGCGCGCGGGCGGCGTGAGCCCCATGCCGATCCGCTGGACGAGCGCCGCAAACCGCACCGCCAGCGGCGCACCGCGTCGCGCGGCGCCAGCCAGCGCGCGCAACTGATGCTCGCCGACGTCGGCCGGATCGGGACCCTCGGAAATCAGCGGCACGCCGAACAGCGCGTCGAATTCGGGCAGCAAGCGCCGCAGCCCGGCGCAGTCGCGCATCGCAACGAAGAAGCCGACCGGATGCGGCGCCATCAACGCGCGGCCGAGGACCCGGCCGCGCTGCGACGGGCTCAGGCGCTCGATCGCGTCCATCTGCACCGCGGTCACCATCTGCGCCTGCTCGACGACGCCGAGTTTCGCCGCTTCGCTCTGCGCGGCCCATAACGCGTGACGGACCAGGTCCTGCGCCCAACTCATCGGCTGCTCCTTCCCACTCCGGCTGGGTCGGACCGGCAGCGCGACAGGCAGGCCGGGGCAGGCGAGCCGGAGCGTTCCGTGATTCTCGATGGCTTCATGTCAGTCGTCGGGCAGCGGCGGCCGTTTGTCCGCCATGCCGGCCAGCGACGACTGGCGATGGCGCGGCGCGACCGCGATACCGGGCAGGCAGTGGCTCGGCGTCCACCCGCGAATCTGCGCGGACGTCCGCCGGCGAAAGGGACTTGCGTCTTGTGCCGGGATGACGCGTCCCGAGGTTGCACGTCGGAAGTTGGCGGCGCGAGCGCATCCGCACTGACCCGATCCGCACGCGACGTCATTCCGCTTGCCCCGGCCTGTGCGTCAGTTGTCGTCCGCGAGGACTTCGAGCGCGACCAGTTGTTCGTACAACGCTCGCCGCGACAGCCAATGCGAGTCGCCCGCGATGCGCGGGTCCGCGCCCTCGAACGCGGCGATCGCGTCGTCATCGTTCCAGTAGACGACGCAGTCGCCGCGCGCTTCCAGCGCCGCGAGCGACGCGTCGCGCGGCGTGACTAGTCCGCTCTGGCACACGCCGCGCCCAAGCAGATAGTCCGCGCGATAGAGCGGCGCGTCCCAGCCGCCTGCTTCGCCGATCGCGCAGAGCGACGGATACTTCGCGCGCGTGTCGGCGTCCGGTGACGGTCCGCTGAATTCGAGCAGTTCGCGCAGCGTCGCGACGTCGTAGATTGCCTCGGGCGGCAGCGGATCGGACGCCGCGACCTTGCGCGCGAAATCCGCGTCGTCGTAAGCGAACCACGCGCGCGGCTTGCCGTCCGCCCACTGTTCGATCACGTAGATCACGACGCGCTCCCAGCGAATCGTCCCATGCCGGCCCCAACGGAACCGGCATCGGCATGTGTGGAAAAGCCGTCTCCCCGGCCGCGCCCCATGCCACGTAGCCGAACGCGCCGCACTCGACGCACCGGCCGCGCAGGCGGAAGCCCGGTTCGCCCGTCTCGTTCATCCACTGCTGGCTGACCACGTTGCATCACGCACAGTGGCACGTGCTGCCGTTGCACGACCGGTTGTCGCCTTCGGCCGCCATCACAGCGAATCATCTTCCGCTCCCGTTGATTTCATCGATCCGGACGCGAGTCGCCGTGGACCGGCCCGCGCCGGAATCCGGAAAAAGTCCCGCCCCGAAACGGGCGGCGGGCAACACCTACGCAGCGTGGAGACACTGCGCCAAACCACGGCCGCCGCGCCCGATCTTCCGGCCGCGTACAGAAAAACCGCCCGCCTACTCCACCCCGTCAGCCGCCGTCTTCGCCCACACCGCGAGCCGGATGCGCTGCGCAATGCCGGCCGCGCTCGCGTCGAACTCGCGTTGCGCGGCCATCATCGCTCCCTGTGCGATCGCGGCTTCCGCATGGGTCAGCGGCAGCCGCCCGGCCGCGTGCGTCGCGCCCGGCACGCTGCGCGCGATCGCCTGCCGGTTCGGGTGTTCGGCGAGCGGCACCAGGCGATCCGCCTCGCGCACGCCGGCGAGACAGACCCAGCCGTCGATCACCTCGACCCTGCGGCCGTCCTGCGTGAGCTTGACCAGCACCGGGTTCGCCATGGCCGCGCTCCGCTCAACGGATGATGTCGTAGCTGTAGTCGGTCTCCGCCGCCACGATCGTGTTCGCGTCGAGCGTCTCGAAGAACTCGTCGAGCAGCATCACGAGCACGCGCAGCGCGCCGTCGTATCCCCAGGTCGGATAGCGGTGATAGTGGTGGCGGTCGAAGATCGGGAACACCATCCGGATCAGCGGCGTTTTCGTGTCGCGCTCCAGATACTTGCCATAGGTGTTGCCGATCAGGAAGTCCACCGGCTCCGTGAACAGCAGCGAGCGCATGTGCCACAGGTCGCGCTTCGGATAGACCTTGCAGCCCGCGCCGTAGGGCGACGCGTCGAACAGCGCCCGCACCTTCGCCGCCCAGTCCTCGTTGCCGTTGGTCGCGAGCACGTGCGCGGGCTCCGCGCCGAGTTCCAGCAGGAACTGCGTGTAGCCGAGCATCTGGTCCGGGTCGCCGTACAGCGCGAAACGCTTGCCGTGCAGATGCGCCTGGCTGTCCGCCATCGCGTCGACGAGCTGGCCGCGCTCCTTTTCGAGCTGCGCCGGAATCGGCTTGCCGGTCACGCGCGCGATCTCCATCAGGAACCGGTCGGTGCCGGCGACGCCGACCGGCGCGTTCAACACCACGACTTCCTGGCCGTGCTCCGCGATGAACTTGCTGGTCTTTTCGCAGCAGTACTCCTGGAACACGAAGGTCGCCTTCGCGTTCAGCGCGCGCTCCACCTCTTCCTTCGTCGTGCCGCCCTCGTACATCCGGAACTCGCCGTCGGTCGGCGTGTTCCACGTATCGGACGGGTCGCAGATCACGTTGACCTTCACGCCGAACAGATCGAAGATCCGGCGGATCTCCTTCATGTTGCCGACCACGAAACCGTCGAAGCCGCCGATGAAGTTCACGCTGTCGTCCGGCACGCGCTGAAGCGGCGCGGCCGAACCCGCCTTGCCGTCCCAGAAGTGCTTCAGGATGCCGAGCAGCGCGTTGTCGTAGCCGGTCACGTGGCTGCCGACGAACGCGGGCGTGTGCGCGAACGGCACGTCGTAGTCCTCCGGCACGCTGCCCTTCTGCTTGCTGTTCTTGATGAACGCGTCGAGGTCGTCGCCGATCACCTCGGCCATGCAGGTGGTCGAAACGGCGATCATCTCCGGCTTGTACAGGTTGTACGCGTTCGCGAGGCCGTCGATCATGTTGTTCATGCCGCCGAACACCGCCGCGTCCTCGGTCATCGACGAACTCACGCACGACGTGGGCTCCTTGAAGTGCCGCGAGAAATGCGACCGGTAATACGCGACGCAGCCCTGTGAGCCGTGCACGAACGACAGCGTCTTGTGAAAGCCGTTCGCGACATACACCGCGCCGAGCGGCTGGCACGCCTTCGCGGGGTTGACGGTCAGCGAATCGCGCGCAAAGTTCTTCTGCTTATAGTCGTCGGTTTTGGTCCATTCGACGATCTGCTTGACCGTCTCGTCCGGGTGGTTGAATTCGAAATTCTCTTTTTTGCTGCGAAAGATTTCCTGGTACTCCGGCTCGCGGAACAGCAGCTCGTGGTCGAGAATCTTGTCGGCGGATTGAGGCATGGCGAAACTCCTGAATCGATATCGATGGGGTCGGCGACCGAAGCGGCGGCCTCGCCGGCCGCCGACCGCTTGCGCCTGAACACGGGTTGATTTATGCGGTCTTCTTCCACGGCGCCTTGGCGAGCCCCCATACCGGGCTCGAAATCGCCATGTCCATGTCGCGCGCGAAGATCGCGAAGCCGTCGTAACCGTGGTACGGGCCGGAATAGTCCCAGCTGTGCATCTGGCGGAACGGCACGCCCATCT
The DNA here is from genome assembly GCF_900104845.1 of Paraburkholderia caballeronis. NCBI lineage: Bacteria > Pseudomonadati > Pseudomonadota > Betaproteobacteria > Burkholderiales > Burkholderiaceae > Paraburkholderia > Paraburkholderia caballeronis. The sequence continues at coordinate 756,447 of NZ_FNSR01000003.1, read as the reverse complement.
TCTGGAACACGTATTTCTCCTTGATGCCCGAGCCGACGAGGTCCGGCTGCACCTGCTCGACGAATTTCTCGAATTCGTAGCCGGTCACGTCGTCGTAGATCAGCGTGCCGTCCTTCACGTAGTGCGTCGTGCGCTGATAATCGTCGTTGTGACCGAACTCGTAGCCGGTGCCGACCACGTCCATCCCGAGGTCCTCGTATGCGCCGATCACGTGGCGCGGGCGCAGCCCGCCGACGAACAGCATCACCTTCTTGCCCTGCAGGCGCGGCCTGAACTTCGCGACCACCGCGTCCATCAGCGGACGGTACTTCGCGATCACGCGCTCGGCGTTCGCCTTGATCGTGTCGTCGAAGTGGCTCGCGATCTCGCGCAGGCTCTTCTCGATCATCGTCGGGCCGAAGAAGTTGTATTCGACCCACGGAATCCCGTACTTTTCTTCCATGTGCCGGCTGATGTAGTTCATCGACCGGTAGCAGTGCAGCACGTTGAGCTTCGCCTTCGGCGTGTTCTCCAGTTCCGCGATCGAGCCGTCGCCGGACCACTGCGCGATCACGCGCAGGCCGATTTCTTCGAGCAGGATGCGGCTCGACCACGCGTCGCCGCCGATGTTGTAGTCGCCGATGATCGCGACGTCGTACGGCGTCGATTCGAACCCGGCGCGCTTCGTCGGGTCCGTCCGGTCGAACACCCAGTCGCGGATCGCGTCGTTCGCCAGATGGTGGCCGAGCGACTGGCTCACGCCGCGAAAACCCTCGCAGCGCACCGGCACGATCGTGTGGCCGCCGTACTGCGTGCTCTTCTTCTTCGACACGGCCTCGATGTCGTCGCCGATCAGGCCGATCGGACACTCGCTCTGGATCGAGATGCCCTTGTTCAGCGGAAAGAGCTGCTGGATCTCGTCGATGATCTTGTCGAGCTTCTTGTCGCCGCCGAACACGATGTCCTTCTCCTGGAAGTCCGACGTGAACTGCATCGTGACGAACGTGTCGATGCCGGTGGTGCCGATGTAGTAGTTGCGGCGCGCGGCCCACGAATACTGGCCGCAGCCCACGGGGCCGTGGCTGATGTGGATCATGTCCTTGATCGGCCCCCAGACGACGCCCTTCGAGCCCGCATACGCGCAGCCGCGAATCGTCATCACGCCGGGCAGCGACTTGATGTTGGACTTCACGCCACAGTCGGGCTTGCCTTCGTCGAAGGTTCCCAGGTGCTTGGCGCGCCGCTTGGCCATCTTCTCCGGATAGGCCTTCAGCACTTCGTCGATCAGGGCCTTGTTCGCGGCCTTGCGCTCTTCAACCGTGGCGGTCATGGAATGCTCCATAGGTGAGGATTGTGCGTCGCTGCACGGCCGTCCGCGCGCATCCGTCTTGCATGCGTCGAGTGCGATGCGCGCGGGCCGTCCGTTCAGCGTGGGTTCAGGCAGTCAGTTCGGCAGCCGTCTTGCCGACCTGGGTTTCGTCGATCGCGTTCATGATGCCGTGCTCCATCAGCAGGTCTTCGAGCTGGTCCATCGTGATCGGCGTCGGGATCGTGCCGTTGCCCGCGTTGTTGTGAACCTTGCTCGCGAGCTGGCGATACTCGTCGGCCTGCTTCGACTCCGGCGCGAACTCGATCACCGTCATGCGGCGCAGTTCCGCGTGCTGCACGATGTTGTCGCGCGGCACGAAATGGATCAGCTTCGAGCCGAGCATGCCCGCCAGCGCCTCGGCCAGTTCGAGTTCCTTGTCGGTCTGGCGCTCGTTGCAGACGAGGCCGCCGAGGCGCACGCCGCCGCTGTTCGCATACTTCAGGATGCCCTTCGAGATGTTGTTGGCCGCGTACATCGCCATCATCTCGCCGGACATCACGATGTAGATCTCCTGCGCCTTGTTCTCGCGGATCGGCATCGCGAAACCGCCGCACACCACGTCGCCGAGCACGTCGTACGACACGTAATCGACGCCGTCGTACGCGCCGTTTTCTTCGAGGAAGTTGATCGACGTAATCACGCCGCGGCCCGCGCAGCCGACACCCGGCTCCGGACCGCCGGACTCGACGCAGCGGATGTCCTTGTAGCCGATCTTCATCACGTCATCGAGTTCGAGGTCCTCGACCGAGCCGGCTTCCGCCGCGAGCGACAGGATCGTGTCCTGCGCTTTCGCGTGCAGGATCAGGCGCGTCGAGTCGGCCTTCGGGTCGCAGCCGACGATCAGGATCTTCTGCCCGAGGTCGGTGAGCGCCGCGAGAGTGTTCTGCGACGTGGTGGACTTGCCGATGCCGCCTTTGCCATAAAAGGCGATTTGCCGAAGTTGAGACATTGACGTTCTCCAGTTCAGGAAAAGGGTTGAAACCAGGGTTGCGGATCAGGGCTGCAAACCAGAGCTGCAAAGCCGCGACCGTGTGCTCAGCCTGCGGTGTCCGTATGGTCTTCTTCTGTCGATTCACGCATCGGCCGGAGTGTGTCCGCGGACCGCTCTGGTGCAGCTTTCGTGCCATGTCGCGCCGATCCTTCGGAATCCGCGATAAACCGGCCCTGCCGCGCGGTTCGCGGCGTCCGCATCGAACCCGGCGGGCGACGGCCGCGCTGTCGGCTTCCCGACAAACCGTGCGCGTTTCGTCGCAAACGACACCGCCGTCGCGGGATCGGGTCGCGGGTTCGCGCCCGATCCGGCGGTTTTGTCGCTGGTACGGTTGTTGCACTGCATGACGCCATGAACCCGCTCACGATTCCCGTCGTCGACGCGCGCCGCGTCTCCGTCCATTTCGACGCCATCGGCGGAGAACCGGCGGTGACGCGCATCGTCGACGCGTTCTACCGGCAGATGGACACGCGGCCCGACGCACGCGGCATTCGCGCGCTGCACGGCCCCGACCTCGCGCCGGTGAAGGCGGTGCTGGTCCGCTATCTATGCGAATGGCTCGGCGGCCCGAAGCACTATTCGGACGAACGCGGCCACCCGCGGCTTCGCATGCGCCACGCGGCGTTTTCGATCGGCGCGGCCGAGCGCGATGCGTGGCTCGCGTGCATGCGCGCGGCGCTCGACGAAACCGCCACCGACCCGGCGCTGCGCGACGAGCTGATGCGCGCGTTCTTCCGGATCGCGGACTGGATGCGCAACAACGGCGACTGAGCCGGACCGCCGGACTTTTATCGACGAAGTACGCCCTACCCACGAAGCGGCGTGCTGCGATGCAGCCGCCCCCGATGCCACGAAGCCAAGGAATCCGTCATGACCGACACCGCCACCCGCAAGGAACTCGACGACACCGCCCTCGCGCGCCTCGAACACGAAGGCCGCCTGCTCAACCCGGTGTTCAAGGGACTCACGAACACGTTCGGCCGGGTCGGCTTTCGCGGCGAACTCGCGCTGCGTTTCGCGCCGAAGCTCGCCGACGAAGCGCGCCCGCCGGAACTGTCGTGCGAGCAGGCGATGGCGGTCGCGACGGTCGGCGAGCCGCATCTGCCATTCTTCGCCGGCTGGCTGCTGAGCTTCGAGTCGCTGAAGGACGTCGCGGACGTGCTCGGCGACACGCTGTCGGCCGGCGGCAAGTACTTCCTGTTCTGCGACAACATCGATCTGAGCAAACGCTACCAGGTGCCGTACAAGGGCGCGATGTTCTACGTGCTGCCGATTCTCGAATCGACGGTCTACAACGAGATGCTCGAACTGCTCTACCTCGAAAAGAACGACCTGAAGAAGAAGGACACCGCCGGCAAGCTCGACGCGATCGCCGACGCGGCGCTGCGGTTCGACGTGACGTTCGACACGATCACCTATGCGGAAGGACTCGAACTGATGGGACCGGTGCGCGACCCCGGCGAAAACCGGCCGGTCTGAAGCCGGCGCGAAGACCGTTCTTGCCGAAACCGGGGCGCGTCGCGCCGCCGACGCGCCCCGGCGTCCCCACCCTGCCATCACTCCGAGCCGGAGCGCGATCATGTCCCTGCATACCGACACCGTTCCCGTTGCGCGCGAAAGCGCCGGCCGCCATGCCGCGCCGGCCGCCGGCGCGGCCCCGCGACGCGATCTGCCCGCCGCCCTCGCGGTATGGCTTACGAATCACGATTTCCCGGATGTCCAGTCGCGCGGTCTCGACGGCGTCACGCCGCTGATGCTCGCGGCGCTGCACGGCGACGATCCGGTGGTCGCCGCGCTGCTCGACGCGGGCGCACGCATCGACGCGCTCGACGACGAAGGCAACCACGCGCTGTGGCATGCGTGCATCGGCGGCGCGCCCGCGCCGATCCTGCGTCTCGTCGGCGCGGGCATCGAGATCGATCACGCGAACGACCATGACATCACGTGTCTGATGCAGGCGGCGGCGAGCGGCCGGGTCGAGGTGATGCGACTGCTGCTGTCGCTCGGCGCGAGCGAGGGCCTGTATGCGCCGGACGGGCGCAGCGCGTTCGACATGGCCGCCGACCGCGGTTTCGAACTGCTGCGCACGGCGCGCCGGCTGGGCGAAGGCAGGCGGGCCGCGTCGGCCGCCGGCTCGCAGATAGCAGACCCGGAACCGCCCGCGATCGCTGCCGATGTCTTCGCTGACAAGGCCGCATGACCGGTATGAATACAGCGCGGCTGTCGATCCGATTCCGTCGACTGCTGCGCTCACGACACGGACCTCGCGCGATGGCTCACATCACGTTCTACGAAAAACCCGGCTGCGGCGGCAACGCGAAACAGAAGGCGCTGCTCATCGCCGCCGGCCACACATTGGAAGTCCGCGACCTGCTGCACTGGCGCTGGACCCCGTCCGCTCTGCTCGCGTTTCTCGAACCGCTGCCGGTGTCCGGCTGGTTCAACCGCGCCGCGCCCGACGTCAAGTGCGGGCGGATCGTTCCCGAATCGTTGACCGCCGGCGCCGCCCTCGCGCTGTTGCTCGCGCAACCGCTTCTGATCCGCCGGCCGTTGATGGAAGCCGGCGAAACGCGAATGGCGGGGTTCGACACGGCCCGCGTGCATGCGTGGGTCGGGCTCGGCCCGGATGCCGTCGCCAGCCGCGCGCCGCGGTCGCTGGAAGGTTGCGCGGCCGCGACGGACGGCTGCGCGGCGTCACCCGATTGAACAGGAGCCTTGTCATGCCGCTTTACGACTATCGATGCCGCGATTGCCACACGCAGTTCGAGACGCTGGTGCGGGCCGGCGCCACGCCGGTCTGCCCGCGCTGCGGCAGTGCCGCGCTGGACAAGCTGGTCAGCGCGCCGGTCCCGCCCGGCCGCAGCAAGGCCATCATCGCGTCGGCGCGCCGGCAGGCGGCGCGCGAAGGGCATATGAGCCACTTTTCGGCGGCCGAGCGCGGCAAGCTGCTGCGCGACGGCTGAGCGAGCCCGCCGCTGAATCCCGGCCGCCGCCCTGCTCCCCCAGGGCGGCGATCGTGTCGTCCCGTCAAACGAAACTGAGCAGCTCGACGGTCACGGCTTCGTCGCCGAGCACCGCCTGGCACGCAAGGCGCGATTTCGACCCGACGCCTATGATCGTGTCGAGCCTGTCGTTCTCCGCGCGCTGCGCTTTCGAAAGGCTCTTGCGTCCTTCCTGGATGAACACGTGGCACGAGCCGCATTCGGCCTTGCCTTCGCACTTGTGCGCGATGTGCTCGCCTGCGTCGAGCAGCGCCTTCAGCAGCGTGATGCCGGCCGCCACGTCATAGGTCTTGCCCGAAGGCAGTACGGTCAGGGTCGTCATGATGGTTGTCGGGGGGTGAGGGTGAATTGACAGAAATGGAGCCGGCTCAAGCGGCCAGCGCGGGTTGCAACGCGCTCACGAGTTCGTCGGCGAACGTCGCGAGCGGCATCGGAATGCGGGTGATCCGCTGTTCGGCGAGGAACCGCGCCTCCATGCGGGTGGGCTCGTCGGGCAGCACCGCCCAGTGCGCGTCCGACGAGCGCTTCATGATCTGGCGGGCGAAGCTGCGCGCGAGCTGGTCGTCGAAGCGGCAGCCGACGAACAGGAAGCTGCGTCCGCTGCGCCAGGCCTGCACGGCGGGCGGAATCGGCGTCTGGATGTCGATCTCGGTCAGCACCTCCACGTAGTCGCTGTCCGAGACCAGATAGTTCGACGCCGGTGCATGCGCGCCGATCGGCTTGTACAGCAGCGCGCCGCCGGCCGGCACGGCGTCGAGCGGCGCGCCGGCCGCGTCGTACGCGCCAAACCACTGCCCGAAGTGCTCGGACTGCGACAGCCCCTGCACCTGCGCCCATTGCCCGCCCGGCCGCGCGCCGGCCAGCGCGGCCGCGAACGTGTCGTCGTACCAGCAGTCGACGTACAGCCCCGCGCCGCTCGCCGCGAGCGCGCGGTGCAGCGCGGACGGCGTCGGCGTCGGGCCGAACGCTTCGTCCAGGATGCCGACCACCGACTTGCGATGCTTGAAGTTCTCGATGAACTGCGCGGCCTGCGTGAGCCGGTGGCGGATCTTGTGCGGCACCGACACGCGGGCGGTCATGATGCGCGCGAGCGCGTCGGGCGTCGCCGGCACGCGGGCGTCGGGACACAGCGCGAGCATGCCCGGACCGAGATACGGCACGACGCTGCCGTCGTCGATCCGGCGCGCGATGTGGTCGATTGAAACAGGAACGCTCATGGCTCCGATCCCTCACAGGTAGATGGCGGCTCCCGCGCCGACATTGGTCGCGGTGTCCTTCAGCGTCTTCACGATGTAGCCGACCTGGCCCGCGTCGAGCTGCGTGTGCAGCGGCAACGCGAGCGCGCGGTCGCCGATGCGCTCGGTGTCGGGCAGCGTGCCGCGCCTGCGCCCGATCGCATCGCCCGAATTCATGTAGTGGAACTGCTCGTGCAGCGGGTGGCTGTAGGCCGCCGTCTCGATCCCGCACGCCTTCATGTCGTCGATCATCTGCGCGCGCGCGCTCTGCGTGAACCGCTTGCCGAGATGCACGACGTACAGCATCCAGTGCACTTCCTCGACGTCTTCGGCCAGATACGGCGGCTTGATGCCCTCGAAGCTCTGCATCGCGTCGCGATACCAGGCCTCGACCTGCCTGCGCTGCGCGAGCCGCTCGTCGAGCCCCGCGAGCTGCGCGAGCCCGAGCGCGGCGGTCAGCTCGCTCATGCCGGCCTGCAACGGCACGCGCGAGCCGACCGACACCGACTCGCGGTCCGCGATGCGCCGCTGGCGCAGATAACGCAGTTCGTGCGCGAGCCGTTCGTCGTCGGTGACGAGCATCCCGCCTTCGCCGGCGCACAGCGCCGACGGCGCGGAAAAATCGAACACCGATACGTCGCCGAACGAGCCGACGCTGCGGCCCCGGTAGCGCGAGCCGAGCGCCTCGGTGCTGTCCTCGATCAGCGTCAGGCCGTGCGCGTCGGCCAGCGCGCGCAGCGGCCCCCATGCGGCCGGATGCCCGTTGGTGTTGCCCGCCAGGATCGCGCGCGTGCGCGGGCCGATCTTCTGCTCTGCCTTCGCGGCGCTCAGGCAGCCGCTCCAGTAGTCGATGTCGGCGAACACCGGTCTCGCGCCGGCCAGCGTGACCGCCTGCGCGATCTGGTGCCACGTATGCGACGCGCAGATCACCTCGTCGCCCGCGCCGAGGCCGAGCGCGCGCAGCGCGATCCACGCGCCGAGCGTGCCGCTCGCCACCGCGACCGCGTGCGCGCGGCCGCTCCAGCCGGCGAACGCGGTCTCGAACGAGCCGACCATCGGCCCGTCGCTCCAGCGCGACGACTGCAGCACGGCGTTGACCAGTTCGATCTCGCGCGCGCCGCACGCGGGCTCGGACAGCGCGATCTCATCGATCTCCATGCGCGGTCCCGTCCTCGGTGAAGATCAGCATGTCGGCCTCGCCGGCCTCGCGCGTGACGGACACGCAGACGCCGTCCGACATCGCGAAGTACACGCGGCGCGCGCCGAACGCCAGCGCCGGGGTTTCGTCGCGCATCTCGGCCGCGCTGATCCGCATGGCCCGCACGCCGGGGTAACGCGCGCGCCAGCTTGCCGCCGCATCGGGGAGCGTCGGCGCGGTGCGGATCACCTCGGCGATCACGCGGATCTGGTTCGTGTCGAGCGCCATGTCAGTCTCCCGCGCCGGCCACGCGCCGCGCCTCGACCGTGATCGGCAGCGCGGTGTCGTCCGCCATCGCCGGCAGTTCGAGCTGCCAGCCGTTCGCGAGCGTGACGAGCCCGCCCCACATCTGCGGCCGCGCCATCGAGACGATCGGCTCTTCGAGGTCCTTTTTGGGCACGTAGGCGCTCAGCGCGCCCTTGCTGTCCCTGCGGATCATCACTTTCACGGCGGAAACTCCTGGTTCGTGGGGAAATTCATGCCGCGTGCGCGGCGTCGTTTTCGAGCAGCGGAGCAAGCAGCGGCGGCAGCGCGGCCAGCAGATAGTCGATGTCGCGCGCGGAGGTCGTTGCGCCGAGCGACAGGCGCACGGCCGCGAGCGCCTCGTCGCGCGGCACGCCCATCGCGGTCAGCACGTGCGACGGCTCGCTGCCGCCCGACGAGCACGCCGCGCCGGACGACGCGCACACGCCGAGCTGTTCGAGCCGTTGCAGCACCACCTCCGCGGGCAACGCGCCGAACCGCAGATAGCTGGTGCCCGCGACGCGCGGCGCGCCGGCGGCGAATACGTGCACGTGGGGCAGCGCGCGTTGCAGCCCCTGTTCGAGCGCGTCGCGCAGTTGCGCGATGCGCGACGCCTTCGCCGCGACGTCGCCGAGCCCTTCGAGCGCCGCCGCGAAACCGGCGACGGCGGGCAGGTTTTCGGTTCCGCCGCGCCGCCGGCGTTCCTGGCTGCCATGCAGTTGCGGCTGCAACGCAATGCCCTGGCGCAGCAGCAGCGCGCCGATCCCCTTCGGGCCGCCGAGCTTGTGCGCCGACAGCGAAACGGCGTCGGCGCCGAACCGCGCGAAATCGAATGGCGCCTTGCCGACGAACTGCGTCGCATCGACGTGCAGCCGCGCGCCGGCCGCCTGCGCGAGCGCGCGCACGTCGTCGACCGGCATCAGCACGCCCGTCTCGTTGTTCGCCGCCATCAGCGACACCACCGCGACGTCGGGGCCGATCGCGCGCGCCGCGCTGTCGAGGTCGAGGGTGCCGTCCGCGTTCACGCCGATGAAGTCCACCGGCAGGCGCTGTGCGATCAGCGCCTGCGCGAGCGCGAGATGCCCCGCGTGCTCGACCGCGCTGAACACGATCCGGCCGCGGCCCGCATGCCGCGCGGCCGCATGGAGGCCCAGCACCGCGAGATGATTCGCTTCGGTCGCGCCGCTCGTGAAGATCGTCTCGGATGGTTTGCAGCCCAGCACGCGGGCGACGCTCGCCCGCGCCGCGCCGAGCGCACCCTTCGCCTGCTGCCCGTGCGGATGCTGCGACGACGCGTTGCCCCACACGTCGGTCATCGTCGCGAGCACGGCCTGCACGACACCCGCCGAGGGCGGTGTCGTCGCGTTGTGGTCGAGGTAGATCATCGCAGGCTCCGTCGTTCGCGCTTCAAGGCCAGAACACGCGCGCGGCGTCCGCGCACAGGATGTCCAGCAGCGCCGTCAGGTCCCGGCTCGCGCACTGCTCGACCCAGCGGCGCGTCGCGTGATCGCGCGCGTGCAGGCGCCACAGGCCGCTCTCGTCCCGCGCGAGCCTCGCGATGTCGATCACGCCGCCGTCCGGGTCCACGTTGCGCGAACAGCACGGGCTCTCGATCCGATAGCCGTCGGGCTCCCGCTCGACGCGCGGGCGCACGTACCGGTAGCGCACGCGGTCGCGCAACGCGCGCTCGATCCGATGCTGCGTGAAGTCCGCCACGGGGCCGTCGTCCGGCCACGCATCGTGCGGCCCGCGCACGCCGTCGCGCAGATCGTGGCCGCCGAGCCGCGTCGTCGGACGCATCATGGGAGCGCCTCCGGTTCCGGCAGCAGCCCCGCCGGCGCGGGCGCGATCTCGTCCCCGGTGCAGCCGACCACCTGCCGGCCGAACTCGACGAGGTACACCGGCTCGCCGCTGTCGACCACGCGCCCCACGTTGACGATCTCGCCCAGCGCGCCGGCCGTGACGAGGCATTCGTCGTCGCCGCGCTCCGGATAACTGCCGTCGTTGCGCAGATCGTCCAGCGCGACGACGCGCATGCCCCACGAGTACGCCGGCTCGACCGGTTCGAAGTTCATCGCGTGCAGCCCTCCGCTTCGTTCTGCGCGTCCGCACCGGCGGCCGCCGCATCGCCTCCCCGGCCGAGCGAGCGCAGCGCGGCCGCGCGCGCGCCGAGGCGCTCCAGCACGTCGTCGGGCAGGTTGTCGAGCGTGCACAGCTCCTTCGCGCGCATGCCGACCCGATGGCCGCTCTCGACGAAATCGACCGCATAGATGTAGAACTGCTGCAGGAACGTGTTGATGCTGGTGACGTAACCGACGTCGCCCTTGCTCACCAGCACCGCGCCGATGTCCTTGCCGGTGTACGTGCCGTCGTTGCGGACCGCCGAGCGCGCGATCACCCGCTCGCCGAAGCTGAAGCGCGGCGGAAAGGCGATCTCGATCGTGTCGTCGTCGCGGTTGATGTCACCCATGGCTTGCTCCCGCGAACGGCCGTTCTTCGCCGCCGCACGGACCGACGATGCACGGGGACTCGATACGTTGCGTTTCGCTACGCTCGCGCGCCATCGCGCGCACCTCGTCGTCGGGGTCGGCCAGCAGCGGCGTCAACGCGTGCGGCTGCGCACGCCGCGCGGCCTCCCAGCGCACGCGCCAGTCGGGGTCGTCGAAGAAACGCATCACGAGCGCGGCGGGCAGCCGCGTGGCCACGATGCGCCGCACCTCCGCTTCCGGGTCGTCGGCCATGCGCAGCAGCGCCGGCATGTCGATGCGCTCCGCGACGCGCATTCTCACCGCGCGGTCGGCGTCGCTCGCCATCAACGGCAGCAGCGCGGACGGCAGCCGCCGCGCGACCCACTCGCGCACGCCGTAGTCGGGGTCCGTGCGCAGATGCGCGAGCGCCGCCGCGTCGAGCCGTTGCGCGACCCGCATCCGCACTTCGCGGTGCGGGTCGCCGGCCATGCGCGCGAGGTGCGCGTGCGGCAGGCGCAGCGCGATCTGCAGCCGGACCGTCTCGTCGGGATCGTCGATCAGCGCGGGCAGCCGGAACACGTCGGCATGGCGCGCGGCGATCGCTCGCACCTCGAAATAACGATGGTCCAGATGCGCGTTGCCCAGTTCCGGATGCCAGCGGAAGAAGCGGTCGATCCGCCGCGCGTACGCATCCTGCATGCACGCGTGGCCCGGCTCGCAGCCGGTTTCGTCCGGCCGCGCGCGCAGCGCGCGATGTTCGCAGGACGCGCAGTCCACCGGGCCGCCCTGCCAATGGCGCGGCGGGATATCGCCGAACGGCGCGCGGGCGGCGCTGCGCGCGTTCATGGCTGCGCCGCCCAGCCGCTCGCCGGATAGGCGCGCAGCGCCGCCGGGCTGTCGGCGTCCGCCAGGTCCGCACGGGCCGCCTCATCCGCATGGCGCGTCAGCACGTGCAGCAGCACCGCGCCGCCGAGCTGGTCGTCGGGATCGAGGCGCCGAAGCTCGTCGAGCCGCGTGCGCGCCGCCTCCAGCGCACCGGTGCGCAGATGCAGATACGCCAGGCCCTTCAGCGTGAACAGATAAAAACGCACGGCCGCGTCGTAACGCACCGCGTCGCGCGACGGCGGCTGAACACCGAAGTCCGCGCCGAGCGCCGCCCGCGCGACTGCCAGCGCGTCCTCGCCGACCGCGCGTGCAGCGGCGAGCCGATGACCATAAAAGTGGAAGCGATACAGCGCGATCAGCGGCGCGGGATGATCCGGCGCGATCGCGCGGGCGCGTTCGAGCCGCGCGAGCGCGTCGTCCGGCCGGTCGCGCAGGCGGCCCGCTTCGGCGACGAGCGCCTCCGCTTCCGGCGGCAGCCCGCCGCCGAGCGCCAACTGTGCGAAGCGCGCGAGCGTGTCGGCGTCGGCCAGGGCATCGGGCGGCAGCGAGGGCGTCATGGCGTTCGCCCGCTTCACGATGCCTGCGGCGGCAGCGGCGGACGCCCGCGGCCGATCGCGCCGACGTCGATGCGCGTGACGCCCGGCTCGCTCGCGCCCGAACTGCTGCACGCGCACGACGCCTGGTTCGGGTTCGCGAACGTGAGGCCGGACTGCGTCGGCGTATCGACGAAATCGATCGTCACGCCGTCGAGCAGCAGACGGCTCTCCGCCGGCAGGAACAGGCGCAGGCCATTCACTTCCAGCGCCTGTTCGCCCGGCTGCGGCGCGGCCTCGGCGCTGAATTCGGCGTTGTACCCGGAACAGCCGCCGGGGCTCACGAGCAGACGGAAGCCGGCGCCAGCGGGCAGTCCCGAAAAGCGCACGATGCGGCGCATGAACTTTTCGGCGGCGGGGGTGACGGTAACGTTGAGCAGCATGATGCGGATCTTCTCCAGTTGGGCAGCGCGGGCGGATGCCCGCCGCCGCGATGCGCGGCGCGCGACGGATCAGGCCTGAACGATGCAGCCGTCCACCGGGCACACCGCCACGCATTGCGGGCTGTCGAAATGCCCGTCGCATTCCGTGCATTTTTTCGGGTCGATCGCGAACACGCCGCCCTTCTCGCTGATGGCGACGTTCGGACACTCCGGTTCGCACGCCGAGCAGCCAGTGCAGGTCGACGCGATGATCTTCAGGGCCATGGGGACACTCCTTCTAATTGGTGATCCGTATGATTCGCGCCGGACGGCACTCGCGCCCGGCGCACTGCCTGTATGGCCGATGCAGCCGCTTATGCCGCCGCGCCCGTGAACGCGCCCTGCCGGATCGCGGCGTCGCCGCGGTCCTCGTGCACGATCGCGCCGCTCGCGATGCGGCCGCGGTAGTCGTCGAACCACGCGAGCGCGGCCTTCTCGATGAACTCGCCGACGTAGCGGTCCACCGGCTCGATGCCCGCCTGCGCAAGCTCGTCGCGCGGACAGGCGCCGATCTTCGCGACCAGCACCGCATGACAGTCGTTGATCGCGCGCACGACCGACGGCAGCTGCTCGTCGTCGCCGTAACCGCCCTGGCAGTACAGGTCCACGCGGCGATGGCCGACGAACAGCGCCTCGGCGGCGCTCACCTCGAAGATCTGGAATTCGGTGACGTGGCCGAAGTGTTCGTTCACGCGCCCGCCGCCCTTCGTCGCGACCGCGACCAGCACCTTCAGGTCGCCGGCGACGTCGATCGCCTGCGCGGCCGCCAGCGCCTCCTGCTTCGCCGCATGCTGCGCGTCGCGCTCCGCCTCGACGCGGCTCTGGTATTCGCGGCGCCGGTCGAGGTCGTAGACCACTTCCATCTGCTCGATTTTGTCGAGCGTGAATTCCTCGCTGCGGTCCTCGCCGAGCAGGCCGACCGCGTCCGCGCGGCACTGGCGGCAATGGCGCATCAGGTTCGCGCCGCCCATGCACGCGTCCTGCACGGCCTTCAGCTCCTGCGCGGTCGGGCCGCGCTGGCCGGTCAGCCCGAAGTGCGTGCCGTGCTCCGGCTCGGAGATCAGCGGCATGATGTTGTGCAGGAACGCGCCGCGCTTTTTCACCTCGCGGTTCACTTCGATCAGGTGCTCGTCGTTGATGCCCGGAATCAGCACCGAATTGATCTTCGTGAGCACGCCGCGCGCGGTCAGCATCTCAAGCCCCTTCATCTGCCGCTCGTGCAGGATCTGCGCGGCCTCGTAGCCGGTCACGCGCCGGTGGTCCCAGAAGATCCACGGATAGATCTTCGCGCCGACGGCGGGGTCGACCATGTTGATCGTGATCGTCACGTGGTCGATGTTGTATTCGCAGATTTCGTCGACGAGGTCCGGCAGCGCGAGGCCGTTCGTGGACAGACACAGCTTGATGTCGGGCGCCTGCTGCTGGAGCATGCGGAACGTGTCGAAGGTTTTCTTCGGATTCGCAAGCGAATCGCCGGGGCCGGCGATGCCGAGCACCGTCATCTGCGGAATCTCGCTCGCGACCGCGACGACCTTCTTCACCGCCTGCCCGGGGGTGAGCTTCTGCGACACGACGCCGGGCCGCGACTCGTTCGAGCAGTCGTACTTCCGGTTGCAGTAGTTGCACTGGATGTTGCAGGCGGGCGCGACGGCCACATGCATGCGCGCATAGTGGTGATGCGCCTCTTCCGAATAACACGGATGGTTCCTGACCTTCTCCCACACGTCGGGCGGCATGTCGTCGGGGCCGCCCGACGAGCCGCAGCTCGCCTTGCCGTCGCCGCCTTGCGAGCCGCAGCCGCCGGCCGCCGGCACGTCGAGGGTCGACCCGAGCGGTCTGATCTGCCCAATGCCGATATAGGCGGCAGCGGGCGGCGTGCTGGCATTCGCGCGATCTTGCATGGATATCTCCCCGCAACCGGCAGTGGTTGCGCGCAGGGATAAAAGCCAGATCCATGCCATTCGAAAAACGCCTGCGTTTACGCGGTTTCAGCGACTCATGCGTGAGCTTTGTCGGACCGTGGCGACGATCGAACCCACAGGCGCGCCCGTTTCTGTCGCTGTTGCGACAAAGCGCACAACGGCTTTGCGCATGACGCCCGGATCCGCCGTCCCGGTGCGCGAGAGACGATGCGCAATCGCGCGCGTCCATGCGACGACGCCACCCGCAAGCGGATGGCGTCGGAGAAGTCGTGGAAGGAAACAGCGACAGCGAAACCACCCGGCCTGCTAGAAGCGGCGCACCTCGATGCCGTACTTGTGGAGCGCGTAGCCGATCTGCCGCGGCGTGATCCTCAGCAGGCGCGCGGCCTTCGCCTGCACCCAGCCGCAACGCTCCATCGCCCAGATGAGCCGCTCGCGCTCGCCTTCGGGCTTGCCGTCTTGCGCGCCGTCGTGGAGGTCGGCCGCGGTTTCGTCGTCCGCCAGTTCGCCCGCCAGTCCATCCGGCAGCGCGAACGGCAGGTCGCCGTCACGCGAGCCGGCCCCCGCGTGCCCGGCCGGCATGCCCGGAATCTCGCGGATCGGGATGTCGACGAGACGCGCGGGGCGCACCGCGTCCTCGCGCTCGATGTGATGCAGCACGCGGGTCAGGCACTGGTCCTCCTGGCAAAGGAATGCCAGCCGGTCGATCACGTCGTGGTGCGTCATCGTCGCGGTGCGCTCGACGCAGTTCTCCAGTTCGCGCACGTTGCCCGGCCAGTAGCAGCTCGTCAGCACGCGCATCGCGTCCGGGCTGAAGCGCAGCGAGCGGCTGTTGTCGCGATTGAAGCGATCGAGGAAATACTGCGCCATCGCCGGAATGTCCTCGCGCCGCTCGCGCAGCGGCGGCAACTGGATGCTCACCACGTTGATGCGGTAGTACAGGTCCGCGCGGAACTCGCCCTCCTTCACCATCCGTTCGAGATTGCGGTTGGTCGCGAGAATGAGCCGCACGTCCACCTTCACCGGCGCCGCGCCGCCGACCCGCTCGAACTCGCGCTCCTGCAGCACGCGCAGCAGCTTCGCCTGGAACGACGGCGAGATGTCGCCGATCTCGTCGAGAAAAAGCGTTCCGCCGTGCGCCAGTTCGAAACGGCCCTTGCGCTGACCCTGCGCGCCGGTGAACGCGCCTTTCTCGTGGCCGAACAGTTCGCTCTCCAGCAGCGATTCGGTCAGCGCCGCGCAGTTGACCGACACGAACGCCTGCTCCCGGCGCGGCGAAAGACGGTGAATCGCGCGCGCGATCACCTCCTTGCCGGTGCCGCTTTCGCCTCGCAGCAGCACCGTGGTCCGCGCGGGCGCGACCTGGTGAACCTGCTCGAAGATCCGCCGCATCGGCTCGGACACGCCGACCACCTGGTCGAGCGGCTGAAACGGGCGGATCGCCTTCTGCATGCGCCGCACTTCTTCCTGCATCCGGTCGTGCGCGGCGCTCACGCTGCGATGAAGCAGCAGCGCCTGGCCCATCAGCGTCGACACGATCTTCATCAGATACAGGTCGCCCGCGAACATCCGCGCGCCGTCCGGATTCACGCAGAACACCGCGAGCACGCCGAGCGTGTGATGCTCCTGGCGGATCGGCGTGGCGAGCAGCGCGACCCGCGCCGTGCCGAATTCGCCGAATTCGCCGGGCTCGCCCGCGCTGCCGGTACGGTCGAGAAACATCGGTTCGTCGCGCACGTCCGGCACGACCGCCGGCAGGCCGCTCTTGTAGACCCGCCCGACGATGCCCTCGCCCGGATGAAAGCGGATGCGCTGGTGCTCGTCGCTCGACAGGCCCGCGCTACACATTCCGTGCAGCTGGCCGTCGGCTTCCGCGACGACGACGAACGCGCGCCGCCATTCGAGAGCGTGCAGCAGGTACTGCAGCGACGTGCGGAACGTCTGCGCGACGTCCAGCGACGACACCAGCGTCTTGCTGACCTCATAGACCGCGTCAAGCTCACGACGGGCCTCGCCTGCACTCGACTTCTGCATGAATCCCTCCGCTCCCGCTGTGGCCCGGTCGACGCGCCACGGCGCAACGACAGCATGAATCGCGACAAAAGCAAGATTCAGCCCACGCCGGACAGGCATCCGGCCCGATCGCGAAGCGGGCCGACAAAGCCGACAAACACAACAACCGCAACAACCTCGAACGGCGATCCGGCTCGGGCGGCGTACAAAAAAAACAACCCTGGCCGAAAAACCAACGATACCCGGCGAAAAAAACCGTGGCATGGATGTTGCGATTTTTGGGCAGCCTGTTTCGTCCGCTACGAGGGAGCCCGCCATGCAGGATGTCGCCCGAGACCCCGACCGCCGCGTCCAGCCGGTCTATCTGGACTACGCCGCCACCACGCCGGTGGACCCGCGCGTCGCGCGCCGTATGCTGCCGTATATGACGCAACTGTTCGGCAACGCGGCGAGCCGTTCGCACGCGTACGGCTGGGCGGCCGACGAGGCCGTCGAGCTGGCGCGCGAGCAGGTCGCGAGCCTCGTGAACGCGGACCCGCGCGAAATCGTCTGGACCTCGGGCGCGACCGAATCGGACAATCTCGCGCTGAAAGGCGCCGCGCATTTCTACCGCTCGCGCGGCCGCCGCCTCGTGACGCTCGCGACCGAGCACAAGGCCGTGCTCGACACGATGCGCGAACTGGAGCGCGAAGGCTTCGAGACGACCGTGCTGCCGGTGCGGCCGGATGGCCGCGTCGACCCGGCCGTGTTCGAGGCCGCGCTGAAACCGGGCACCGTGCTCGCGTCGGTGATGTTCGTGAACAACGAAACAGGCGTCGTGCAGGACCTCGCCGCGCTTGGGGCGATATGCCGCAGCCGGGGCGTGCTGCTGCACGTCGATGCGGCGCAGGCCGCCGGCAAGGTGCCGATCGACCTCGACGCGCTGCCGGTCGATCTGATGTCGCTGTCCGCCCACAAGCTCTACGGCCCGAAGGGCATCGGCGCGCTGTACGTGCGCCGCCGGCCGCGCGTGCGTCTCGAAGCGCAGATGCACGGCGGCGGCCACGAGCGCGGGATGCGCGCAGGCACGCTGCCGACGCACCAGATCGTCGGCATGGGCGAAGCGTTCTGGCTCGCACGCGAGAGCATGCACGCGGACAACGAACGCATCCGCGCGCTGCGCGACCGGCTGTGGACCGGCCTTCGCGCGATCGACGCGGTCGTGCTGAACGGCGACCCCGCGCACTGCGCGCCTCACTACCTGAACGTCAGTTTCCGCTGTGTCGAAGGCGAATCGCTGCTGATGGGCATGAAGGACATCGCGGTGTCGTCCGGGTCCGCGTGCACGTCCGCGAGCCTCGAATCGAGCCACGTGCTGCGCGCGATGGGCCGCGCAGACGAACTCGCGCACAGCGCGATCCGCTTTTCGCTCGGCCGGTTCACGAGCGCGGCGGATATCGACTTCGCGATTGCGCAGACAACCCAGGTGGTCGAACGGCTGCGCGGCATGAGCCCGTTATGGGACATGGCGCAGGCCGGCGTCGATCCCGCTTCGATCCGGTGGGCCGATCACTGACCGGCGACCAACGCGCCGCCCCCCGATTTCCGCAGTCCGTTCCGGCATTCCGCCGCGAGGAGCCTCCGATGAGCTACAGCAACGAAGTTCTCGACCACTACGAAAATCCGCGCAACGTCGGCTCGTTCGCGAAGGACGACGATGCGGTCGGCACCGGCATGGTCGGCGCGCCCGCATGCGGCGACGTGATGCGGCTGCAGATCCGCGTGAACCGCGACGGCGTGATCGAGGACGCGCGCTTCAAGACCTACGGCTGCGGCTCGGCGATCGCGTCGAGTTCGCTCGTCACCGAGTGGGTGAAGGGCAAGACGCTCGACGAGGCGATGACGATCCGCAACACGCAGATCGCCGACGCGCTCGCGCTGCCGCCGGTGAAGATCCACTGCTCGATCCTCGCCGAGGACGCGATCAAGGCTGCGGTCGCGGATTTCCAGTCGCGCCGCCGCGAGGCCGGCGAACGCACGACCGAACAGCCGGCCTGCGCGTCCGGCCCCCAGTGAACGCGCTCATCCCACGAGGACCCGCATGATGGAAACGCTGCAACCTGTCGCTACCGCGCCGGCATCCACGCCGGCCTTTCTGGAATTCACCGCGCGCGCCGCCGCGAAAGTCGCGTCGCTGATCGAGGAGGAAGGCAATCCGCTGCTCAAGCTGAGGCTGTACGTATCGGGCGGCGGCTGCTCGGGCTTCCAGTACGGGTTTTCGTTCGACGACCAGGCGGCCGACGACGACACGCAGGTGGTCACCGACGGCGTCACGCTGCTGATCGACGCGATGAGTCAGCAATATCTGTTCGGCGCGCGCGTCGATTACGAAGACGGCCTCGAAGGCGCGCGCTTCGTGATCCAGAACCCGAACGCGCAGAGCACCTGCGGCTGCGGCAGTTCCTTCTCCGTCTGAGGCCCGCGATGACCGTTTCCCTTACCCCCGCCGCGGCGCGGCACGTCGAACGATCGCTGCAAAAACGCGGCGCAGGCGTCGGACTGCGCGTCGCGGTCAAGACGAGCGGCTGTTCGGGTTTTGCGTACGCGCTCGAATTCGTCGATACGCCGAATGCCGAGGACCGGTGTTTCGAGGCGCACGGCGTGACGATCGTCGTCGATCCGCGCAGCCTGCCGATGCTCGACGGCACCGAACTCGATTTCGTGCGCGAAGGCCTGAACGAAGGGTTCAGGTTCCACAACCCGAACGCAAAAGCCAGTTGCGGATGCGGCGAAAGCTTCGCGGTCTGAAGCCCGGATCGCCGCCGCCGCCCGACTCGCCCGCACCGCCCGCGCCACCCGCCGAGGACCTTTCGCCATGGCCCTGCTGCAGATCGCCGAACCCGGCCGCTCGGCCGCGCCGCACCAGCACCGGCTCGCGGCCGGCATCGACCTCGGCACGACGAACTCGCTCGTCGCGACCGTGCAGAGCGCGCTCGCGCGCGTGCTGCCGGACGCGCACGGCGCGCTGCTGACGCCGTCCGTCGTGCGCTATCTGCCGTCGGGCGCCACCGAGGTCGGACGCGAAGCCGCCGCGCACCTGAGCGGCGATCCGGCCAATACCCTCGTGTCGGTGAAGCGTTTCATGGGCCGGCGTCTCGCGGACCTGCCCGACGCCGGCGCGCTGCCGTACCGGTTCGTCGACCGCCCCGGCATGGTGAACATCGCGACCGTCGCCGGCGAGCGTTCGCCCATCGAAGTCTCGGCCGAGATCCTGCGCGCGCTGCGCGTCCAGGCGGAGGCGTCGCTCGGCGGCGAACTCGTAGGCGTGGTAATCACCGTGCCGGCGTATTTCGACGACGCGCAACGCCAGGCCACGAAGGACGCCGCGCGGCTCGCCGGGCTGACCGTGCTGCGCCTGATGAACGAGCCGACCGCGGCCGCCGTCGCGTACGGGCTCGATCGCGCGGCCGAAGGCACCTTCGCGGTCTACGACCTGGGCGGCGGCACCTTCGACATCTCGATCCTGCGGCTGTCGAAGGGCGTGTTCGAAGTGCTCGCGACCGGCGGCGATTCCGCGCTCGGCGGCGACGACTTCGACCACGCGGTCGCCCGCTGGCTCTGCGAAGCGCATGGCGTCGCCGGGCTCGCGTCGCTCGCGCCCGGCGGACAGCGCGCGGTGCTGACGGCCGCGCGCGCCGCGAAGGAGGCGCTGTCGCACACGGACCCGGTCGAGGTCGAAGCGGCTCTGCCCGACGGCACGGCCTGGCGGCGCACGCTGTCGCGCGCGGCCTTCGCGACGCTTGGCGAACCGCTGATCGAGCGCACGCTCGCGGCCACCCGGCGCGCGCTGCGCGACGCGAAACGCCAGACCGGCGACATCGACGGCGTGGTGCTGGTCGGCGGCTCGACGCGCATGCCGCTCGCGCGCGACGCGGTGCGCGCGTTGTTCGGCCGCGAGCCGCTCGCGGACATCGATCCGGACCAGGTCGTCGCGCTCGGCGCGGCGAAACAGGCGGACGTGCTGGCGGGCAACCGCAACGACGACGGCTGGCTGCTGCTCGACGTGTGCCCGCTGTCGCTCGGCGTCGAAACGATGGGCGGCCTCGTCGAAAAGATCATTCCGCGCAACTCGACGCTGCCGGTCGCGCGCGCGCAGGAATTCACGACCTTCAAGGACGGGCAGACGGCGATGTCGATCCATGTCGTGCAAGGCGAGCGCGAGGCGGTCGCGGACTGCCGCTCGCTCGCGCGATTCGAACTGCGCGGCATTCCACCCGCGGTCGCCGGCGCCGCGCGCATCCGCGTGACGTTCCAGATCGACGCGGACGGCCTGCTCGCCGTCACCGCCCGCGAGCAGACGACCGGCACCGAGGCGCACGTCGAGGTGAAGCCGTCGTATGGCCTGAGCGACGCGCAGGTCGCCGCGATGCTGAAGGAGGCGATCGAGACCTCCGCCGGCGACATGCAGTTGCGCATGCTGCGCGAAGCGCAGATCGACGCGCGGCGGCTGCTCGACGCGACCGAGGCCGCGCTCGCCGCGGACGCCGCGCTGCTCTCCGCCGCCGAACGGGCCGACATCCGGCAGGCCGGCTTCCGCGTGGCCGACGCGCTCGAAACCGGCGCGCCGCCCGCCACGCTGAAGGCGGCGGCGGCCGGCCTGTCGCGGGCAACGGAGGAATTCGCCGCGCGCCGCATGAACGCATCGATTCGCGAGGCGCTCGCCGGGCGCCAACTCGACAGTCTTGCGTAGACGAACGAGACCATGCCCCGCGTCCAGGTGCTCCCTCATCCCGAACTGTGCCCCGCCGGGCAGACGCTCGACGTGAAGCGCGGCGCGTCGCTGTGCGACGGGCTGCTGCGCTCGGGCATCGCGCTCGAACACGCGTGCGAGATGGTCGCCGCGTGCGCGACCTGTCACGTGTACGTGCGCGAAGGCGGCGCTTCGCTCGCGCCGCCCGACGACGACGAAAGCGACCAGCTCGATCAGGCATGGGGGCTCGACGCGCAGTCGCGGCTCGCGTGCTGCGTGAAGCTGCGCGACGCGGACCTGACCATCGAACTGCCGCGGCATACGCGCAATCTCGCGCGCGAACGCTGAACGGCTCGCGCCGCCCGGCGGTTCCAGACACGTCCGCCTTGTCTACGGGCGCCCCGCCCGCCCCGCATCGCCTGTCCGAAACAGAACATTCACGACACGGACAAACGGCGCGCGAATCGTTCGGATAACGACACGTGCCGCGCAAAGCGGCGTCCTCGCGCGCTGTACGCGTGGCATCCGTCGCTGGCATAACCCTTGCAATCGATGTCCGCAACCACCAGAGAGGTCACCGATGCCCACCCCCATCATCAACGACACCACGCTGCGCGACGGCGAGCAGACCGCCGGCGTCGCGTTCACGATTGCCGAGAAGTGCGCGATCGCGGCCGCGCTGTCGCGCGCGGGCGTGCCCGAACTGGAGATCGGCATCCCGGCGATGGGCGAGGACGAGATCGCGTGCATCAAGGCGATCGTCGACCTGAACCTCGACGCCGACACGATGGTCTGGGGACGGCTGACCGACGCGGACCTCGCGGCGGCGCTGCGCTGCAATCCGGACATCGTTCACCTGTCGATTCCGGTTTCGGACATCCATCTGCAATACAAGCTGCGGCAGCCGCGTAGCTGGGTGCTCGCGCAGGTCGCGCGCGTGATCGCGGAAGCCGCGAAGAGCGGGCGCAAGGTGTCGCTCGGCATGGAAGACGCGTCGCGCGCCGACCCGGCATTCGTCGCCGACGTCGCCCGGCATGCGCAGCAATGCGGCGCGCAGCGCGTGCGCTTCGCCGACACGCTCGGCGTGCTGGACCCGTTCGCGACCTACGAGGCGATCGCGCGGCTGCGCGCGGCGGTCGACCTCGAAATCGAGATTCACGCGCACGACGATCTCGGCCTCGCGACGGCCAACACGCTCGCCGCGCTGCGCGCCGGCGCGACCCATGCGAACACGACCGTCAACGGGCTGGGCGAACGCGCGGGCAACGCGGCGCTCGAAGAAGTCGTGATGGGCACGCGCCATCTGCTCGGCCGCGATACCGGCGTCGACACCACCGCGCTGCTCGGCATCTCGCGCCTCGTCGAGCAGGCATCGGGCCGCAACGTGTCGCTCAACAAGAGCATCGTCGGCGGCGGCGTGTTCACGCACGAATCGGGCATTCACGCCGACGGCATCGCGAAGCACCCGACCACCTACGAAGGTTTCGATCCGGCCGAACTCGGCCGTGAACGCTCGGTCGTGCTCGGCAAGCATTCCGGGTCGCAGAGCGTGCGGCAGGCGTACGACGCGCTCGGCCTGAGCGTCGCGGACCGGCTCGTCCCGCTGCTGCTCACCCGCATCCGCCACTTCGCGATCCGCTACAAGCAGGCGCCGGACGCGAGCGACCTGTACCGGTTCCTCGTCGAGGTGCGCGGCACGCTGGAGGAAGTGTCATGAGTAACGGCCGGAAAGGCCCCCGCGCGCCGATCAACCCGCGCCGTGCCGTTCGGGCAAGCGGCGCACGCCCCGTCGCCGCGCGACGTGTCCCGTGAGGAGCAACCGCGATGCAAGGCTTCATCGAACAATTGAAAACGCTCTCGTCGGCCGAGGATTTCCTGCACTTCTTCGGGATTCCGTTCGACCAGAAGGTGGTCGACGTGAGCCGGCTGCACATCCTGAAGCGCTTTTTCCAGTACATCCGCCAGCAGGACCGGATGCCGGACTGCGGCGAGGCGGCGCTGTACTCCACCTATCACGGCCTGCTGGCGAAGGCCTACGGCGACTTCGTCGTCTCCACGCCGGCCGAGGAAAAAGTGTTCAAGGTCTTTCAGGACGTCGAAGGCCGCCAGCACGTGTCGATCGACAGTCTGCGCGCGTCGCTGCCCGCGCGCGACGCCGCGTAATCAGGAGTTCCGCCATGCACATCGTCGTCTGCATCAAGCAGGTGCCGGATTCGGCGCAGATCCGCGTCCATCCGGTCACCAACACCATCATGCGCCAGGGCGTGCCGGCGATCGTCAATCCGTACGACCTGTTCTCGCTCGAAGAGGCGCTGCGGCTGAAGGACCGCTTCGGCGGCAAGGTCACCGCGCTCTGCATGGGGCCGCCGCAGGCCGAGGAGGCGCTGCGCAAGTGCATCAGCTACGGCGCCGACGACGCGATACTCGTCACCGACCGCGCGTTCGCCGGCGCGGACACGCTCGCGACGTCGTATGCGCTCGCGGCCGCCATCCGGCAGATCGCGAAAGAGCAGGCGGTCGACGTCGTGTTCACCGGCAAGCAGACGATCGACGGCGACACCGCCCAGGTCGGCCCGGGCATCGCGAAGCGCCTCGGCCTGCAACTGCTGACGTACGTGTCGCGGATCGTCGAGACCGATCCGGAGAAGCGCACGATGAGCGTCGAGCGCCGCGCCGAAGGCGGCGTCCAGGTGCTGCGGACCGCGCTGCCGTGCCTCGTCACGATGCTCGAAAACACCAACGAACTGCGCTTCGCGACGCTGCCCGCGATGATCCACGCGGCCGGCTTCCCGGTGCGCCGGTGGAACCGCGAGCAGGCCGGCATCGAGGACGTCGGCAGGATCGGCCTGAAAGGCTCGCCGACCGTGGTCAGCAAGGTGTTCGGCCCGACCCCGCGCAGCGAGAAGGCGGAACTGCTCGAACTCGACGTGTCCAATCTGCGCGACGTATCGATGAACCTGCTGCAGAAGATCTTCACCCGCCATCCGACGCTGGAAGCGGACCTGCTGACGAAGGAAGCCCCATGAACGCACCCGTCAAACCCGCCGCCCCCGTCAAACGGGCCGCCGGCCGCAACCTCGAACTGCCCGAGCACCTGAAGGCGTACAAGGGCGTCTGGGTGTTCGTCGAACACGATCGCGGCCATGTGCACAGCGTGTCGTGGGAACTGCTCGGCGAGGCGCGCAAGCTCGCGGACACGCTCGGCAGCGGCGTGTCGGTCGCGGTGCTCGGCGGCCCCGACGAACCGCTCGAACGGTTCGCCGCCGAGGCGTTCGGTTACGGCGCGGACAAGGCCTACGTGATGCACGACCCCGCGCTGCTCGGCTACCGCAACGAGCCGTTCACGAAGGGGCTCACCGATCTCGTGAACCGCTATCAGCCGGAAATCCTGCTGCTCGGCGCGACGTCGATGGGCCGCGACCTCGCCGGCTCGGTCGCGACCACGCTGGCGACCGGCCTCACCGCCGACTGCACCGCGCTCAACATCGACCCGGCCTCGCGCGCGCTCGCGGCCACGCGGCCGACCTTCGGCGGCTCGCTGCTGTGCACGATCATGACGCTCGCGTACCGGCCGCAGATGGCGACCGTGCGCCCGCGCGTGATGGCGATGCCGCAGCCGCAGCCCGACCGCGCCGGCGAGATCGTGCAGGAAACGCTCGGCATGGTCGAGACCGAGATCGTCACGAAGCTGCTCGACTTCATCGCGGACGCGAACAGCAACCGGATCAACCTGCCGTATGCGGACGTGATCGTCAGCGGCGGCAAGGGCCTCAAGCAGCCGGACAACTTCCGGCTCGTGTTCGAACTCGCGCGCGTGCTCGGCGGCGAAGTCGGCGCGACGCGGCCGTGCGTGCAGGCCGGCTGGGTCGAGGCCGACCGCCAGGTCGGGCAGACCGGCAAGACCGTGCGGCCGAAGCTGTATATCGCGGCGGGCATCTCCGGCGCGATCCAGCACCGCGTCGGCATGGAAAGCTCGGACGTGATCGTCGCGATCAACACCGACCCGAACGCGCCGATCTTCGACTTCGCGCACTACGGGATCGTCGGCAACGCATTGCAGGTGCTGCCGGCGCTCACGCAGGCCTTCGCGGACCACCTCGCGCTGCGCGGCAAGCAGGCCGCGTAAGGAGACCTCGATGAAAAAAACCTCGCAATTCGATGCGATCGTCGTCGGCGCCGGCCCGTCCGGCAACGCCGCCGCCTACGTGATGGCGAAAGCCGGCCTCAAGGTGCTGCAGATCGAGCGCGGCGAGTACCCCGGCAGCAAGAACGTGCAGGGCGCGATCCTGTACGCGAACGCGCTCGAAGAGATCATCCCCGACTTTCGCGACGACGCGCCGCTGGAGCGCCACATCATCGAGCAGCGGATGTGGATGCTCGACGACACGTCGTTCGTCGGCACCCACGTGCGCAGCGACGATTACAACAAGCCGCCGTACAACCGCTACACGATCATCCGCGCGCAGTTCGACAAGTGGTTCTCGTCGAAGGTGCGTGAGGCCGGCGCGCTGCTGATCTGCGAGACGACCGTCAACCACCTCATCATGGACGGCGACCAGGTGGTCGGCGTCCAGTGCGACCGCGAACAGGGCGACGTGTATGCGGACGTCGTGATCCTCGCCGACGGCGTGAATTCGACGCTCGCGCGCAAGGCCGGCTTTCACGGCGAAATAAAGGCCGGCAACGTCGCGCTCGCGGTGAAGGAAATCCTGTTCATGCCGGAGGAAACGATTCGCCAGCGCTTCAACGTCGGCGAGGAAGAAGGCGTCGTGATCGAGATGGTCGGCCGCATCACGGACGGCATGATGGGCACCGGCTTTCTCTACACCAACAAGGAGTCGCTGACGATCGGCGTCGGCTGCATGCTGGGCGACTTCAAGAAGAATCCGAACCGCACGAGCCCCTATGTGCTGCTCGAACAGATGAAGCGCCATCCGTCGATCGCGCCGCTGATCGACGGCGGCGAGATGAAGGAGTATTGCGCGCACCTGATCCCCGAAGGCGGATTTCATGCGATCCCGCAGGTGTACGGCAACGGCTGGATGATCGTCGGCGACTCGGGCGGCTTCGTCAACGCGGCGCACCGCGAAGGGTCGAACCTCGCGATGACGACCGGCCGCCTCGCGGCCGAAACGGTGATCGCTGCGAAGGCGGCCGGCGCGGGGTATCGCGCGGGCGCGCTGAAGGCGTACAAGGCCGCGCTCGACGACAGCTTCGTGATGAAGGATCTGCACAAGTATCGCGACATGCCGGGCGTGCTGCACGACAACCCGCAGTTCTTCACGACGTGGCCCGATCTCGTCGCGCACGCCGCCCGCACGATGATTACCGTCGACGGCGTCGACAAGAAGAGCAAGGAGCGCGAGGTGATCGCGAGCTTCCGCAGGAGCCGTTCGCTGACCGGCCTCGTCGGCGACGCATACAAACTTTGGAGGGCCTTCCGATGAGCACGGTCTCTGTCAACGTCGAGGAAAAGCTGTTCCAGAACCGCTACCGCGTGGACGCGGGGCGGCCGCACATCCGCATCAGGAACGCGGACGTCTGCACCAACGACTGCGGCGCGAAAAGCTGCACGTTCGTCTGCCCGGCGTCGTGCTACAAGGCCGAGGGCAACGGCTCGGTCACGCTGATCACCGACGGGTGTCTCGAATGCGGCAGCTGCCGCATCCTGTGCGCGGAGCACGACAACATCGAATGGGAGTACCCGCGCGGCGGGCACGGCATCCTGTTCAAGTTCGGTTGAGGAATCCGGCGATGAGCAAACCGCAACGGCATGTTTTCGTATGCACCCAGAACCGGCCGCCGCAGCACCCGCGCGGATCGTGCGGCGGCAAGGGCTCGACGGCGCTCGTCCAGGCATTCTGGGCCGAGCAGCAGAAGCGCAACGCATACGACACGGTCGCGATCACTTATTCCGGCTGCCTCGGCCCGTGCGACCACGGCGCGAACGTGGTGGTCTATCCGGACGCGGTGCTGTATCGCGGCGTGACGGCCGCCGACGTCGCGGAGATTTTCACGTCGCATCTGGAGGGCGGCGAGCCGGTCGCGCGGCTCGTCGCGCCCGAAGCGGTGTGGTGAACCTCTTCACCGGCGTCGAATCGACCGCCCTGTTCGGCGGCGAAGTGCCGCCGGCGGTGCGGCGGCTGATCGATTCGGCGCGCGGCGCATCGCGCGCCGAAACCGGCGCGATCTTGTGGACCGCCGTGCTGACGTCGCCGCAAAGCCTTCCGCCGTACTACCTGCTGTACAAGTTTCACGCAAGCCAGGGCGAGCTGGACGAGGCGCACGAGGTGGCCTGCAAGGCGCTCGCGGTCGCCGCGCGGCAGGCGTCGATCGATTCCGACTGGCGCGAGGTGCAGCCCGGCGACGCCGATTTCGCGACGCCCGGACCGGCCCGCTTCTGGCTCTTCACGCTCAAGGCGCTCGGATTCATCAGCGTCCGCCGCGGCGAACGCGCGGTGGCGCATGAACTCGTCGGCAAGCTGCGGATGCTCGATCCCGCCGACGGGGTCGGTTATGGCGTCGTGGAGGCGTTGCTTTCGTAGTTCAGGGCGCGCTGCCGCTACCGGCGCGTGGGGCTCGGCTCAAAGCCCGTCAGCGATGACGCTCGCAACGTCCCCGGAAGCGGGAGCTGCGCTGAAGACCGGCCCGGTTAACCGGGCCGCTCCCTCGGAACTGATACCCAACGTGCAGGCTCCCCTGCTGAGCCGATGCCTGCATGGTGTTGACGATCCCGCCATCGCTCAGCGACACCGACAGGTTCTTCGCCGGATGCATCGTCACCCCGGCGCCCACCGTCAGGTAACCACGCCGCAGGCTCGTTCCCGGCGCGGTGAACTCCGTGCCGTCCTGCGATACCACGCTCGCCACCCGGTTCGCATCCAGCAGTTCAAGCGCATACGACAACCGCACCTGCACGTTCACCGGCTTCAGCGCATCGCCGAACGCACGGTCCAACGTCACCCCCACATACGGGGCGGCGATAGCCGACGCCTGCCCTTACCTTTGTGGCTGAGCCGGTCCATCTGCGCTGCCCTGCGTCACAGGAGCCCCGTATTTGGTGCGGTCGTCAGCCGGATACCCGAGCAACAACGATACGAGCGCGGCATGGATAGCCGCACTTGATGAGGCGATCGACGTTAAGCGCTTGCCGTTCATGACCTTCCAGGTTTCATCTGCGTTCGCCTCGGCTCCCGACATAATTGCTGATGGCGTACGCTTCGTACAGCACCCCGATCGCCGCGGCAGAGAGCGGGACGATCCAGACAGGGACGTGGACGAAGTAGACCAACATCCCGCTCAGTAATGCCGCCGCTATCGAGTGTGCTATCGCCGAGACAGACTCGGCCGAAAACCGGGCGCATCTGTCGCCCATGCCTTGATGCGCGAACTGATCGTGCAATTTGCCGATCCACTTTCGGCCGGGCGTGTACTTTGAAAGCGCCCGCATTCGGCGCTGTATCCGATGTTTTTTCACGCATCTTTTCGGGGTTAATGGCTCGACTTGCCAGGCGTCAGCGATGCGACCTTCCTGCAGAACGTGCAGAACGTCAGCGAAGGATTCGAGGTCGCGCCCTTCATCGCGTCGGTCTCGCACGACGGGTTGCCACTCGCATCGACCTTTGCTCCGACAACACCGGCCACTGCGACGAGAATCGCAGTAACCATAACGATGGTTTTTCCTTGCTCACGACCGGTCTTTTCCTGTTCCCGGTCGAACCAGACTCGACCACCATGTTCGCTCGTCGAGTTCGTGCCATCAACACCGCTGGCGCTGGTCAACGTCTCCACATGGGGGACCTTGACGCTGTTGGCATTGATCCATTCATTCGCGGTATCGACAGCATCTTGCAGCGGCCCACTCGACAGGCGCAGATTTCAGGCTTCCGATTGAAGTCCTTGAAAGCGGTTTCCACGCTTTTCAGGGCTGAACGCATCCAATAATGATCGCCCTCGCGCCGTAAGCTGCGGATAGCGACGACCTTCGGCGGAAGGTTCAAGCATGACCAGTTGCCGTTCGAGCAATGCATCGAGTTCGGCCCGATTCATATCGATCTGGTCTGGCGCATGGCGGACCAGCATCAAGGTCGAAAATTCGTGTGGACTCAGCATCGTCTTGTCCCAGTAACAATGAACCCGCGCCTGCGGACAGATGACGCCCCGGAGCGGATCAGGCCGCGAGGCCGGTCAGCGGCTCGGCTCTGCCGAGGCTGCCCGAATCGATGGCGCTTACGGCATAACCGAACGATTCGCGATGCGCTTCGTCCGCACTACGCCATCGCCGGGCATAACGCGGCAGATGCCGGTCGACCGGCGACTCTCCTTCTCGTCCGATATGCACAGGCGCCATGTCCGTCACCGGCGCACTGCCGGCATTGCGTAGTGCCGCACGGGAAACGCGCATTTCGCTCGTCAAGCCCCTCCAATGCTCGCGTCTCTTGTCCTGCGTGGGTATTCGTTCGTACCGGACGGATTCGAGGCCGCGACCCTCGCAGGTCGCGGCCTCGCCCCGTCAGCCCCTATGCCGGTCAGCCCGCGGTGACCTCGATCCGCCGGGGCTTCGCCTCGTCGCGGCGCGGAATCGTCAGCTTCAGCACCCCGTCACGCAACTGCGCATCGATACGCGACACGTCGAAATCCGGGCTCAGCGTGAAAGCACGCGCGAAGTGCGGGTTGCGGATTTCCCCATGGTGCAGTCGCACCCCCGGGGGGACGGGCACGACCGCCTCCGCCTCGATACTCAGATTGCCGTCCTGGACCCGCACATCCAGCTTCTCGCGGGGCACGCCCGGCAGGTCCGCATAGAGCGTGATGCCACGGCTGTCCTCGAAGATATCGACCGTGGGCGTAAGACGCGTGCGCGGTTCACCGGCCTGGCCGCCGTCGCGGTTCGTGGTGGCTGCACTGGCTTCCTGCGCCGGCACGCTCAGTTCCGTGCTGCTGCTCATGATGTCCTCCGTCATTCGTTCGATGGTTTTGATGAGTTCGATGCCCGTTATCCTGGCCCTCTGCACGGCGCTCACTGCACGGTGATCGCACGCGGCTTCGATGCCTCGGACCGGCCGATGCTGATCGTCAGGCACCCGTTCACGTAACGCGCTTTCACGTTGTCCGGGTCCGCATGCGGCGGCAGTTCGATCACCCGCCGGAATGCGCCCGTGAAGCGCTCCGCGGCATACACCTTCACGTCGTCGGGCACGTCCTGCGCCGGCGTCTTGCGCTCGCCGCTGATCGTGAGCAGCCCCTTGTCGATCGACACGTCGAGCTGGCCGGGATCGAGACCCGGCGCAAACGCGACGATCTCGATCGAGTCGTCGGTGCTGCCGATGTTGACGGGCGGAAAAAGGCCGATGCGCGTCGCGCGCAGGCTGGCGGGGAGCCCCGCGAAAAGGCTGGTCATCTGCCGTTGCAGGCGGTCGAACTCGCGAGGCAGATCGGTGCTGAACATCAGGTCACTCATGGCTGGCTCCTGGAAGGGGCCTGCACGGAGGTCGAACCGGACCACGCGCTCCAGTTCACCCGTCCGCGGCAGACCCACAGACTGACAAATCGAAACACGCAGCGCGCTTGCGAGGATGACTCGCGCGACTGCCTGAGCGGAACCTAAAATAATGCAGCGCGCGGAAATTTCAAGAGGTCTGAGCGGACCTTGCTGCAAGGAGGCTTCATGGATCTTTTCGATACCCTTCACGAACAGATGACCACCGTGAATCTGCCGCTTTACGCCGTGACCGTGACGGCCGTGGCGCGGGTCAACACGCCGCTCGTCGCGATCCTGCACTGGCATGGTTTCCGGCGGGCGACGCCGCTCGCGCTGCCCGGTGTCGACATCCCGCGGCGGCCGGTGCCGGGCTCCGCCGTTCAGTTCGCGCAGCCGTGGCACAGCTTCGAGGCCGTCGACGCGGCGCTGCTCGATGCGGCGTGGCAACTCGGCGCGTGGGAAGTCGAACGCGTCGAGCGGCGCGCCTGCTCGGTGATCGGCGCTTCCGCCGGCGAGGCGCTCGCCTGCCGCCAGGCGTTCGGCGACTACGGGGACGGCGCGCCGGGCGATCAACACCTTATCGACGGCGCCCCGGATCGCGCGAAACTCATGCAGCTCGCCGCGCACAACGGCTACCTGCGCTGGTTGTTCCGCCCGGTCAAGGGCGGACTCTGGCGGGCGCTGGCCGAACCCGACGACACGCTCGACGCCGACGGCGGCCGTCGCCTGCCCTGCCCGGTGCCGCCCAAACCTCGCCGCGCGGACACGGCGGGCCGCACGGTGTACCGGCTCGGCGCGATCCGGCGCATCCTGCTACCCTGAAACATTTCGTTACAAACAGGCCGTTTGACGACCTCTTGACGCTCCGCACAGCGCCGCTATCATGCTTTCCGCCAACGACTGGCACGGCTGCATACCGTGACGATTCCCGTTGTCGCCATGGCCGCGCAGCCGGATTCCCTTTGGTGATCTGTTATCGCTCAGGAGATGGAAATGCAGATTCGTCCCCTCTACGACCGGGTTATCGTCAAGCGGATCGAACAGCAGCGCACGACGGCTTCCGGTATCGTCATTCCCGATTCCGCCGCTGAAAAGCCCGAACAGGGCGCGGTCATCGCGGTCGGCAGCGGCCGGCTGCTGCAGGACGGCACCCAGCGCGCGCTCCAGTTGAAAGTCGGTGACCGCGTGATCTTCGGCAAGTATGCCGGCCAGACCGTCAAGGTCGACGGCGAGGAACTGCTCGTCATGCGCGAAGAAGACGTGATGGGCGTGCTCGAAGCCGATCAGGGCGCCGCCCGCAAGGCCGCCTGACCTCCGTACCGGTCGCGGACATCCTCTTTGTTCCCCCTTCGCCAGGCTGTTCGCGACGTGTTGAGTCAACGACTTTTCCTGGAGCCACGACATGAGTGCAAAAGACGTCAAATTCCATGACAGCGCTCGCGCCCGCATCGTCAAGGGCGTGAACGTGCTGGCCGACGCCGTCAAGGTGACCCTCGGTCCGAAAGGCCGCAACGTGCTGATCGAGCGCAGTTTCGGCGCGCCGACCATCACGAAGGACGGTGTGTCGGTCGCGAAGGAAATCGAACTGAAGGACCGCTTCGAGAACATGGGCGCGCAGGTAGTCAAGCAGGTCGCGTCGAAGACCGCCGACGTGGCCGGCGACGGCACCACAACCGCCACCGTGCTCGCGCAGGCGATCGTGCAGGAAGGGATGAAGCACGTCGCGGCCGGCATGAATCCGATGGACCTGAAGCGCGGCATCGACAAGGCGGTAGCCGCCGTGCTCGACGAGTTGCGCAAGCTGTCGAAGCCGATCTCGACCAACAAGGAAATCGCGCAGGTCGGCTCGATCTCGGCGAACTCGGACGAGTCGATCGGCAAGATCATCGCCGATGCGATGGAGAAGGTCGGCAAGGAAGGCGTAATCACCGTAGAAGACGGCAAGTCGCTCGACAACGAACTCGACGTGGTCGAGGGCATGCAGTTCGATCGCGGCTATCTGAGCCCGTACTTCATCAACGACCCGGAAAAGCAGGCCGCCTGGCTCGACGACGCGCTGATCCTGCTGCACGACAAGAAGATCTCGGCGATCCGCGACCTGCTGCCGATTCTCGAAGCGGCGGCGAAAGCCGGCAAGCCGCTGCTGATCGTCGCCGAGGACATCGACGGCGAAGCGCTCGCGACGCTTGTGGTCAACGCGATGCGCGGCATCCTGAAGGTCGCGGCCGTCAAGGCGCCCGGCTTCGGCGACCGCCGCAAGGCCATGCTCGAAGACATCGCGATCCTGACCGGCGCAACGGTCATTTCGGAAGAGACCGGCAAGCGGCTCGAAAAGGCGACGCTCGACGACCTTGGCCGTGCGAAGCGCGTGGAGGTGCGCAAGGAAGACACGATCATCATCGACGGCGCGGGCGACCCGCAACGCATCGAGGCGCGTGTCAAACAGATCCGCGTGCAGATCGACGAGGCCACGTCCGACTACGACCGCGAGAAGCTGCAGGAGCGCGTCGCGAAACTCGCGGGCGGTGTCGCGGTCATCAAGGTCGGCGCAGCGACCGAAGTCGAGATGAAGGAGAAGAAAGATCGCGTCGACGACGCGCTGCACGCGACGCGCGCGGCCGTCGAGGAAGGCATCGTCCCTGGCGGCGGCGTGGCGCTGCTGCGCGCCCGGGCGGGCGTGTCGAACCTGAAGGGCAGCAACGCCGATCAGGACGCCGGCATCCAGATCGTGTTGCGGGCGCTCGAAGCGCCGCTGCGCGTGATCGCATCGAACGCGGGCGACGAGCCGTCGGTCGTGATTGCGAAGGTGCTCGAAGGCAAGGGCAACTTCGGCTACAACGCGGCGACCGGCGAATACGGCGATCTGGTCGAAACCGGCGTCGTCGATCCGACCAAGGTCACGCGCACGGCGCTGCAGAACGCGGCGTCGATCGCCGGGCTGATCCTCACGACCGACGCGACCGTCGCCGAGGCGCCGAAGGAGGAACAGGCCGGACCCGTTCAGGCACCCGAGTTCGACTATTGAGGCAGCAATCCGTCATGCGCCGGCCGCACCATGCGGCCGGCGCGACACCGGTGCAGCGTGCCGTCCATCGGCATGTCTTTGACACTGCGGGACGGACCGATCTCTCTTCTCTCGACCGGCTGACGAACAAATTCGCCGATGCTTACGGCACCGAACTCAGTCGCCCGACAAAGCGTGCACCTGGCTTCGCGCCCCATCGCGAGCAACGCCGGGATCTGGGCGATCCGCGCTCGCCGCTGAAATCGCGGGATCAACGGCACGAACTCGTGCACGACGGCAAGACCTGGTCATGGCGGCCGACTCATCGCAGCTCATTACCCCAGGATCGGCGATGGTGCCTGGCGGAATGCGGACGCCGAAACACGGCTCGACCGGCACTACACGGAGCCGGGTTGTCGCCTCATGCGGCGGCAGGTCGGCAAGCGACCTCATGCCGTTCGTGGAGCCACTTGCCGGGAAGCTTCGATAGTCGGCGTCCCTGGCGGCGCGGACTCTGTTGCACGACCG
This sequence comes from Paraburkholderia caballeronis, assembly GCF_900104845.1. Lineage (NCBI taxonomy): Bacteria > Pseudomonadati > Pseudomonadota > Betaproteobacteria > Burkholderiales > Burkholderiaceae > Paraburkholderia > Paraburkholderia caballeronis. The sequence goes on along the minus strand of NZ_FNSR01000003.1, from coordinate 722,385 downwards.
GCGAATCCGTATTGCGCATCGCCAGCGCGGCAGCGAACGCAGAGGCCCACTCCTCCCAGCCATGACGGAAGCAGGCCAGCATGGCGGATTCCAGCGTCGCCCCCCGGATCCACCGTCCGCCGCCAACCCTTCTATCCCTCCGACGAGCGTGGCGGTCCAGATGGCCGCGTTCATCCGCACGCGGGCGTCCCACGTCGCGTTGCGCGTCGGGATCCACGGGTTGCTTCGTTAGACGGCTCCCTGCATCGGGCGTCCCGCCACGCGACTCCGCGGACGGGACCGGCCGAGGTACGGTGCTCCTACGACAACAGCCGCGAAGGCGCCGGCAGATGGGCAAGCGCGTCGCCGATAGGCACGCCGGGAAGCTGCGCCGGAACCGACAGTTTTTCGCGCAGCGCCAGCGGCAACAACGGGAACACGAGGTCGGCGAACCGATAGGCTTCCTCAAGGTGCGGATAGCCGGACAGCACAAACGTATCGGCGCCGAGGTCCGCATATTCGAGCAGCCGGCTGGCGACCTGCTGCGGCGAGCCGACGAGCGCGGTGCCGGCGCCGCCGCGCGCGAGGCCGACGCCTGCCCACAGGTTCGGGCTGATTTCGAGCCGGTCGCGCCGGCCGCCGTGCAGCGCCTGCATGCGGCGCTGGCCGTCGGAATCGGCGCGGGACAGCAAGGCTTGCGCGCGCGTGATGGTTTCGTCGTCGAGTTCGCTGATGAGCTTGTCGGCCGCCTCCCATGCGAGCGCCTCGGTTTCACGCACGATCACGTGCAGACGCACGCCGAAACGCACCTTCCGTCCCAGCCGCGCCGCCCGTTCACGCACGTCCGCGAACTTGGCGGCTACTTCCTGCGGCGTTTCCCCCCACGACAGATACAGCTCGACGTGTTCGGCCGCCACCTCATGCGCGGCCGCCGACGAACCACCGAAGTAGACCGGCGGATGCGGATGCTGCACGGCCGGGAAACCCTGCTGTGCGCCCTGCACCTTCACGTAGTCGCCGTCGAAGTCGACCGCTTCGCCCGCCAGAAGCTGCTTCCAGACGGTCAGGAATTCGTCCGCCTGCGCATAACGTTCGTCATGGGAGAGAAAGGTGCCGTCGGCCTGCAGATCGGCGCTGTCCCCGCCCGCCACCACGTTGACGAGCAGACGGCCGCCCGACAGGCGATCGAGCGTCGCCGCCATGCGTGCGTTGACCGTCACGGAAAACGCCGTCGGACGCAGCGCCACGAGAAACTTGAGACTGCGGGTCACGGGCACGAGGCTCGCCGCGACGATCCACGAGTCCTCGCACGAACGCCCCGTCGGAATCAGCACGCCCCCGTAGCCGAGCCGTTCGGCGGCCTGTGCGATCTGTTGCAGATACGTCTGGTCTACCGCGCGGGCGTGCTTCGGACTCCCGAGGTACGGTCCGTCACCATGAGTCGGAAGAAACCAGAAGACGTTAATGGCCATGAAGTCTCCGTCGGAGGCAAAAAAGGAGATCCGATTATCCGTTGGCCATTCGTGTCAGCCTTGATGGCAGTCAAGCCGTGCGTGTCGCCTCAGGCTCGGGCATCTATTGAATCGTGATAAGCAATCCAGATTCTGTCGGTATCTGATGAATACCCAGGCGCGCCGGCGTAGGAGTAAAGACGAATATCGCGGATACGAGACGGCTCACCAGGGAGTGCCATGTCTCCCGTGGTAGAGCATGCCGCCGGCGTGTCGACGCGTGAAGCACGCCGGGACGCCAGACGGCCTATTGCCTCGGCTTGACGAACCTTAGCGTCATCCGATCCGATTCCCCGATCGCGGCATAACGCGCGCGGTCGGCGTTGCCTCCGGCGTAGGTCGGCGGCAACGACCACACTCCGTTCGGATAATCCTTCGTGTCTCGCGGGTTCGCGTTGATTTCGCTGCTTGCCGCCAGCACGAATCCGGCCGCCTGCGCATGCGCGATCACGAAGGCTTCGGTCACGTAGCCGCTGTCGATCATCTGTTGCACGGTCGTGCCCGGCCGCGCGCGATGCTCTTCGACGCCCAGTTCGCCGCCGGGTTTCAGCGCCCGATAGAATCCGCGCAGATTCGCATCGAGCTGGCCGTCCTTGATCCAGTTATGGATATTGCGAAAGGTCAGCACGCGGTCGAAGTCTTCGCTGGCGTCGAAGCCGCTGAACTCGCCCGCGCGCAGCGTGCCCACCACGACGTTCCCATAGATCGCGGGCGCGGCGGCAAGCTTGCGTGCGAAGGCCGCATCGGCGGCGCGCTCGCCGGCATCCGGCTGCGCGGACGTGCTCACGTATTGCGCCTCGTACAGGTGGCCGGCGTCGCGCAGATAAGGCGCGAGAATATCGGTGTACCAGCCGCCGCCGGGCGCGATCTCCAGCACCGTCTGCGTCGGGGCAAGCTCGAAGAACTGGAGCGTTTCCTTCGGATGGCGATATGCGTCACGTGCTTTCGCCGGTTCGCTGCGTTGCGGGCCATCGACCGCCGCATCGAGAGAGATTGCGCCGATCGGGGCCGCGCGGGAGTCGGCAGCAGGCGGGCGCGATTGCGATTGCGTCGTACAGCCAGTCATCGTCGCCACGGCTGATGCCAGTGCAATACTAATGGCGAGTGACGGCCAATGCTTCTTTCGACAACGGTTCGATTTCATCGGCGACGATACGAGTTTGGGCAAAGACGCAAGATACGCGGTTTATTGCCACTTTGCATGGCGTCGCATTCTGTTCAATGGCGGGCTTAGACAAGGCAGCGGATAGGCGGCCTCTACCGTGGGGTAAATTTCGACCGAAAAACGCCGCGCGAAACGATAGTCGAAAATCACGTGCGCATCGCCGATCTGCAAGGCTTCGATCCGGTCGCCGGACTGAAGCGCAATCCGTATCCTCCATGGTCACGACGGCAGGATCGAGGAGATGGCAAACCGGACGTGGAGATTCCGTCCCGATCGGCGATCGAACAAAAAAAGCGCCCGGGTGACCCCGGGCGCTTTTCGTCTCGATGCCTGTGCTCTGTCTACTGCTTGAACTGGGCGGGCACCTGCGTCATGTCGATCTTGACGATCTCGCCGAAGTCTTGAGTCTTGCCGTCCGGCAGGAATTTCTCGCTCGGCGGGAACGGGTTCGATGCCGTCGCCATCGGCACCGTGGCCGGCTCGTCGGTGATGCCGAAGTCCGAGTCGTTCGAGATGTAGATCGTGTTCGGATTCGCCGGATCGACCGCCACGCCTTCGACCTTGTCATGGCCGAAGTACATGCCCTTCGGATCGATGGCGGTGAACAGCGCGGCGTAGTTCAGGAACAGTCCCTCGGTGCCGACGGTGATGCCGGCGGCGGCGAGCGCCTGCACCGCGGCCGGCGCGTCAACCGTGCCGGCGAGGTCCTCGATGGTCTTGCCGCCGACCGTGAGGCCCAGCGCGGAGTCATACGCGACGGCCCCGCCGGCGATGGCCGTCCCGATCAGCGGCGATTTCGGGCCGACGTCGGTGGCGTGGCTGAGGTCGAGCTTCCACAGGTTCTTGTCGGCCCTGGCCTTGCCGGTTGCCGTGCCGTCGCTGGTGCCTTCGAAGTTGCCGTCGCGCTCGTCGACGATGAAGGTGCCGTCAGGCAGCGCCGTGATCTCGCTCACGGCCTGACCTTCGGGGTTGCCGGCGCCGTTGGTGTGCAGGGAGTACAGGTACTCGTGCACGTCGTTCACCGGATCGGCGAGCGAGACCTTGACGACGCGCGTAATCGCACCCTTGCCGGAAGCGACCGCCGCGGAGCCGTTCTTGTCCAGCGGCGACTGCATGATGCCGACGAGGTACTTGCCGTCGGGGGTGAGGGTGAGGCCTTCCATGCCCTTGTTCGGCTTGCGCTTCTTCAGTTCGCCGGGCAGCGCCACGTCGTTGCCCGACGTGGCGGTGGAGTACGGATTGAGCCGGGAGATTTCCTTGCCGGTCGCGTCGAAGTGAACGATGTAGGGACCGTATTCGTCCGACACCCAGAATGTGCCGTCGGCCATGGCGACGAGGCCTTCCGGATCGAAGCCGGCCGCGCTCGTGGGCAGCACGTTGCCGTTCACGTCGTAGATGATCTCGGCGGTGTCGGCCTCGGGATTGACGCGGCCGTTCATCGGCGTGCCGTCGGCCAGCGCAAGGCCGATGACCCTGGACACATTGGCCTTGCCGTCGACCAGCTGGAACAGTGCGATTGCCGGCTGGAAGGCGAGGTATGGCTCGATCTTGTTGGTGCCGTCCGGCGCGGTGACATTCGGGCCGCGATCGGTCATCCCGTAGAAGTAGCCGGCTTTGTTGGGCGCGGCAGCCAGTGCGGAGCCGTAGCCGGTGCCGACGATGGGCACATTGCCCCAGTTCGTGTACGCCGCGATGGACTGGCTGAAAAGTTCGGTGCCCTGTTTGGTCTGGGGCGCGCTGCCGCCCGGGTTCGCGGGCGTATCGTCGCTGCCGCCGCAGGCGGCAAGGGCCATCGTCAAGGTCAGGCCCACGCACATCTTTCTGTCTAACATTTCCCCTATCTCCTTGTCCTTATTTACGTCGACTTGTTTAAAGGATCAAAGGCTATAGTCAGGATATGAAAAGTTTGTGGCAAGGAAGATGTCTGGGATTCGTTAGCGAGTGGAACTACGCTTTTCTGTCTCCAGAGCGGGCGCAGGGCGACCCGCTTCGGCCGCGCGATGTGCGGGCCGGGCATCGACACGTTCTGGCCGAATGGGAGAGGAAGGAGCTTCGGTTACGCGGTATCCGCATGGTGGCCGACGTCAATTCGCCTTTATGGCGGCATACGGCATACAACGCGCGCTTCGCCCGTCTCGCCCGGATTACCTGGAACAGCTTGATGGTTTGCATGTGGCCTGCGGACTACAGGCGTTGATTCTGCAAAGAAAAAATAAAACCACCTACCCCGTGAGAGGTAAGTGGTTTCTCCCTGCATTCCTGTCAACCTGTGGCGGCGCCGCGCCGTTGCCAACTCCGCAAACGACGGACCTTTACGACGCGCCACACTGACATTACATTACGACTTGCTTGCCGTGAGGGTTCCCGAGCTGGTGCAGGTCTGCTTCGTCGAATTAATCGACCAGGTATCCGTGCTCGTCGAATTGAACGTGGCCGTGATGTTTCCGGCCGCATCCACCGTACCCGTGGCCGCGAACGTGCTCGCCTGGTAGAACGTGACGTCGCCGCTGTTCAACGAAACAGTCGTCGGATCGTTTTCGTTCAGGCTGAATGCCCCGGTCTTCGGGTCATAGCTGCCCGTCATCGATACGGGACTACCGTTGTCCCCCGTGTATTGCAGCACGGCGATACCACGCGTTGCGTCAAACGCGATCTTGTCCGTCTCGGTGGAGACCGTGTTGGGAGCATCGGCTTCGCAGTACAGGCTCACACGGCCGGCAGCGAACTGGACGCTCACTACAGGCGGAATATTCGACGCCGTCGTGGTTTGCGTAACCTGGTACTGCGTGAACGCGCTCCCCAGTTCTGCTGCCACATCGTTATTGACCGCAGCGACCAGCGTCGCAGCAGTGCCAGCCGAGGTCGCCTGCCATTGGGTCGGATCGGCAATCCATTGAGCATACTGCTGGCCATTCCCCATCGCCTGGCCCTGCCCGACTGCCGAAGCCAGCTTCAGCGTGTCGGTGGTCGCCCCGCCGATCAGGTTCGTCTGGCCGTAGTCGATGACGGCCTTGATGGCGGTCGCAGCCGCCTCGGTCTTGCTGATGTCCGGGACATAGGCGGCCAGTTCGTCCTGGGAGACCGTGCCATCGCCGTTCGTGTCGGCCAGCGCAAAGTCGGCGGTGGAAAGGTGCGTAACTATGGCGCCAGGCAGGCTGCCCGGCGAAATGTTCTTGCCATCGCTTGCCGATGCCAGCACCTGGGCTGTCGTGCCCAGTGTCGAGGCAAGCACAATGCCGCCGCTTTTGGTTGCCACCAGCGTCAGGAAGCCCGAAGCCAGCTTCCTGGGAATCGACAGCGTGTACGTGCCGTCATCCTGCGTCGTGGCGCAGATCGGCGAGCCACCGGCGCCGCTCGCCTTTTGCCCATCGGCATAGAGGCAGATCCCGGCTGCCTGGATCGGGCCATCCGTCACCTGGCCATTGAGCGTGACCGATTCGTTCGCTGCGGAACTGCCACTACTGCTGCCGCCGTCGCTGCCGCCACCGCATGCGGCAAGTGCCGCGCACATCGATGCGCCCAGCGCGAGTTTCGTAATCCCCGTATTGAGTTTGCTGTTCTTCACTACCTGGATTCTCCTGTTGGTCTGTGAGTTGTTGTTGGTGGATGAATCGGACTGGCAACGAATGGCGCGCCCCGACCGGCGCAGGCGATGGGTGTTCCGCACCAGGTCGCTCACGAACTCGTGGCATGTCGCGCATAAGTCTTCGGTCTCCAGACAGCCACTTTTTTATATCGGCATTTGTTGTAATTTCTTAATAGACCTTCCGGACCAGCAGGTGGCTTGCCCGCGAGAGTCAATCCGTGACACAGTGCATGGATAACACCGCAACGTTCGCGGACGCCCTAAAGCACGAACCCGGCATGCGGCCGGGTTCGTTGCATCGAGTCGGGTTCTCACAGACGGGTGGGCGCTGCGCGTCCGGATCGGCTCCGGCGTCGGTCCACGGCAGTTCGGGGGGAGGTTCCGCGCCGCCCGCCCTTACCTCCCCTTCCGCCCTCCAGCACCACGCACGCTAACGACCCGCGCCATGACCACCCCGCCCACGACGCCGCCGAGATGGCTCTCCCACGAGATGAACGGGTACAGCGGCAACACGCCGACGAGCATGGTTGCTCCGTAAAACACCATCACGCTGACGGCCACGACGAGCGCGAGGACGTTGCGCGTGAACCAGCCGCGCGCCACCAGAAAACCCGCATAACCGAAGATGATCCCGCTTGCGCCGATGTGAATGGTGTCCGGCGCCCCGAGCACCCATGCGAAGAGTCCGGCGCCGAGCATGGAGCCGATCGTCGCCGCCCAGAACCCGCTTATCCGCGGCCACATCGTGAACCAGCCGAGGATCACGAGACCGCCGGTGTTCGCCATGATGTGCGCAAGGCTCCCGTGCAGCCATGGGGCGAACAGGATGCCCTCCAGGCCTGCGAAGGAGCGCGGCCGCACGCCATGGGAATCCAGCCGAAGTCCCGGAAACGCGGTCGACACGATGAAGACCGCCCAGATGGAGCCGACGAACGAAGCGAGCAGCGCGGCTCGCAGTTCGAGTCGCGTCGCGAAGTCGGGTCCCGATGCCGCGGCGCGGGCATAGGGTTGGGAAGGCTGTGGCATACCGATGCGGAACTGGAAACGAGGCGGGAAACGAGGCGGGTTAGCGAGCGATTGTAGCGAATACGGCGCGCGTGTCGAATTCGTGGCGGTCGTATTCGGGGCTGGGGCCGCGCAAGGCCGAAGGCTATCGCCTGGTCGGCAACGGGCGGGTCTGCTTCATCTGCTTGAGGACGACGTGCGACTGGACGTGCGAGACCGTGTCGTTGACCAGCAGGGTGTTCGTCACGAAATCCGCCAGTTGCTCCAGATTGCCCGCCCCCCTTTCAGCATGTAGTCGGCGTCGCCGCTTACCGCATGCGCCTCCTGAATCGCGTCGTCCGATGCCACGAGGCGCTGGCTCGAACGCCGTCCGGTGCACCTGCCATTGCCGTCCGACGTCACGCACCTCGTCGTGAAGGTGCCCGATGCGCCGCTCGTGCTCGCCGATCCCGCCAGCGATCCGGATCCGTTGCGCGAAGCCGCGAAACGCATCGTCGAAGCTCTGGCGTCGGCCCTGCGCTGATCGCCCATCCGAAAGTGTCGAAGGTCACGTTCACCGGCTCGGTGCCGACCGGCATCGGCGTCGGCGTGGCCGCGATGCAGGCCGGCCTCAAACCCGTCACGCTCGAACTCGGCGGCAAGCATCGCCCCGGATTCCTGCGCGATTTTCCCGTCGAACGCACGGTCGATGGCATCATGGAGGCCGCTTGTCTGCATCAAAGAGAGGTGTGTGCATCGGCCGACGACGTGCTGGAAGCACTGGCGAGGAAACTCGCGACGCTGAAGATCGGCTCCGCGCTCGACGAAAGCGCGCAGTTCGGTCCGCTTGCCAACGCGGCTCATTTCGGCAAGGTCATGAGTTTCTTCGACGACGCGCGGCGGCAGCACGGCGAAATCGTGTATGGTGGCGCCGCTGCGGACGATGCGGGTTTCGTCGTACAGCCGACCGCGATCCGGGCGCGCTCGCGGAACGACGCGATCATGACCAGGGAAACCTTCGGACCGGTCGCGAGTTTTCTCGCGTACGACGACGAGGAAGAACTGCTCACCACATGAACGACACGCGCTCCGGTCTCACGGCAAGCGTCTGGACGAACGATCCGCCGAAGGCGTTGCGTCTCGTGCCGCGCGTGGGAGCGGGGACGGTGCGGGTCGACATGCACAACTACATCGATCCCGCGATGCCGTTCGGCGGCGTGAAGTCGTCGGGCATCGGCAGCAAGTTCGGCGAAGCGTTCATCGAGCGCTTCACCGGACTGAAATCGGTCATCATCCGCTACTGAACCGGGTGGCTCGGCAGGACGAAGCAGCGTGCCATACCGATACCAATACTGACACGAGGAGATATCAGCATGTCCAACGTTTCCAGAGCCTGGAACATCGACGACCTTCGCCGCATGGCCAGCCGCAACGTGCCGAAGCATTTCTTCGATTATCTGTACGGCGGCGCCAACAGCGAAACGACGATGCAATCGAACCGCGCCGATTTTGCGCGCTGGGATCTGAAGCAGAAGGTGCTGGTCGGCATTCAGGACAATACGACCGACCTCGGTACGGGTTATCTCGGCGAGCAGCACAAGCTTCCCATGCTTCTCGCCCCGATCGGCTTTGCGGGCATGCATCACCATCACGGAGAAATCGCGGCGGGACGCGCGGCGGAGAAGGCCGGCATTGCGCAGGTCCTGTCGACCTTTTCGATCGCGTCGCTCGAAGAGGTCGCGCAGTCGCACCGCGGCTCGCTGTACTTCCAGCTCTACATGTTCCGCAAGCGCGAGCTGACCGAGCACATGCTCGAACGCTGCCGGCGCGCGAAGATCGGAACGATCTTCCTGACCGTCGATACGCCGTTCGCGCCGGTGCGCGAACGCGACGAGCGCAACGGCTTTCGCGCCCGCACGTCCGTTTCGCCCGGCATGCTCGTGTCGATGCTGCGGCATCCGCTGTGGTGTCTCGGCACGCTCGCCAACGGCATGCCGAACGTCGGCAACTGCCGGCCCTACCCGGAACTGGGCAAATCGCTGATGGAGCAGGCGGTGAACCTGGGCCGCATGATCGACGCGTCGCTGTCGTGGAACGACATCGGGTGGCTGCGCGATCGCTGGGAAGGCAAGATCGTCATCAAGGGCATCCTCGACGCCGACGATGCGCGCCGCGCCGTCGATCAGGGCATCGACGGCATCGTGGTTTCGAATCACGGCGGCCGCCAGCTCGACCCTGCGCCGTCGACCATCGACATCCTGCCCGAGATCGTCCAGGCCGTCGGCGGCCGCACCGAGATCCTGATGGACGGCGGCATCCGGCGCGGCGCCGACGTGCTCAAGGCGCTGGCGCTGGGCGCGACCGCGGTGCTCATCGGCCGGGCCTATATCTACGGGCTGGGCGCGGGCGGGGAAAAAGGCGTGGCCCGCTGCCTCGAACTGCTCGCGGGGGAAATGCGGCCGGCGCTGAACATGATGGGCTTTCACACCATCGCGGAACTCAAGGCTGCCGGCGCGGATGCGCTAAGACAGAACCCGTGGTTCGGCCGGAGCGGTGAAGCCGGCGATCAGGAAACCGTCAGGCCGAATCGAAGAGGCGGCCCGCTTACCGCGGTCAACTGAACGACGCGGCGACGAAGCGATCGACTGGGGCCGCGCAAGCCGCCCCGCGCTCTGCCGCACTATCCCGCCAGCCCGCTGCGCACGACCAGGTCGAAGCGCTCCGGGCGAATGGAAACCCCGTCGCCTCGCAGACGCGTCCGTCCGCGAGCCGCGAGGTCCGGCGCAGCACCAGCAGCGGCGCACGCGGCGGCACTTCCCGATACGCGGCGATGTCGCCCGCCGCCGCGACCGCCGTCACCGACATGTCCGCATCGGCGATATGCGAGCCCGGAAGATGAAGAGTCGAACTAGATGTTCGCGCCGGACGGCGCCGACTCCGGATCGACGAACTCCACCCGGTTACGCCCGCCGCGCTTCGCGTTGTACAGCGCGAAATCGGCCAGCCCGTAGGCGGTGTCGAAATCGGTGTCCATCGCGTTGGCGCTGACACCGAAACTGGCGGTGATCCGGCGATTCACCGGCGGCGGAAAAACGCAGCGGCTGATCGCGGCGCGCATGTGCTCGGCCAGTTCCAGCGCCTCGGCCAGGTCGTACCCGGGCAGCAGCACCGTAAATTCTTCGCCGCCCACGCGGCCGATCAGCCCTTTTTCGCCGACGATGCGCCGCAGGCAATCGACGATGCCGAGGATCACCGAGTCGCCCGCCGGATGGCCGAAATCGTCGTTGACTTTCTTGAACTCGTCGATGTCGAGCAGGATCATCACCGCGCGGTCGGCGCGCAACGCCTTGATGGTCCGTTCGATCACCGCGCTGCGGTTGAAGACCTCGGTCAGCGCGTCGTGGGTGGCCCGATACTGCAACTGCCGGGTGAGCGCGTGCATTTCGCGCTCGGCGCGATCGCTGCGCCCGATCAGGCGGCGCGTCTCGCGCATCAGGCGCTCGAAATGGCCGATGAGTTCGCCGAGCGCCTGGCGGTAGTCCTCCGCGTCCGCGCCCGCAATCGCGTGAATCGCGCGCGATTTTTCCAGCGCCTCACTCTCGTTCCGGAACAGATCCGGAGCGTCGTTCGGCGACGCGTCGGAGGAGGAATTCGAAACCACCATGACCGTCCTTACGTGGTAACCGGACAATCGGTGAAGTTGATTGCCGTGAAATCGGCCTGCAGTTCCTCGCCGAACTCCAGAATGGTTTCGTCTTCGTCGTCGCGGTACCAGTTCACCTGCACGCGGTTTCCCGACAGCGCCGCCTGGTCCAGCGCATCGAATACGCTGAACAGCATCTTGGTGCTGGAACTGTTGAAATACGTCAACGTGACATCGACGGTGATCGCGGCCTCGGTGCAGCCGGCCAGGTACGAGCGCAGGCGCTCGATAACCGGGCTGTAAAACGACGCCGCGTTCTCCGGATAGGACTCGCCTTTCAGCGACAGCAGGTTCTGGTCGAATCGAAAATCGACTTCCGGTGACGTCGCCGTAGCGGCAATGAACAGGTTATCCATGGCTGGCAAACATACCTAATTCAGATGATAGTCTTAAGGCAGAACAGCGTGGTTCCGGGTTCGTCGGCGCGCGGATGAAACGCGAATTCGAGCGGTTCGCTCGCGTCGCGCGCCATGGTCAGGAAACCCAGCCCTGCGCCCTTGCTGTCTGCGGGAGTGTCGGCGCGCAATGATAGCTTATACGCCTGTTTTATCTCGTCGACCGACATGCTGCGCAGCGGTTCGAGCTTCTCGCGAAGGTCGTCCACCGCGGCGGTGGCAATCGGATTGACGCACAGCATCAGGTGCCGCTCGCCTTCGGTCCGGATGCACACCGCGCCCTCGCGGATCGCCCCTTTCTCCTCCCAGCCGTCGACGAGCGACGCCGACGAATAGTGAACGATGTTCTGCGCGAGTTCGATGAAGGACGAAAACAGCCGGCGTCGGGTCGGCCCACTGACGCCGGCGACTTCCAGTTGCAGCTTCACCACCTCGCTCATCGCCGCGACGATGTTATGGGAGAAATAACCCTTGTGATAAAAAATCAGGTTGCGCCGCTGGGCCAGATCGAAAAAAGCGCTATCCTGGTCCAGGAGTTCGGACATGTTCATAAGCTGATTTAAACGCGAGCAAAAAGTAGGGTTACGTCGTCGCGGCGAGGCTGCGTGCCTTGCCAGTCGGCCAGCGCCCGCCGCAGATTTTCGCAGATCGTGGACGGAGTTTCGTTACGGTGCGCCAGGATCAGATCCAGCGCCCTCCGTTTGCCGAACGCGATTCTTTTCGGGCCGCCGATCTGGTCGACGAGACCATCGGTGGAAATGAACAGCAGACTGCCCGGCGGCGCCGCAACCGCGTGCAGCTTCCACGCGTAGTCCGCGAGACTGTCGATATAACCGACGCCCATGCGTTCGCCCGCGATCGTCTCGAAGCGGTCCGCATCGGGCCTCAGGATATGCAGCGCGATCCGCGCGCCGGCGAAATGAAGCTGGTGCTGGCCGGCGTCGAACCAGAAAAAGGCGGCGTCCAGACCGTCGTTGGACTTGGCCGGTTCGCCCGATTCGCCCGCGCCGTCGACCTGGCTCAGCAGGCTCTTCACGTTGCGGTTGACGGCGGCGAGCAGCGCGTCGGGATTGCGCGGACCGATCCGTTCGAGCGCCTGCGACAGCGAAGCCGACGCGAGCAGCGTCATGAAGGCGCCGGGCACGCCATGGCCGGTGCAGTCGGCGGCCGCGCCGAACCAGCCGTCCGCAAAGGACGCGAAATGATAGAAGTCGCCACCGACCACGTCGCGCGGCTCCCACGCCAGCGCCGCATCGGGCAGCGTGGTCGCCAGCGTCTCGCGGGAAGCGCGCAGCATGGCCTGCTGGATCACGCTCGCGTATTCGATGCTCTGCATGATCTGGCGATTCTTCTCGGCCTGGATCTTCGCCACCGCGCCCAGCAGTTGCAGGCCGCTGCCCAGTCCGGCGAAACGGCCCTGCCGCGTCACGATGAAGCCGTCGACCAGGGCTTTCTCGCCGACCTCGACCGTCCTGAAGGTCAGCGCCTCGACGCTCGTTTCGGCGTCGACGATGAGCGGCTCCTTGTCCATGAACGCGATGCAGCTCTTCTTGTCGTACAGCTCGCGATGGAACGGCTTGCTCATCTGCGACAGGAAGATGTCCCGGTTGATGAGCCCGATCGGCTGATTGCCTTCGAGCACGGCGAGGCTGACCATATCGCGCCGCGAATAGAAGATTTCCATCACCAGCGAGTTCGGATCCGCTGCGTCGATAGTCGGTGTTTCCTGGCACAGATCGCCGGCGCAACGGGGGCCGCCTTGAATCTCTGGACGACTAAACTGCGCAAGCGCCGGGTGCATGGCAACGCGATCCTGTTGGCAAAGGAATAGGCACGCTAATGCCTCTTTGTGTCATTTACGTTACATGCAGCGTTATGGGTCGACGACAACGTTTGCGGCCACACTTTGGCTTCGATGCGGCGTGTGGAAAGGGGGGCGAGGTCGATTGATTGAGTGGCGATGCGGGATCGCGCCGTTTATTCCCGACCCGGGCAGGCAGCGGCATTCGATATCGCTCGTTGTGTGGAAATGCTTTGCGCGCGGCGGTCTATCACACTGGAAACAGCGACGGAAAGCGGGCCGGGCAGAACCCGGCGCAGGCATGGATGCGGCAATATCAACCGACGCGTTACCGCGCGGCCGCCGCGCGATAACGCCTGTGAACAGCCTCAGGAATACAGACTGCTGTCGAGCGCAACGAACGAATCGGCCGCCGCCGCGCGGGCCGTCGCGCCGCCCGCGTCGTCCTCGCCCTCCTCGTGGAAGTGCACCGGCGCATGCGCGCGGCGATTCACCTTCAACTGGAAAACATCGAAGCGGTTGTAGTAGCCGACGACGTCCTGGAACTGCTTCGGCACCACGCATTTCGCAAGATCGATGTCCGCGTAGACGATGCCCTCGTCGTCGCGCAGCGTGTCGCTGACCGGCTGGCCGTCCGGACCGAGGATCATCGACACGCTCTTCGGCGACTGTTCGAGCAGGTCGCGCACGCGGCTGTTGTCGCGGCTGATGATGTCGATCGCCTCCGGCGGCAGGAAACCCGACGCGACGATGTTGAAGAGCTTGCCTTCGAACGCGTGCGCGCCGGCGCGCAGCCGGATGGCCGCTTCGAGATCGTAGCCGCCTTCGCCGAGCGGATGCGTCGGCCAGCGCGGCGAGAACGACGAGATGTGGACGCTTTCGCCCTGCGCCAGCAGCGCAAAGCGCGCAAGCGCGTTCGTGTTCTCGCCGCACACGAGCGCGCCGATGCGTCCGAGGCGCGTGTCCGCCACGCGCAGGCCGCTGCCGTCGCCCTGCGCCCACGTCAGCTTCTCCCAGTAGGTCGGGACCAGCTTGCGGTGCACGTTGAGCAGCGAGCCGTCGTCGCCGATCAGCACGTTCGTGTCCCACACGCAGCCGTAGCTGTTCTCCGTGCTCTCGTTGATGCCCATCGAGACGAACACGCCGTGACGCTTCGCGACGTCGCGCAGTTGCGCGATCTCCGGACCGTCGATATGCACGGCGCTCGCGACGAGCTTCGAGAAGAACTCGTGCACGTCCACCGGCGCCCACACGCCGGACCACACCGGAAACGACGACAGGTACGCCTCCGGAAACGCGATCAGTTCGGCGCCGTGCTCCGCCGCTTCCTTGATCCACGCACACGCCTTTTCGACGCACGCGTGCGCATCGAAATAAATGGGAGCGGCGTGGCAGGCCGCGGCCTTGAACTTCGGGTATTGCTTCATGTTTCACTCCTGAGAGGGTTATGGTTTCGAACGACACGGACAGCAACGGCTCCCGGCCACATCCGGGAGCGGACGGCGATCCGCCGCGACCGCATGCAAGGCGTCCGTGCGCGCGGCCGGTTCACGGATCAGCCCTCCAGCACCGCGTGCATCCTTGCGTATCCCGCCTGCTCGCTGGTCTGGGGCCGCAGCAGCGACACCGCGCACGCGACGAACAGCGCGAACGGCAGCGACACGATGCATGGATTGCGCAGCGGCACGAACCACCAGCGGCCGGCCACGTCGGCGACCGCCCGATGCAGGACTTCCACCTGGATGGTCGGCGACAGGACGATCAGCAGCACGGCGGCGGCGGCGCCCGCGAGCATGCCGGCAACCGCGCCCGCCGTCGTCAGGCGCCGCCAGTAGAGCGCGAGCATCAGCACCGGGAAGTTCGCCGACGCCGCGATCGAATAACTCAGGCCCACCATGAACGCGACGTTCTGCCCTTCGAAGCGCAGCGCCAGCAGCACCGACGCGACCGCCACGACCACGGCCGCCGCGCGGGCCACCTGGGGTTGCCGCTGCACGCCGCCGTCCGTGTGGCTCATCACGACGCCGGCCCAGATGTCATGGGCGAACGTCGTGGCCGCCGACAGCGTGAGGCCCGCCACCACGGCCAGCATCGTCGCGAACGACACCGCGCAGATGAAGCCGAAAAACGCGTCGCCGCCCAGCAGGCGCGCGAGCAGCGGCACGGCCATGTTCCCCGCGCCGCCCGCGGCCACGATGTCGTGCTTGCCGATCAGGGCCAATGCGCCGAAACCGAGGGTCAGCACGAAGATGTGGAAGACGCCGACCAGCGACGTCGCATAAAACGCCGAGCGCCGCGCGTCGCGTGCGTTCGCCACCGTCAGGAAGCGCGTGAGGATCTGCGGCATGCCGAGCGCGCCGAACACGAGCGCCACCGCGAGCGACAGCGTGTCCCAGCGGTCGAGCGAAGCGAGGACGTGCGGCGCGGTGATCGACGGATCGGCCTGCTGCGCGGCGGCGACGAAGATCGCCGACGGATGGAAGCCGAACTTCGCGAGCAGCAGCACGACGAGCACGGCCGAGCCCGCGAACAGCAGCACGGCCTTGATGATCTGCACCCACGTCGTGCCGAGCATGCCGCCGAAGAACACGTAGCACAGCATGATGATGCCGACCAGAACGACGGCGGGCAGATAGGCGATGCCGAACATCAGCTTGATCAGGCCGCCCGCGGCGACGAGCTGCGTGATGAGGTACAGCAGCACGATCGGCAGGCTCGCGAGCGCCACGGCGATCCGGATCGGCTTCGCGCGCAGACGCCACGCGATCACGTCGGCGAGCGTGAACTTGCCGAGCCGCTTGACCGGCTCGGACACGAGAAAGAGGATCAGCGGCCAGCCGAGGAACACGCCGATGCTGTACACGACGCCGTCGAAACCCTTCAGCGAGATCGCGCCGGTCATGCCGAGCAACGCCGCCGCGCTCAGATATTCGCCCGCCATCGCGAGACCGTTCTGCAGCGCGCTCACGCGGCCGCCCGCGTTGAAGTACTCGCTGGCCGAGCGGCTGCGCCGCGAAGCGAACACCGTGATGCAGATCGTGGCGAGGAGAAAGGCGAAGAAGAAGCCGACCGACATGGCGCTGATCCGTTGCCCGTTCATGCCTGCGCTCCGGTTCGGGCAGCGCGTTCGCACGCGCGATCGTTCGCGCGCGCGAAGCGCACGAATGCGCCGCTGATTGCGATCGCAACGAGGATCAGTCCGGGAATGGACACGATCGACACCGGCACGCCGAACGGCGTCGCCGCGCTCATCTGCTCCGGCGCGAAGCAGAACACGCCGAAAAACAGGCTTGCGGGCAGCAAGACCAGCACCGAAAAAGCCTTGGCTAGCGCGACCCGGCCATGAGCCGCGCTGTCCGTCTCGTCGTACCCCTGATCGAGCACAGTATCGTTGTTCACTTGATCCTCCGATGGATGGGCGTCTTCCGTCCGGTTCCGCTTCAACGGTCGACAGGTCCATTATCGGCAAGCCAAAAATATCTCAATGCTCAGGACTATTGAAATGAATTTGATGAAGGATCAAACCGTATTCAACCGCGCCGGTCACAGCGCAAAACGCGCAACGGCCGCTTCGTTCCACGTCACGCCGCCGCCGGGTTCTTCGGATGGCGTGACGCAGCCGTCGACGACAATCGACGGATTGTCGAGCACGGCATCGGCGAGGCCGAAATACTCCAGGTAGTGCGCCGCCGGCGTGAGCGCGAGCAAATGCGCGCTCATCTCCTGATAGAAGTGATTCGATACCGGCACGCCGTTCGCCTCGCACACCGCCACGGCATCGAGCCAGCCGCCGATGCCGCCCACCTTCATCAGGTCCGGCATTGCGAGATCGGACGCATGGCGCGAGATCATCGTGCGGATGCCGCGCGGTCCCCAACTGTTCTCGCCGAGTTGCAGCGGCGTCTTCAGCGCCGCCGCGATCTGCGCGTGTCCGTCGAGGTCGTCGCACAACGTCGGCTCCTCGATCCAGGCCAGGCCCTCGCCGTCGAGCGCATGTCCCCGGCGGATCGCGTCGGACACGCCAAGCGCCTGGTTGTAGTCGACCATCAGTTCGACGTCGGGTCCGATCGCCGCGCGCACGCTTCGCACCACGTCGAGATCCTCGTTCAGCGTCGGATAGCCGATCTTGATCTTGATCGCGCGGAAGCCGGCGTCCACGCTTCGCGACGCGGCTTCGACCGCGCGTTCGCGCCCGTCCATGCCGAAGCTCGCATAGGCCGTGACGGCCGCCGGTTCGCCGCCGAGCAGACGGACGAGCGGCTGTCCGGCCACCCGCGCATGCGCATCCCAGAGCGCCATGTCGAGGCCCGCGAGCGCCATGTCGAGCAGTCCCGCGGTGTCGGGCAGCACAAAGCGGCTGCGCAGCTTGCGCATCAACGCTCTCGGCGCGAGAGGCTGTCCCGGCAGCAGCTTCGACACGTCCTCGAGCAGGCGCGCCAACGCGGGCAGCAGGATCGGGTTATACGCAAACACATACGCATGCCCCGCCACGCCGTGCGCCGTCACGACGTCCACCAGCGCGAGCGGCGCCGACGCCATCACGCCGCTCGCGGTGCGCAGCGGCGGCTCCAGCGGGACCATCACCGGCCGCACGTTCACGCTTTCCACGACGGAGATCGCGTCGCGCGGGCCTGCGGAACCCTGCTGGGTGAGGTTCATGGTGGTGTGCTCCGGTGCCGTGAATTTTGATCAGCTATTCTCAGGTGTCCGCCGTATGGCTGGAATGCCTGCCCCGCTTGATAATTTTTTGATCTCCGGTTGAAAATTATCGAATCGGTACGGCGCCCGGTCGCCGGTACCCTCCGCAAACACGAGGCTTGCCGGCTCCCGCTGCAATGCCTGCCCGCCGGCATTGTTCACCCATCGTCATGAAACGTTTCGCCCGCTTACCGCCGCTGCACTGCCTCATCGCCTTCGAGGCCGTCGCACGCCTCGGCTCCGGGACGCTCGCCGCCGCCGAACTGTCGGTCACGCCCAGCGCGATCAGCCACCGGATCAAGCAGCTTGAGGAAAGTCTCGGCGTCAGCCTGTTCAAGCGCACCGTCAACGAACTCAAGCTGACGTCGGCCGGGCTCGAATACCTGAGCGTCGTGCGCGAGTCGCTGGAGTCGCTGAGCCGCTATCCGGCCGGCAGCACGCCGGCGGGCGACCGCGTGCAGCTGCGCATTTCGTCGCCGCCGACGTTCGCCCGCCAGGTCATCGTGCCGAGACTGCAGTGCTTCCAGAAGCTGCAACCCGACGTGGACGTCGTGCTGCAGCTTTCGGTCCCGTTCGTGGGCCTGAAAGCGGACGACGCGGATCTGGAGATCCGGTTCGGCAGCGGCAGTTATCCGGGGCTGGAAGTGGCCGAACTCGTGAACGAGCCGGTCTTTCCCGCATGCAGTCCGGCTTATGTCGAGCGGCACGGTCCGTTCGACACGCCCGCCGATCTCGCGAAAGCCAACCTGCTGCGCTGCCCGATCGAGCCATGGCGGCCGTGGTTCAAGGCGGCGGGCGTGGAGCTTGCCGAGCCGGCCGTCGGCCCGCAGTTCGTCGACGTCGGATTGGCGGTCGAGGCGGCGCTTCACGGCCAGGGCGTCGCGCTGGCGCGCGAGCTGATGACGCAGTCGTGGCTCGACTGCGGCCTGCTGGTGCGGCTCTTCGATATCAGCGCGCGTGGACAGCACGCGTACTATGCCGCGTGGTCTGCGTCGTCGCCGCAGTTCACGTACATCGAGTCGTTCGTCTCGTGGCTGAAGGGGGAGCTGCGCGCGGCGGGCGGCGACGCGAAGCCGGCGTGAGCGGAGCAAGACACACTGCCTCCACCGCAATCGCTTCATGCGCAGGTAGCGGCCACGGGTCACGATTTGCATAGGCAACCGCAACCCGCGCCGCCGTGAGCAATCAGCAATCGGATCAAAGCGCCATTTCCAGCACGCGAGCCACATGCAGCGCGTCGCGCTGCGCGCCATCGTGAATCTGATGGCGGCAACTGGTGCCGTCCGCGACGATCAGGTCGCCCGCCCCGGCCTGGCGCACCGCCGGCAGCAGCGACAGTTCCGCCATCGCATTCGAGGTCTCGTAGTGCTCGGCCTCGTAGCCGAAGCTGCCCGCCATCCCGCAGCATGACGACTCGATCGGCCGCACGTCGAGTTCCGGAATCCAGCCGAGCACCGTCTGCACCGGACGGAACGCATCGAACGCCTTCTGGTGGCAATGCCCGTGGACCCACGCAACGCGCGCGTCCAGCGCGCGCAGCGGCAGGTTCAGGCGCCCCGCTTCGTTCTCGCGCACCAGAAACTCCTCGAACAGGAACGCCGACTGCGCCACCCGCCGCGCGTCCTCGCCATAACCGTACTGAAGAAACTCGTCGCGCAGCGACAGCAGGCACGACGGCTCCAGCCCGACGATCGGCACGCCGCGCTTCACATACGGCAGGAACGCGTCGAGCATGCGCCGCGCCTCGCTGCGCGCTTCGTCGACGAGCCCCGCCGCGAGAAACGTGCGGCCGCAGCACAGCGGCCGCTCGCCGTCCTTCGTGTTGAAGCGCACGGTGTAACCCGCGGCCTCCAGCACGCGCACGGCCGCGCGCGCGTTGCCGGGCTCGATGCCGTTGTTGAACGTGTCGACGAACAGCAGCACTTCACGCGCGCCGGCTGGTGCGGCAACGGCGGCCGCGCGTGCGCCGGCGTCCGCGAGGAACGGGCGTCTGAAACGCGGCAGCGAGCGTTGCGGCGCAAGCCCCAGCGCCCGCCTGAACGCGCGCGAGACGAACGGCACGTGGTCCGCCGCCGCCAGCAGCGCCGGCACGCGCGCGGCCGCCGCCGCGTAGCGCGGCATGAATGCAATGAGCTTCTCGCGCAGACGCAGGCCGTGGCGCTTCGCCCACGCGGCGCGCGCCTCGATCTTGAACTTCGCCATGTCGACGCCGGTCGGGCAATCGCGCCGGCAGCCCTTGCACGACACGCACAGGTCCAGCACCTCCTTCACCTCGGCGCTCGCGATGCCATCGTCGCCCAACTGGCCGGAAACGGCGAGCCGCAGCGTGTTCGCGCGCCCGCGCGTCACATGCTGCTCGTCGCGCGTGACGCGGTAGCTCGGGCACATCGTGCCCGCGTCGAACTTGCGGCAATGCCCGTTGTTGTTGCATATCTCGATCGCTTTCGCGAGCCCGCCGCTCAGGCTTTCGCCGGTGCCGGGCGGCGTCTCCTCGCCGCTGAGCGGATCGCGCTTCACGTTCCATGCGGACCAGTCCAGCACCGGCACGACCGGCAGTTCGCGATAGGTCGGCGGAAAGCGGAAGTTGCGGCTGTCGTCCATCTTCGGCGGCCGCACGATCTTGTCCGGATTGAAGCGGTTGTCCGGATCGAACAGCGCCTTGATCTCGGTGAACGCCTGATGGATCTTCGGGCCGTACTGCCACGCCACCCATTCGCCGCGGCACAGGCCGTCGCCGTGCTCGCCCGAATACGCGCCCTTGTATTCGCGCACCATCGCCGACGCCTCTTCGGCGATCGCGCGCATCTTGACCGCGCCGTCACGGCGCATGTCGAGAATCGGCCGCACGTGCAGCGTGCCGACGCTCGCATGCGCGTACCACGTGCCCTCGGTTCCGTGCCGGTGGAACACCTCGGTGAGCCGCGCCGTGTACTCGGCGAGATGTTCGAGCGGCACCGCGCAGTCCTCGATGAAGGACACCGGCTTGCCGTCGCCCTTCATGCTCATCATGATGTTGAGCCCCGCCTTGCGCACGTCCCACAGCGCCTTCTGCTCGCCGGCGCCGGGCATCTCCACGACGCTGCCGGGCAGGCCGAGATCGCCCATCAGTTCGACCAGTTGCCCGAGCCGCGCCAGCTGCGTGCCGCGATCCTCGCCCGCGAACTCGACCAGCAGGATCGCATCGGGCTCGCCGACCAGCGCCTTGCCGATGACCGGGCGAAACGCCGGGTTGTCGAGCGCGAGGCCGATCATCGTGCTGTCCACCAGTTCGACCGCCGCCGGCTGCAGCTTGACGATGTGCCGGGTGAGGCTCATCGCGTCGTAGAAGGTCGGGAAATTGACCACGCCGAGCGTCTTGTGCTTCGGCAGCGGCGCGAGCCTGAGCGTGAGCTGGCGGCTGAACGCGAGCGTGCCTTCCGCGCCGACCAGAATGTGCGCGAGGTTCGGGACGCCGTCGTCGGTGTACGCGCGCGGATTCAGACAGTCGAACAGGTCGAGGTTGTAGCCGGCCACGCGGCGCAGCACGCGCGGCACCCGTTCGGCCAGTTCGCCCCGCTCGCGCCGCGCGATCCGCGTCAGCCCGTCGACGATCTGCTTCATGCGCGCGCCGTCGGGCGGCGTGCCGAGCGGGCCGAAGTGCGCGTCGGTGCCGTCCGCGAGCAGCGCGTCGATGGCGGCGACGTTGTGCACCATGTTGCCGTATTCGATCGAGCGCGAGCCGCACGAGTTGTTGCCGGCCATGCCGCCGATCGTGCACTGCGCGCCCGTCGACACGTCGACCGGGAACCATAGCCCGTGCGGCTTGAGCCACGCGTTCAGATGGTCGAGCACGATGCCCGGCTCGACCGTCACGGTGCGCGCGTCGCGATCGAAATCGACGACGTTGTTCAGCCATTTCGACGTATCGACGACGAGCGCCTCGGCCACCGTCTGGCCGCACTGGCTCGTGCCCGCGCCGCGCGCGAGCACCGGCGCGCCCTCGCTGCGCGCCACGTCGAGCGCCGCGCGCAGGTCCTGCTGGTCGCGCGGCACCACGATGCCGAGCGGCGTGATCTGGTAGATCGACGCGTCGGTCGAATAACGGCCCCGGCTTGCCGCATCGAACAGCACGTCGCCGCGCAGCGCGCCGCGCAGACGGACCGCGAGCGGACTGGAGCGGCCCGACGCCGGAGGAACGAGGTGCACCGGTTTTGCAGCGAGATTCGAGGTGGGATGCGTCATGAGGGTCACCCGCAGAAAGGCCGGTCAGGCCGCGACCCGCCGGTCCGCCCCGGCGGCCGGTTCGCCGAAATACGCCGCCGCCGCGGCCAGGCCGCTTTGCGCTAACGGCACGCCGGCCAGCCGCAGCCCCATCTCGCAGCCGGCGAGCGCGGCCATCAGCGTGAGTTCGTTGCAGTCGCCGAGGTGGCCGATGCGGAACATGCGCCCCTTCATCTTGCCGAGGCCCGTGCCGAGCGACAGGTTGAAGCGCTCGTAGATCAGCTTGCGCACCGCGTCGGCGTCGACGCCGTCGGGCATCATCACGCCGGTCAGCACGGGGCTGTACACGGCGGCGTCCGCGCACTGGATCTCAAGGCCCCACGCGCGCACCGCCCGGCGGCATCCTTCCGCGAGCCGCTGGTGGCGCGCGAACACGTTGTCGAGGCCTTCGGCGAGGATCATGTCGATCGCCTCATGAAGCGCGTACAGCAGGTTCGTGTTCGGCGTGTACGGCCAGTAGCCGGTCCGGTTCGCGTCGATGATCTCCTGCCAGCCCCAGTAGCTGCGCGGCAGCGTCGCCGTCTCGCTCGCCGCCAGCGCCTTCGGCGACACCGCGTTGAAGCTGATGCCCGGCGGCAGCATCAGGCCTTTCTGCGAGCCGGACACCGTGACGTCCACGCCCCATTCGTCATGGCGGTAATCGGCGCACGCGAGACTCGAAATCGTGTCGACCATGAAGAGCGCCGGGTGGCCGGCGGCGTCGATCGCGCGGCGCACCGCCGCGATGTCCGAGGTCACGCCCGTGGACGTCTCGTTATGGACGACGCAGACCGCCTTGATCCGCTGGTCCGTGTCCGCGCGCAGGCGCGCCTCGATCATGTCGGCGCGCACGCCGTTGCGCCAGCCGTCGATGCCCGGCAGGCCGAGGAACTCGGGCTTGAGCCCGAGGCTTTCGGCCATCTTCTTCCACAGCGTGGCGAAGTGGCCGGTTTCGAACATCAGCACGGCGTCGCCCGGGTTCAGCGTGTTAGTCAGCGCCGCTTCCCATGCGCCGGTGCCGGACGCGCCGTAGATCACGACCGGATGCCGGGTCTTGAAGATCTGGCGGATTCCGTCGAGCACCTTCAGGCCGAGCGCGCCGAATTCGGGGCCGCGGTGGTCGATGGTCGGATAACTCATCGCGCGCAGCAGCCGGTCGGGCACCGGGCTCGGCCCCGGAATCTGCAGGAAATGACGGCCGGCCGGATGGAAATCGAGTGTCAGCATGGAGGGCTCTCCCGTTTGAATATTGCATGCAAAATTCTATTTCCCATGCTACGTGCCGCTGGCTCCGATTAGAAATCCTCGTTTACCCGGCATATTAGCCGAAATTAGACGGTGATAAGATTCGTCCAATCGAATATGGAGTATTGCATGCAAAATTACGCGACTGACGGACAGGCGGAAACGCCCGTGATCGCCAAACTCGAACGCCCGCGCCTGCACGACACGGTGGTCGAGCAGTTGCGGCGGCTGATCGTCGAGGGGGTGCTCACGCCGGGCATGAAGCTGAACGAGCGCGAACTGTGCGAAACCCTGGGCATCTCGCGCACGCCGCTGCGCGAGGCGCTGAAAGCGCTCGAAGTGGACGGCCTGATCGAGATCATTCCCAATCGCGGCGCGTTCGTGCGGACGATGTCCGAGCGCGAACTGCGCGAAAATTTCGAGCTGATGAGCGGGCTAGAAGCCCTTTCGGGCGAACTGGCGTGCCTGCGCATCACCGAACGCGACATCGCGGAAATTCGCGAACTGCATTACGCCATGCTAGCCTGCCGGGTCCGCAACGATCTCGCCGGGTATTACAGTCGCAACCAGGCGATCCACGACCGGATCAACGAGGCCGCCGGCAACCAGGCGCTGCGCGACGTGTACGTCGCGATCAACCGCCGGCTCCAGGCGGCGCGTTTTCGCTCGAACTTTCAGAGTACGAAATGGGACCACGCAATCGACGATCACGAAGCCATGCTGAAGGCGCTCGACGCGCGCGACGGCAAGCGGCTGGCCGCCGTCCTGCGCCAGCATCTGCTCGACAAGCGCGACGCGGTGCTTCAGCAGGTCCCGGCTGACAGCGCGATGAAAGCCTGAGCCGAAGGCGAAAGCTCACAAAACGGCCGCAAAACGCGGCCCCCTCACAGGCGGGACTCCCCCGCTCCACCACCCGCAGTCCGATTCGCAAGGAGATTAAAACGTGCAAAGCAAGCCCATTCTGACGGTCACCGAAACGACGCGCATCATCGAGGCCGCCCGCGCGGAAGCCGAACGCAACCAGTGGCTGGTGGCGATCGCCGTCGTCGACGACGGCGGCCACCCGCTCGGCGTGCTGCGCCTCGACGGCTGCGCGCCGATCGGCGCGTACATCGCGACCGAGAAGGCCCGCACCGCCGCGCTCGGCCGCCGCGAGACGAAGCAGTACGAGGACATGATCAATGGTGGACGGACCGCCTTTCTCAGCGCGCCGCTTGCTGGTACGCTCGAAGGCGGCATCCCGGTGATCGTGGACGGCCAGGTGGTCGGCGCAGTCGGCGTATCCGGCGTGAAGCCCGACCAGGACGCCCAGATCGCCCGTGCCGGCGTGCAAAGCGTATAACCGGCCGCCCCCGCGCACCGCATCGCACGCGCATGACCGCCCCCCAGCCCTTGTCGCCAGTAAAGACCGACCCATGACACAGATGACCGACCGAGGCAGCCTGAAAGTGGCCGCCGTCCTTGAAGAGTTCGTCGAGAAGGAAGCCCTGCCCGGCACCGGCGTAGACAGCGCCGCGTTCTGGACCGGATTCGACGCGATCGTGCATGACCTCGCGCCGAAGAACCGCGCGCTGCTCGCCGAGCGCGACCGGCTGCAACGCGACCTCGACGACTGGCACCGCGCGAACCCCGGCCCGGTGCGCGACCTGCGCGCGTACCGCGCCTTCCTCGAAGGCATCGGCTACATCGTGCCGGCGCCGGCCAGCGTGCGGGCGACGACCGACCACGTCGACACCGAGATCGCCTCGCAGGCCGGCCCGCAGCTCGTCGTGCCGCTGTCCAACGCGCGTTATGCGCTGAACGCCGCGAATGCGCGCTGGGGCAGCCTCTACGACGCGCTGTACGGCACCGACGCGATCCCCGAAACCGGCGACGCCGCGCGCGGCGCGTCGTTCAATCCGGCGCGCGGCGCGCTGGTGATCGCCCGCGCCCGCGCGTTCCTCGACGGCGCGGCGCCGCTCGCGACCGGCTCCCATGCCGACGCGACCGGTTATGCGGTCGAAAACGGCCAGCTCGCCGTGCAGACCGCGAGCGGCGCCGTCGCGCTGAAGACGCCCGCGCAGTTCGTCGGCTTCCAGGGCGACGCGGCCGCGCCGTCGGCCCTGCTGCTCCGGCACAACGGCCTGCACTTCGAAATCCAGATCGACGCGAACGACCCGATCGGCAGGACCGACGCGGCGCACGTGAAGGACGTGCTGCTCGAAGCCGCCGTCACGACGATCATCGACTGCGAGGACTCGGTGGCCGCGGTGGACGCCGACGACAAGGTGCAGCTGTACCGCAACTGGCTCGGGCTGATGACCGGCACGCTGAGCGAATCGGTGACGAAGAACGGCAAGACCTTCACGCGCCGCCTGAACCCGGACCGCGAATACCGCACGCCGGACGGCTCGACGCTGACGCTGCACGGCCGCTCGCTGCTGTTCATCCGCAACGTCGGCCATCTGATGACGAACCCGGCGGTGCTCGACCGCGACGGCCGCGAGATTCCCGAAGGCATTCTCGACGCGGTGCTGACGACGCTGTGCGCGCTGCACGACCGCCAGCACCAGCTCAATTCGCGCACCGGCTCGATCTACATCGTGAAGCCGAAGATGCACGGCCCGCTCGAAGTCGCGTTCGCGAACGAACTGTTCGGCCGCGTCGAGGACCTGTTCGGCCTCGCGCGCAACACGCTGAAGATGGGGATCATGGACGAGGAGCGCCGCACGAGCGTGAACCTGCTCGCGTCGATCGCCGAGGCGTCCGCGCGCGTCGCGTTCATCAACACGGGTTTTCTCGACCGCACCGGCGACGAGATGCACACGTCGATGGAAGCCGGCCCGATGCTGCGCAAGGGCGACATGAAGACCACGCCGTGGATCACCGCGTACGAGCGCAGCAACGTGCTGGTCGGCCTCGCCGCGGGGCTGCGCGGCCGCGCGCAGATCGGCAAGGGCATGTGGGCGATGCCGGACCTGATGCACGCGATGCTCGAACAGAAGATCGCGCATCCGAAGGCCGGCGCGAACACCGCCTGGGTGCCGTCGCCGACCGCCGCGACGCTGCACGCGCTGCACTACCACCAGGTCGACGTGCAGGCCGTCCAGCAGGAACTCGAAAAGATCGACTACGCGAGCGTGCGCGACGAACTGCTCGACGGCCTGCTGACGATCCCGGTCGTCGAAAAGGCGAACTGGAACGCCGACGAGATCCGCCAGGAACTGGACAACAAC
Source organism: Paraburkholderia caballeronis (assembly GCF_900104845.1). NCBI lineage: Bacteria > Pseudomonadati > Pseudomonadota > Betaproteobacteria > Burkholderiales > Burkholderiaceae > Paraburkholderia > Paraburkholderia caballeronis. The sequence goes on along the minus strand of NZ_FNSR01000003.1, from coordinate 695,864 downwards.
GCGCAGGGCATTCTCGGTTACGTGGTGCGCTGGGTCGACCAGGGCGTCGGCTGCTCGAAGGTGCCGGACATCAACGACGTCGGGCTGATGGAGGACCGCGCGACGCTGCGCATATCGAGCCAGCACATCGCGAACTGGCTGCATCACGGCGTCGTCACGCGCGAGCAGGTCGAGGACACGTTCCGCCGCATGGCGAAGGTGGTCGACGGACAGAACGCGGGTGATCCGGAGTACCGGCCGATGGCGCCGGACTTCGATGCGTCGCTCGCGTTCGAGGCCGCGTGCGCGCTGGTGTTCGAAGGCCGCGCGCAGCCGAGCGGCTATACCGAGCCGCTGCTGCACAAGTTCCGCCTCGCGTTGAAGGCGCAGGGCTGACGGCGGCGTTGGCCGCGAGGCCCACGTCCGCTGGATCGCATCTCCCGCAGGCCGGCTTCGAGCCGCAACGGTTCGGAACCGGCCCGCGTTCGCAACCCGGCGCGCGCCGTGCCGGCACGCAGAAATCGCCGCGGCAACCGCTTGCGCCCGATGAATCTTGAAATCCGTCACCTGCACTGCATCCTGGCCGTCGCGCGGCATCTGCATTTCGCGCGCGCGGCGGACGAACTGGGCATCGCACCGCCGTCGCTGACGAAGCAGATCCAGGACGCCGAACGCCTGCTGAAGTTTCGGCTGTTCGAGCGCACCCGCCGCTCGGTGTCGCTGACGGCCGCCGGCGAAGCGTATATCCCCGCAGCGGCCGCCGCGCTCGCACAGCTCGAACAGGCGCGCGAACTCGGGCTGCTCGCGGAGCGCGGACAACTCGGGCGCATCCGGATCGGCTATATCGTGTCGGCTGCGTTCGCCGGCGTGATGCGCAAGACCGTGACGGAGTTTCGCCGGCTGCACCCGCTGATCGACATCGAGGTCGCCGAGATACCGATGGACGAGATTCCGGGACGCCTCGTGGACCGGCGGATCGACGTCGCGTACGTGAGGCCGCCGATGCGCTACCCGGAAGAGTTGCAGGCCACCCGCGTGCAGCAGGACGAGTTCGTCGTCGCGCTGCCGGAAGATTCCGCGCTGGCTTCGCAGCAGGTCATCGCCCCGCAGCAGTTGCGCGACGCGCAGTTCGCCGTGCCCGAGCAGGAGTCCGGCACGGCGGAAGTCGCGCGGCGCGGCCGCTTCTCGCCGCGGATCGCGCTGCGGCCCGGCCCGCTGATCGCCGTGCTCGCGAGCGTGTCGCTCGGCGAGACGGTCGCGATCATTCCCGCCGCGCTGAGCGCGTGCGTGTCGCTGCCGGGCGTCGTCTACCGGCCGCTGGCCGGCAAGCCGATCCCGTCGGAACTTGCGCTGCTGTATCGACGGCACGAGCGCTCGCGGGCCGTGCGCGCGTTCCTGCAGTATGTGCGCGGCGAAGTCGAACGGGGGACGGCGCGAAGCTGAACGGCGCTGGTGGACCGGCCGAGGGTGTGCGGACGATTAGCTTAGCCTGCCACGACCACCGGCACGCTGTCTCAATCGTTCGCGTCCGGAATCCACGCCGCACGCACGACATCCGCGCGGCGGAACGCGCCGAACTTCGCGCCGAGTTCCGCGACGTTGTGAATGTCGTTCTTCACGAGGTCGTCGCGCGTAATCAGCGTCGGCTTCACCTCGATGCGATGCCCCGGGTCCTGCCCCGCGACCAGCAGCGCCGCCGCGCGCACCGACACCGCGCCGACGACGGCCGGATTCGTCGCCGCCGTCGCGACCCACGGGCTGCCCGGCGCGCGAATCGCCTCGATGTCCGCCGTCGAGATGTCCGCGCTGTAGATGCGCAGCTTCGACGCGATGCCGGCCTCGTCCGCCGCGAGCTTCGCGCCGCGCGCGAACTCGTCGTACGGCGCGAACACCACGCGCACGTCCGGATGCGCGCGATACGCGGCCCCCGCCTGGTTCGCGACCGACTGCGCGATCGGATTGTCGACGGTGCCGAACCGCGCGACCTCCTTCACGCCCGGATGCGCGGCCTTGAACGACTGCCACACCGCGTCGCGACGGTCGAGCGGCGCGAACCCCGCCACGTACACGTACGCCGCATTGAATGCGGCTCCGTTGTCCTTCACCGCCTGGTTCAGCAGCAGCGTCGCGAGGTCGTGGTCGCTCTGCTCGATCTGCGGCACCTTCGGGTTCGCCAGATCGACGTCGAACGCCACGACCTTGATCCCCTTGTCGAGCGCGGTCTGCACGACGTCCTTCAGCGACTCCGGCAGCCCGTGATTCACGATGATCGCGGACACGCCGACGTTGATCGCCTGCTGGATCTGATCGCGCTGCTGCGTCGCGTCCTGGCGTCCTTCGTAGATCCGCAGATCGATGCCGAGCGCCTTCGCCTGCTTCTGCGCGCCGGCCTCGTAGGCCTGGAAGAAGTCGCCGGTGGACAGGTAGTTCACGAGCGCGATCTTCACGCCGCCGCGATCGAACGGCGCGGGCGCGTTGGCCAGGCCGGTCGCCGCGTGAACGGAAAGGCTTGCGGCGAGCGAGGCCGCGATTGCGAAGCTGCGAAACAGTTTGTCGATCATGGGCAGGGGTCGATGAAGGTCGAAGGGATCGGGCGTCGTGTCGCGCGGCCGGACGGTCAGTTCCACGCGTGGCGCGCGGGCTTGACGCCGTTCAGGTAGTAGTTGCCGACGAGGTGGTATTTCCAGCGCACCGGGTCGTGCAGCGTATGCGTGCGCGCGTTGCGCCAGTGGCGGTCGAGGTTGTGCTCGGCGAGCGTCGCCTGCGTGCCCGCGAGTTCGAACAGCTTCTCGCCCGCGAGCAACGCGATCTCGGTGGTCAGCACCTTCGCCTCGGCCACGGCGACCGATGCGCGCGCGACGTCGTCTTCGGTGAGCGGCGCCGGCTGCGCGGCGATCTCGTCGAGCGTGCGCGCCGCGCGTTCGAGCAATGCGTCGGCTGCATGCAGCTGGATATGCAGGCGGCCGACCTCGCGCAGCACGAGCGGATCGTCAGCCGCGCGCTCGACGCCGCTGTCGACCCACGGCCGGGTGCGCTCGCGCACGAACGCAAGCGTGTCGTCGAGCGCGGCGCGCGCGATGCCCGCGTCGATCGCCGCCTGGATGATCTGCGACACCGGCCCGTTCAGCGTCGGCCGCTCGGACACCTCATAGGCGGGCAGCACGTTCGCCGCCGGCACGCGCACGCCGGACGCGATCACCGTGCCGCTCGCCGTCGTGCGCTGGCCGAAGCCGGACCAGTCGTCGACGACGTCGAGCCCCGCCGTTCCCTTCGGCACGTATGCGAGCCAGGCGCGGCGCGCGTCGTCGAGGCCGAGGATCGGCACGTAGTCCGCGAACAGCGCACCGGTCGAATAGAACTTCGTGCCGTCGATCACGTAGTCGCCGCCGTCCCGGACGACGCGCGTGCGCAGGTCGAGCACGTTCTTCGTGCCCTTCTCCGAGAAGCCGTTGCCGAAACGCCGCCCCTTCAGCACTTCGCCGAAGAAGAACCGCTTCTGCGCGTCGGTGCCGGTCAGCGCGATCACGTCGACCAGACCGAGATGGTTCTGCGGCAGTTGCCCGATCGACGGGTCGGCCGCCGCGACGATCTCGATCACCCGCGTCAGCGTGACGAACGACACGCCCGCGCCGCCATACGCCTTCGGCACGGTGATCGCCCACAGGCCCGACTGCGAGAACGCATCGGCTTCGTCGTACGGCAGCCGCCGCTCGCGGTCGCGCACGGCCGCCTCTTTGGCGAACGCCGACGCCAGGTCGCGCGCGACCTCGATCGCCTCGGCATCGTCGCCGATCACGCGCGCGTCGGCGCGCGTAACGTCTGCTGCAACAGCCTGCGCTTCGCGCGCGGCGGCTTCCGGAATCGCTGACATGGCTTACTCCCTGAACAGTCGGTTGATCGTCATCGGTAGCGCTTCAATCTAGCAGCGCACATCGGCGTGTCCAACCGACCGATTGCGATAAGAACTTCAGCGCGGCGCTCCTACGCTTATGCGCGGATGCGTTCGCGCATTCATCGCCCGCGCGCCTGCCGGCCGATGCTGAACGTGAACGCAAGCGCGGCCACCAGCAGCGCGCCCTTGATGAAATCCTGCATGTAGTACGGCGCATTCAGCATCGTCAGCCCGTTCAGCAGCACGCCGACGAAGATCGCGCCGATCACCGCGCCGAGCACGTTCGGCCGCTTCAGCCCCCACACCGCGTAACCGATCAGCGCGGCCGCGACCGCGTCGAGCAGCAGCGAATGCCCCGCGCCGACGTCGCCGCGCCCGACCCGCGCGGCGATCAGCGCGCCGCCGAGCGACGCGATCGCGCCGGACGCGACATACGCGCCGATGCGATAACGCGCGGTCGGCGCGCCCGCGAGCCGGGCGGCGGTCTCGTTGCCGCCGGTCGCATACAGCACGCGACCCCAGCGCGTGAACTCCATCACGAGCACCGCGACCACGGTGACGCCCGCGAGCACGAGCACCGGCACCGGCACGACGTCGAGCCAGCGCGCGCGGCCGAACGCGAGGAACGCATCGGGAAACGATCCCGTCGTCTCGGTGCCGTCCGGCAGGATCGTGCCGGTTGCGAGCGAGCGGCCGCCGGTCGGAATCAGTTGCAGCCCGGCAAGCAGGAACAGCGTGCCGAGCGTCGCGAGCTGGTCCGGCACGCGCAGCCGCGTAATCAGCAGGCCGTTGAACAGCCCGGTGCCGACGCCGAGCGCGAGACACGCGGCGAACGCCGCGAGCGCGCCGCCCTGCCAGACGACCAGCACGTAGCTCGCGGCCATCTGCGCCGTGGCGGCCGTGCTGCCGACCGACAGGTCGAAGCCGCCGACGGCGAGCGTGATCGAGACGCCGATCGCGAGCAGCGCGACGATCGCCGCGGCCTGCAGGATGCTGAACAGGTTGTCCACGCTGAGAAACGCCGGCTCGCGCCACGTGAACAGCACGCCGAGCGCGACCAGCAGCACGACGATGCCGCCTCGTTCGAGCGCGGTGCGCAGCCGCGCGCGCGGCAGAAAAACGGATGGCGCGGACGCGTTTTGTCCGGCGGTGATCTTCATCGTTCAGGTTCCCGAAATGGCTTAGTCAAGGGTCTCGATGCGCAGGCGATCGAAGTGCAGCACGCGGTCCGCGACCTCGAACGCCTCTTCCACGTCGCTGACGAACACGAGCGTCACGCGGTCCGCCGCGCCGCGCCGCAGCACTTCGACGATCTCCGCGCGCGCGCCGACGTCGACGCCCTGAAACGGCTCGTCGAGCAACAGCATCCGCGCGGGCTCCAGGTGCCAGCGCGCAAGCGCGACCTTCTGCTGGTTGCCGCCCGACAGGTTCGCGACGCGGTCGGCCGGGCCGTTGCAGCGCACGGTCATGCTGCGGATCGCCGCCTGCGCGCGCGCCCGTTCGCGCGAACGCACGATGCGGCCGCCGCGAAACCAGCGCGCCAGGAACGGAAAACTCAACGTGCCTTCGATCGACGCGAACGGCACGCTGTCCGGAAACAGCGACGTCGCCCAGCGATCCTCGCCGAGCATGAAGACGCCGGCGTCGATCGCGTCGGCCGCGCTGCGCGCGCGCCACGGCTCGCCGTCGAGCGTCATCGCACCGCCGGCCGGCGGCTCGATCCCGAAGATCGTCCGCGCGAGCCGCGACTTGCCGCCGCCGACCGGTCCCGCGATCGCGACGATCTCGCCGCGCGCCGCGTGGAAGTCGAGCGGCGGCGCGTCGGGAAAGAGCTTCAAGCCGCGCGCGCGAAAACCGGATCGCGACGGCTCGACCGGTTGATCGAGCACGCCGCCTGCCGCTGCCGGTGTTGACCGCGCCGGCAGTGGACGGCCGATCATCGCGTGCAATGCCGCGTCGCCGTCGAGCGGCGCGTCGAAGTCCGCGACATGCCGCCCGTCGCGCAGCACGACCGCGCGATCGGCCATCCGCCGCAGATCGCCTGGCCGATGCGACACCAGCAGGATGCCGACGCCGCGCGCGCGCAATGCGTCGAGCGCCGCGAACAGCGTATGCGCCTCCGCGGCGGACAGGCTCGCGGTCGGTTCGTCGAGGATCAGCAGCGCCGGATCGGTGTCGAGCGCGCGCGCCAGCGTGACCAGTTGCTTCGTCGCGACCGACTGTTCCGCGAGCGGCGCGGCGAGGTCGCCCGTCAGCCCGACGTGCGCCGCGATTGCCCGCGCGTCGCGCAGCCGGGCCGACGGCGTGGCGAACCAGCGGCCGCCCGCGCGGCTCGGGCTGCTCGTGCGATCGAGCAGCAGGTTCTCCGCGATCGACAGCGTCGGCACCACCGCGTCGGCGACCGCCTGATGCATCGTCGCGACGCCCAGCGCCTTCGCGCGCTGCGCGGAATCCGGCTGGTACGGGCGGCCGCGTAGCGTCAACGTCCCGCTGTCCGCGCGCAGCACGCCGCTCAGAATCTTCACGACCGTCGATTTTCCCGCGCCGTTCGCGCCCATCAGCGCGACGACCTCGCCGGCGCGGATCGACAGGTCGAAGCGGTCCAGCGCGCGCGTCGGGCCGAAGCGTTTCGACAGCGCACGCGCGTCGAGGACGACCGGCGCGGTGCTCAAGCGGCGGCCTCGTCGTCGATGTCGCGCGCGGTCGGCTCGTAGCGGATCGCCAGCAGGAACACGATCGGCGTGGCGGCTGTCACCGCGACGATCCAGAACATGTCGGTGCCGAAGCGCGCCTGCAGGATCGGCAGCACGAACAGCGCGAGCGCGCTGCCGATGCCGGTCAGCGAACGGCCGAAGCCGACCCCGGTGCCGCGAATCGACGTCGGGTACGACAGCGCCGGATAGATCATCATCTGCGCGCCGGGACCGAAGCCTTCGGCGAACAGCCACGTGCCGAGCATCAGCAGCGCAAAGCCGATGCCGAGCGCCGCCTGCGGATGGCCGACCAGCGCGAGCGCGACGAGCGCCACGAATTGCAGCGCGAAACCCGCGATCGCGACGTGTCGCGACGGATGGCGATACGCGAGCCGCATCCCGAGCAGGCCGCCGGTCAGCGCGAACAACAGGTTCAGCGCGAGCGACGCGGCGATCGTCTCGAACACGCCCGCGCCGAGAAACTGCGACAGGATCGACGGCAGGAAAAACGCGATGGCGGTGTATTCGAACGGAATGCACAGGTTCATCACGCTGGCGACGATCGTGCGTTCGCGATACGGCTTCTGGAACAGCACGCGCAGACTCGCCGGCGGTTGCTTCTGTACCGGCTCGCCCGCGTCCGGCGCTTCGTGCGCGTGAATGCCGTACGATTCGCGCAGGATGCGCACCGCGTTCTTCAGATCGCCCTGGTTCGCGGCCCACAGCGGCGACTCGTTCATGAAGCGCTTGCGCACGAGAATGATGACCAGCGCCGGCACCGCGCCGAAGATCAGCGACGCGCGCCACAACCAGCCCGCATGCGCCTCGGGCAGCAGGAAATACAGCCCGAACACGATCAGGAAGCACACCGACGAAGCCGCGTACCACATCGGGCACCACGCGGCGAGCCGCGACGCCTTGTTGCCGCGTCCGCTGAACTTCGAGAATTCCGCAAGGAACGCCATCGCGACCGGCAGGTCGATGCCGACGCCGAGCCCCATCACGAAGCGCGCGGCGATCAGCACCCACACGTTCGGCGCGAGGCCCGCCGCGATTGCCGCGACGACGAAGAACAGCATGTCGGCCATGAACACCTGGTAGCGGCCGATCCTGTCGGTCAGCCAGCCGCCGACCACGCTGCCGAGTATCGTGCCGATCACGATGGCCGAGCTGACGAGGCCGGTCAGCGAAGGCGTGAGGCCGAACTCGCGCGTCACGTCCTGGATGCCGTAGGACAGCGTGGTCAGGTCGTACGCGTCGAGAAACACGCCGCCGAGCGCGAGCAGCACGATCACGCGCGCATGGCTCGTCGCGGAACCGCCGGCGTTGATGAGGCGCGATACGTCGCTGGCCGAACGGATCGGCGTGGAAACGGGCGCTGCGATGTCGAGTTCGAGGGTGCTCAACGCTGACCTCCTTTTTTAAGGATCAAGACGGGACGTCAAGCGTTTATACGAATCGGCCGGACTTCAGGCAACGAACGAGTTGTGCTTACGATATATGGGCCGCACACGCGTCGCGCGATGCGGCGCGACAAGCGCAGACAGGCACGCCGCAGCGTGCCTGGGGTTCGAGCCGACGCACGGATCAGCGGGCTGTAACCGCCTCTTCCCGTTGCGCCGCTTCTTCCCGCTTCACGCGCTCGATGTCGCGATAGCGCGCCGCCGGATGATCGCCGGGCAGCCGCGCGCCGGCTCCGAACAGTTTCTCGCGCAGCGTGCCTTCGCGATACGACGTCGGATAAACGCCGCGCCGCTGCAACTCCGGCACGAGGTAATGCACGACGTCCTCGAACGTCTCGTGCGCGATCGCATACGCGAGATTGAAGCCGTCCACGCCGGTCGCTTCGACCCATTGCTGAAGGATGTCCGCGACCGTCGACGCGGAGCCGACGAACACCGGCCCCATGCCGCCGATGCCGCCCCACGTCGCCAGTTCCTCGATCGTCCACGAGCGGTCGCCGCCCGCGAGATGTTCGACAGCCGACACGATCGCGTTCGTCTCGACGCGCCGCACCAGATCCGTCGGCGCGTACTGCCCGAAGTCGATGCCGGTCCAGCCGGACATGAACACGAGCGAGCCGTCGTACGACACGTAGCGTTGGTACTCTTCGAATTTCGCGTGCGCCTTCGCGTCGGTCTCGTCGACGATCACGGTGACGAGGTTGTAGATCAGCAGCCTGGCGGGATCGCGGCCGGCTTCCGAAGCCTGCCGGCGCACGTCGGCGACGTACTGCTTCAGCACCGACTGCGTCGGCGCGGCGACGAACACGCACTCCGCATGCTGCGCGGCGAACGTCTTGCCCGGCCCCGACGCGCCGGCCTGATACAGCACCGGCGTGCGCTGCGGCGACGGCTCGCACAGGTGATAACCGGGCACGTCGAAGAAGCGCCCCTGGTGGCCGATCTCGTGCACTTTCTCCGGGTGCGTGAACACGCGCTGCTGCCGGTCGCGCACGACCGCCCCGTCCTCCCAGCTCCCCTCGAACAGCTTGTACAGCACCTCCACGTACTCGGCCGCGACCTCGTAGCGATTGCTGTGATCGCGCAACCCGCCCTGCCCGATGTTCTTCGCGCCGCTCTCCAGATACGACGTGACGATGTTCCAGCCGACCCGCCCCTTCGTGTGATGATCCGCGGTCGAAAGCCGCCGCGCGAACGTGTACGGATGCTCGAACGACGTGGACGCCGTGATGCCGATGCCCAGATGCTCCGTCACCATCGCGATCGGCGCCGCGACTTGCAGCGGATCGTTCACCGGAATCTGCGCGGCCTGGTGCAGCGCGTGATAGTTGCTGCCCTTGTAGACGTCGTAATAGCCGATCACGTCCGCGATGAAGATCCCGTCGAAGATGCCCTTTTCCAGCAGCTTCGCGAGATCGGTCCAGTAGTCGAGGTCCTTGTACTGCCACGAACGGTCGCGCGGATGCGCCCACAGCCCCGGCGACTGATGCCCGACGCAGTTCATCTCGAACGCGTTGAAACGGATCGGCCGGCTCATGCGCGCGCCCCGCTCACGGGGTTTTGCTGGCCGTCCCCGATCTTCCATACGTAAGGCGGCTCGGCGCCGTTGATCGCCCAGTCGCCGACGATCCTCGCCTTGTACACGAGCGGATTGTGCGACGACACCGTACGCGCGTTGCGCCAGTGACGGTCCAATGCTTTTGCGGTGCTCGTCGCCGATGCGCCGAGCGCGTCGAACAGATGCGTGGACGCGCGCAGCGCGAGGTCCGACACCACCAGTTGGCTCTGCGCGGATTCGATTTCGGCGTCGAGGTTCGCCGCGTATTCGGCCTGCTCGTCGCCGCCTCGATGCGCGTCATACGCGCGCTGCAACGGCTCGGCCGCGCGCAGCGCGATCGCTTCGGCCGCATAGGCCCACGCTGCGATTTCGCCGACCACCTGCTGGATCTGCGCGTCGTCGCCGGAGCGCGACGCGTTGCCGTGGCTGTAGATGCGCGTGCGCGCGCGGACCAGTTCGGCCGCGTCGCGCTTCACCGCCTGCGCGATGCCCGCCAGCGTCGCGACGTGGAAAAGCTGATAGAACGCGGTCTGGTAGCGAAAGCGGCGCGCGAAGTCGATCACGTTCTGCGCGTCGACGCTCGCGTGCTGGAAGCGCGTCGTGCCGCTCGCGGTGCCGACCTGGCCGAAACCGTCCCAGTCGTCGTCGAGCTGCACGCCCGGCTGATGCCGGTTGACGACCGCGATCACGTCGCCGTCATCGTCGGCGCGCCGCGCATAGACGTCGAGCCAGTCCGCGAACAGGCCGCCGGTGCTGTAGTATTTCGCGCCGTCGATCACCCAGCCGTCGCCCTGCTTCGACACGCGCGTGCGCACGTCGCCGATCGCGTTGCCGACCTCGGTCCACGCACCGCCGACGATCTGGCCGCTGACGAAGCGGTCGAACCAGGTTTTCTGCACGGCGTCGGACGCTGCGTTGAGCCGGTCCTCGACGAATGCGAAATGCGAGCGCAGCGCCTGCGGCAGATTCGAATCGGCGGCGGCCAGTTCGACGATCAACCGGAACAGCTGCGGGATCGACGCGCCGAAGCCGCCGTGCGATACCGGCACCCGCAGCGCGCCGAAGCCGGCCGCTTTCAGCGCGTCGATCGCATCGCGAGGCAATGTGCGCGTGCGGTCGCGCTCGGCCGCGCCCGCGGCGATCCGTTCGAAGAGGGGGCGAAAGCGGGCGGCGAGTGTTTCGTAGTCGGCGCCCGTCGAGTGGGTAGTCCGGTCGGTGTCGTTCAGCAACGAAGTCATCAGCAGGTCCGTGGCGAAGCCCGCGGCGCGTCGGTCTGCGTTGCGCGCGGGCCGGATGGGAAGCGCGGCGCGCGAAGAGCGCGCCGCATCGAACCTATTAAACAAGGTCCGGCTCGCAGCGGCTACCACTGAATCTTCAGTTGCTAATGAGGTTTTGTGGGTTCGGTGAAGGTCACGTGAGCCACGCGAACGACCGTGGCCAACGACGCAGCCGTTTCGATGCAGTTACGCCGGAAGTGCGCACAAACCGCATGATTTCCGGCGATGCCCGAAATGACGTGATCTGCGATCCTGACTATCCGATACCGCATCCGTTTCACGAACCGATGCGGCGACAGACGGATCAGCGCGATCTATGCAGCGTGAGTTCCACGCAACCGGCACAGCAGTTCGATGAGCTGCTCCACATGCTCGTCGCCGGTGCGCCACGACGAAACGCTGATCCGGAACGCGGGGCGGCCTTGCCACACGGTCGGACCGAACCACACGTCCCCCGATGCCTGCGCGGCCTGACGAATGGCGACGGTCTGCTCGTCGGTATCGGCGCGCACGAGAACCTGGTTGAGGACGACACGATTCAGCACCTGATAACCGCCTGCCCGCAATCCGTCTGCGATACGCGATGCCTGCGCGCAATGACGCTCGACCATCGCCGCGATGCCGGTACGGCCGAGCGCGCGCAGCGCCGCCCAGATGGGAATGCCGCGCGGCCGCCGCGAAAACTCCAGGTTGAGGTTCTTCTGCGCATCCTGCGACGCAGCGGAATAAGCCGCGTCGCTGTTCATCGCGGACGCAAGCGCCGCTGCCTCCCGGCAAATGGTCATCGCGCCGTCGTACGGCGTGTTGAGCCACTTGTGGCCGTCGGTGGTCCAGCTATCGGCGGCGTCTATGCCGTCCGTCAACGGGGCCTTCGATGAAGCTCGCGCCCACAAGCCGAACGCGCCGTCCACATGCACCCATGCACCCGCCGCCCTGGCGCGCGGAATCAGCGTCGGGAACGGATCGAATTCGCCGGTGTTGACCTCGCCCGCCTGCAGACACAGGATCGTCATGTCGTCGAGCGCCGGCAGGCGATCCGGATCGATGCGCGCATGGGCGTCCACCGGCGCGGCGACGATCCGCTTCATGCCGAAACCGAGAACGCGCAGCGCCTTCTTGACGGTGATATGGGCCAGTTCCGAAATCACCACCTTGACTTCCGGTGCGCCGATCAAGCCGTCTTCGTCGTAGTCCCAACCCTTGCGGGCCAGCAACGCGCGCCGCGCGGCCGCGATGGCGACGAGCGTGCATGCCGTTGCGCTGGTGCCGAACCCGACGGCGCTTTCACGCGGCAGATCGAGCGCATCCAGAACCCAGCGCGCGGCGATGCGTTCGACGGTCGCCGCGACCGGCGAGTTGTCGAAAGAGGACGCACACTGGTCCCATGCGAGCATCAACCGCTCGGCCGCCGCCGCGGCCGGCAGCGCCGCACCAATGACAAAGCCGAAGTAGCGAGGATCGTTCGACGCGGCCGTCGCGGGAGAGCCGGATTCGTCCAGCAACCGCAGAACGTCGGAAGGCGGTTTGCCCTGCTCCGGAAACGGTTCGTCGAACGCGGACAGGCCGCTCAACGTGGCGGCGTCCGGGAAGACGCGCCGTTTGCCGATCGACGTCAGATACGCGTGGGCGCGCCGGTCCGCGTCCGCGATGAGTGCATGTTCATCCACTGGCGACACCCCTCAAAGCTGCGAAAGATCGCGACTGAGCTTTTTCAGCTCGGCGTCTATCCGCTTGTAATAAGTGAATTTCCCGATGCGGGTGGCGCGCACGAGTCCCGCGTCGGCCAGGATGCGCATGTGCCGGGTGGTGGTGGCCGGCGCAATGCGCAGCTTCTCGGTGATGAACGTACAGCACACGCCCAGTTCATCGACATCGCCGTGCGGCTGATGAGGGAAATGCTTTCTCGGCTCCTTGAGCCATCGCATCACGGCGAGCCGGCTTTCGTTGGCGAGTGCGCTGATGCGGGTAACGTCGTTCATGAACTCTCCCCCGTTGACGTTTCGCATGTTAGCTAAATGACGAAACGTTGGCAACGGGGTAGCGGGAAAGCGGGCGGGATGGAAAACGCGTGGTGTCGATGGACGATGCACGTCGTCTCGGGCAACACCAATGACGACTTGCCCCTCACACCTTCGCCAGATTCAACTTCGCCACGCAGCCCGCGCCGAAAGACGTCGATGGCATCGCGCTTCGCGCTGTCGGGCCGCCATACGATGAAGTGCGCATGAACATCGACGATCTTTTTCGCCGCGCCTGATTGCACGACCGCCTCGCTCCGGCGGCAGGCAACTCCATGGCGTCATCGACGAAGCGCCGAGAACCCGGCTCGCGGACGAATACAGGCTTCATCGACCGCCCTTCATGAAGCGCCGGTGATAACCGCACTCAGCCCGCAACGGACAGTAGCCTCGAACCTCACCGCTTCCGCGTGGCAGCAGACCTAACCCAGTCACATTGAAAGGATATCGCTTCAAAATGACCGGATTTGATAATATCCCCGCCGTTCACCTGCATAGAATGCCGACGGGTCGCATCGCAGACCGCGCGCAACGCGGCAGCGAGCTTCCCCTCCATTCCATTTCAGGGACCACACCCAGCCATGCAACTGACCAGCCAGAGCTTCGACGACGGCAAGCCCATCCCCGGCGAATTCGCGTTCGCCGTGCCGGACGCCGCAACGCACGTCGCGTTGTCGTCCAACCGCAATCCGCATCTCGCATGGCGCGACGCGCCGGCCGGCACGCAGTCGTTCGTGCTCGTCTGCCACGATCCGGACGTGCCGAGCCGCGGCGACGACGTCAACCAGGAAGGCCGCGAAGTGGCGGCGTCGCTGCCGCGCGTCGACTTCTTCCACTGGCTGCTGCTCGACATTCCGGCGCACGTCGCCGAAATCGCGGCCGGCAGCCACTCCGCGAGCGTGACGCCGCGCGGCAAGCCGGGTCCGGCCGTCGAGGGCGGCCTGCGTCATGGCATCAACGACTACACCGGATGGTTCGCCGGCGACGCGCAGATGAACGGCGAATACTACGGCTACGACGGCCCCTGCCCGCCGTGGAACGACGCCATCGCGCACCGCTACGTGTTCGCGGTCTACGCGCTGGCAACGCCGACGCTCGAAGTGGACGGCCCGCTGACCGGCGCGAACGTCCGCGCCGCGCTGGCTTGCGCACAGGTGCTCGGCGAGGCCCGCATCACCGGCATCTACAGCCTCAATCCGGCTGTGGCGGTCGCATAACCGGCGGCGGCATCATGGCAGGCGCGAGTTCCGTTATGGCCCACTTGCAGTCGTTGCATCGAGGCACGACGCAACCGGACGCCGCCGGATCGGCGCTCCCGTCCGGCGCGCCGCTGCCGCGCCGCGCGTTGTGCGGACTCGCGCAGCCTTGCCTTGCGCGGCCGCAGCAGACGCGCGGTTTCAGGTTCTTCGAAGCGACGCTGCTGCTGGTCGTGTCGGGCGAACTGACGCTGGATGCCGGCGACGGACCGCTGACGACGAACTCGCCCCTTTCGCTGATGGTCGTGGACCAGCATGCGCGCGCCGATCTGACCAAGCTGCCCGGCGGCCAGGAAAACCGCTTCCGTTCGATTTTCCTGTCGCTATCGCCGGCGCTCGTGAGCGCGTTCTATCACGCGTATCCGGCACTCGCGTCGATACCGCCGCTCGCGAAACCCGCCCTCGTGCCGCTCGACGACGACCTGTCGAACACGCTCAGGCACTGCGTCGAAAGCATCGAGGACCCGCGGCTCAGCGACGAACGCCTGCATCATCGGCTGATGGACCTGCTGCTGGCGTTATCGGAACGCCACTGTCTGCTGGCCCGTCCGTCGCAGCAAGGCGCAGCGGAACGGCTGCGCGTGCTGTTCAGCGAAGACCCCGCGCGGCCGTGGACCGCCCGCGACGCCGGCCGCGAACTGGCGATGAGCGAATCGACGCTCAGGCGGCGCCTCGCCGACGAGCGCGTCGGTTTCGAGGCGCTGCTGATCGACGTGAGGATGCACCACGCGATGATGCTGATGCAGACCACGCGCTGGCCGATCCCGCGGATTGCCGACGCCTGCGGTTATCGATCCCGCGCGCGGTTCACGGAGCGGTTCCGTGAGCGGTTCGGCGCGTTGCCCTCGGACGTCCGCTAGCGTTGCACCGTGCCCGGGAACGTACGCCGGTTGGCGGCGGTCGCGCTCCGGTCATGGCGTTCCCGATCAACCGACCTGCGCCTGAGCGCAAAACGCGTCGCTATGAGGAATCGGGGTTCCTGCGGTGTCCGCTTCGTCTATCCGCGCACGAGTTTCGCCGGCGAGCAATTTAAACAGTTTAACTTGCAAGTTAAACTGTCGTGCTCTAAGCTCCGCCCCATGACCCGTGCCCGCATCTCCACTCCCGCGCTCGAATCCGTCGTCGCCGACCTCACGCTGGCGATCGGCCAGTTGCTGCGCCGGCTTCGTTCGGAGGCCCATCCGGGCGAACTGAATCTGTCGCAGGCGAGCGTGCTCGCGCGCCTCGCGCGCGAAGGCCCGCTGACGACGGCCGACCTCGCCCGCGCGGAATCGATGAAACCGCAGTCGATGAAGGCGATCCTGGCGATCCTCGAAGAAGCGGGCTGCGTCGAGCGTCAGCCGCATCCGACCGACGGCCGCCAGATCCTGTTCGTGCCGACGCCGAAGGGCCTCGAAGAGCGCAAGCGGCGAACGGCGGCCAAACGCGAATGGCTCGTCGATGCGCTGGCGGGCCTCGATCAGGCGGAGATCGACGCGCTCGCGGCGGCCATCCCGATCATCAAGCGGCTCGGCGATTCCTGAAGCCCCGCGCAACTCGCATCACGCCGTTGCACCGAAGCGCAGCGGACGTTCGCCCGTCTCTCTCCCCACCCCGATCAGGATGACCCATCATGAGCGTGACCACCCTCGACCCGCACACCGCCCTGATCGTCGTCGATCTGCAGAAAGGCATTGCGGGACTTCCCGCCGTTCATCCGATCGCCGCCGTCACCGCGAAGGCGGCTGAGCTGGCGTCGGCGTTTCGTCAACGGGGACTGCCGGTCGTGCTGGTCAACGCCGGCGGACGCGCGCCGGGGCGCACGGAGCAGTCGCAGGCGTCGATGCCGCTCCCCGACGACTGGATGGACCTGCTGCCCGAACTGGACCCGCAGCCGCAGGATCATCGGGTCACCAAATACACGTGGGGCGCGTTCCTCGGCACCGGTCTCGAATCGCGGCTGAAGTCGGCTGGCGTCACCCAGATCGTGCTGGCCGGCGTCGCGACCAGCATGGGCGTCGAATCGACCGCGCGCGAAGCCTACGCGCTCGGGTTCAACGTGACGCTCGCCATCGACGCGATGACCGACCTGAGCGAAGCGGCGCATATCAACAGCGTGTCGCGCATCTTTCCGCGTCTCGGCGAAACCGGCACGACGCAGGAAATCGTCGCGCTGCTCGACTCACACAGCGTCTGAGCGGCACGACGCATGGACAGGGACAACCGGCCAACCCGGCCGCGCACCGCGGCAGCACTCGATCCTTCGGTCTGGAAGATATCGGCCGTCGCGGTGCTCGGGTCGTTGCTCGCGCAGCTGGATGCGACGATCGTCAACGTGTCGCTGTCGAGTCTCGCGCAGGATCTGCATTCGACGCTTCCGGTCATTCAGTGGGTCACGAGCGGCTATCTGCTCGCGCTGACGTTCGTGCTGCCGCTGAACGGCTGGCTGGTCGATCGCATCGGCGGAAAAGCCCTGTATTTGTGGTGCTTTTCGGTGTTCACGATCAGTTCGGCGCTCTGCGGCCTCGCGTGGTCGGCCAACTCGCTGATCGGCTTTCGCATCCTGCAAGGCGTGAGCGGCGGCCTGCTCGCGCCGATGGCGCAGATGATGATGAAACGCGCGGCGGGAGACCAGTTCACGCGCATCGCCGGTTATGCGGCGTTTCCGATTCTGCTCGGGCCGCTGCTCGGCCCGGTGATCGCCGGCGCGATCCTGCATTACACGTCGTGGCGCTGGCTGTTCCTCGTGAATCTGCCGGTCGGCCTGCTCGCGCTCGTGCTGGCGCTGCGTTTCCTGCCCGACGACCGCGAGGAGCGCAAGCAGCGCGAACTCGACTGGCTGGGCCTGTTGCTGCTGTCGCCGGGACTCGCGCTGGTGCTGTTCGGCGCGGAGCGGATCGGTCGGCACACGGGACTTGTCGCGATGGCGGCGGGATTCGTGCTGCTCGTCGGGTTCCTGCGCGTGGAAAAACGCAAGGCCGAACACGCGCTGATCGATCTCGGCCAGTTTCGCAGCAGGACCTTCGCCGTGGCGTCGGTTGCGCAGTTTCTGTCGAACGGCGTGATGTTCGCGGGGCAGATGCTGATTCCGCTGTTCCTGATCGAAGCGTGCGGCCAGTCGCCCGCGATGATGGGATGGCTGCTCGCGCCGCTCGGCCTCGGGATGATGCTGACGTTTCCGTCGCTCGGCTTGTTGACCGGGCGTTTCGGCGCGCGCGCGGTGGCGACCGGCGGAGCGGCGCTCGCGTTGTGCGCGACGCTGGCGCTCGCGTGGCTGGCGGGGCGCGGGCTCGATCTGTTCGTGCTCGTTCCGGCGCTGTTCGTTCGCGGGATGGGACAGGGCGCGGTGGGACTGCCGGCGATCTCCGTCGCGTATGCGTCGATCGAGCGACGCGATCTGCCGATGGCCACCACGACGCTCAACATCGTCCAGCGGCTCGGCGGCCCGACGCTGACCACGCTCTGCGCGCTGTTTCTTGCGTGGATGCTGGAGACGCATGGCGGCAGCGGCGAGCCGCATGCGTGGGTTTTCGCGTTCCTGCTGCTTGCCGCGCTGCATGCGCTCACGGTGCTGGCGGCCGCGGGCCTGCCGCGCCGCGCGCGGGGTTGACGGGCTGAGAGTGAAGCCGCTTGCGCCCGCCGGCATCGCATCAAGAAGAACGCGCGAGGCGAACCGCGCGCACGCCCCTTACCGTCCGTCGAACACCGTCCGGTTCCGCCCTTCCTGCTTCGCCCGGCGCAGCGCCGCGTCCGCGCGCCCGAGCGTCTGCGCATAAGTTTCGCCGGCCATAGACACGGCTGCACCGATACTGACCGTCACGCCGATCGTCTCGTCGCGATCCCCGACCGGAACCCTGACTTCCGCGATGTTCCGGTGCATCCGCTCGACCACCGTACCCGCGCCGTCGAGCGTCGTATCCGGCAGCACCAGCAGAAATTCCTCGCCGCCCCACCGTCCGCACAGATCGTATTGCCGCTTCGAAGCGAGCATCGCGTGCCCCAGTTCCATCAGCACGCGGTCGCCGACGTCGTGTCCCCAGCGGTCGTTGATCTGCTTGAAGTAGTCCGCATCGAGCATCGCTATCACGAACGGACGCCCGGTGCGGGCCGAGCGCGCGCTCTCCTCGTTCAGCCGGACCATCAGTTGCCGGCGGTTCGGAATGCCGGTCAGCGGATCGAGCATCGACGCTTCCTGCAACAGCGCGTTGCGATCGCGCATCAGCGCCTGATAGCGGTCCGCGATGCGCAGGATCTTGCCGAGCCGCTTCGACTGGCTCTCGTAACGCCCGGACAGCGTCGAGTGCGCGTCGCGCGCCATCGCCTGGAAGCCGTCGGAGATCTGCGCGATCCGCTCGCTGCGCGCGTTCTGGCCGAGCGCGCGCCGATAAACGAGCGACAGCGCCGCGCGCAGCGGATGCCCTTCGTATTGCGGGTCGGCCAGCAACTGCTCGACCATCCGGTCCAGCTCGTCGTTCATCGCGGATCCTCGTCGCGCGCGAGGATCTCGAATTCGAACGTGCAGTCCTCGCGAAACTCGGCCGCGAGTTCGGCCACGCGTTCGTTGTGGCTGTCGTAGTACCAGACGACGCGCACCGCGCGCCCTTCGCGATGCGCGTCCTCGAACAGGTCGAAGATCTCCATCATCGCCTTGATCGAACTGGTGTTCAGATACAGCAGTTGCAATTCGAGCGCGAGGGGGCGCGGTTCCGCGGCGAAAAAGCGGCGAATCCAGCCGGTCACCTGGTCGAACAGTTCGTACGCGTTCTCCGGATACGAATCGCCGCTCATCGCGAGGACGCCGGCCTGCCAGTCGCCGTCGATCGACGGTGTGGACGGCGTCCCGCCGATAACAAGTTGGTTGCTCATGATGTAATGCCCGATCAGATCACGGCGCGCAGGCTGAAGAATGCGCGTCCGTCAGGTTGGTCCGCGAGCGACGGCTGCAGCGGCACGCGGCTCTTCCTCGCGATGCCCAGCAGCCCGAGTCCCGCGCCGCCGCCCGGCGCGCGCTCGCGCGGCCGCCGCAACTGCGCGCGGTATGCGGCCTTCAGGTCGGCCGGGTCGAGGCGCCCGATGGCGTCGATCGTCCGCATCAGCCGCAGGCCGTCGTCGCGCTCGACCACGTTGCCCGCGAAAACGACGTAGCCGTCGGCCGCGCCGCGGCCGATCGCGACCGTCGCGGTCGCAGTCTGCTCGTTGTAGCCGCGTTGCGCCGTATAGCGGCGAATGTTCTGCGTCATCTCGATGTAGACGGCGAACACGTCCATCGCCTCGTTCGGCGTCGCCTGCTCGGCTTCCATGTAGCCGCGCAGCGCATTGCCGATCTCTTCGAGCAGGCTGCGCGAGATCGGGCCGTTGAAGCACAGCATGATGCGTTGCCGCGTGTACTGTTCGCGCAGGCTCAGCAGGTCCAGCGATTCCATCCGTGGGTCCTCGTCAGTCAATGCGAAACGCAAGCAGGGTCATGTCGTCGCGCTGCGGGTGGCCGCGCCGGTATGCGTCGAGCGTCGCCTCGAACACGCGCGCCTGGTCGTCCAGCGGCAGATGCGCGTGGTCGCGCAGCATCGACGCGAAACGCGTGCCGCCGAAGCCGAAACCGTCGTCGCCGCCGGCCTGGTCGAACAGGCCGTCCGTGCCCAGATAGAACGTCCAGCCCGGCCGCAATGCCACCTCGACGTTGTCGTATTCGCCGCGACGCCGGTCGCCGATCGCACGGCGCGCGCCCTTGTGCTCGTGCACGTCGCGGCCGTCGGTCGCGAACAGCGAAATCTTCGCGCCGGCGAACACGATGCGCCGCCGCACGCGATCGACGAACACGAGGCCGGCGTCCATGCTGCCCGCGAGCACCTTGTCGAGCCGCTCGCGGCTCAGCATCCGGCGCAGCCCGTCGTCGGTGCGGCGCAGGATCGCCGCGGGATCGTCGAGCGGCGTCGCCTCCATCGCGCGCTCGAACAGCGCGCGGGCGGTCATCGTCATCAGCGCGCCCGGCACGCCGTGGCCCGCGCAGTCGATCACGCCGACCAGGTCGCCGTCCGCGTTGCGGCGGCACAGGTAGAAGTCGCCGCCGACCACGTCGCGCGGCTTCCACAGCACGAAATGATTCGCGCCGAAGCCGGCCTCGATCGACGGATCGGGCAGCATCGCGCGCTGGATCAGGCTCGCGTATTCGATCGAGCGCATCCGGTCGAGCGTGTTCGCCTTCAGCGTGCGGACCGCGTCGAACAGTTCGCGGATCTCGCCGCTGTACGCGTGCGGCGCGATATCCGCGCTCGGGCGGCCGGCCGCGACCGCGACGATCTCGTGCGTCGCGTCCGCGAGCGGCACGATGATGCGCCGGCGAAAACGCCGCGCGCCCAGCAGCAGCGCGATCGCCACTGCGACCAGGCCGATGCCGCCGCCGGCGAGCCGCACCAGCAGCGCGTCGCGATGCCTGCGCAGGCCGGTCTCGACGCGGTTCAGCATGGCGTCGCGGAAATCGACGATCGGCCGCATCAGCGGCACGTAACGCTGCGCGAACTGCGCGGTCGACGGCGGCGCGCCGTCCGCGCGGCTCGCGAGCGCCTCGACCGAACCGGCATACGCGAGCCCCGCGCCGAAATACTGGTCGCGCATCCGGGCGAGCACGGCATCGTCGTTCATCTTCGCGTCGGTGCGGCTGCGCGTCAGCGAATCGATCAGCTCGCGCAACTGGCCGATGCGCCCATACGACATCGCGATGTCGCGCTGCTCGCTCCCGCTCAACGGCCGACGCGCGCCGAGCGCGCCGGTGAAGCGCGAGCCGAGCAGCCCGGCCTGCTCGCGCAGCAATGCCGCGAGACTCGCGAGCCGCAGATAGTCGGTCATGTCGCTGCTGCCCGCGTCGCTGGTGACGATGCTGCGGTCCGCCGCATACACCGCCGGCTGCAACTGCGGAATCACGTCGACCATCCGCGCGACCGCGTCGTCCAGCGCCGGTTGCGAACGCTCCGCGCGCGGCAGCCGCAACAGCCGGTCGGCGTTCGCGCGCGCGAGCAGCAGGTCGCTGCGCGCCGCGTCGATCGCCGGCCGTTCCGCGCGGCACGGCTCGCAGGTTTCGTCATCGAGCCGCGCGGACAACAGCGCGAGCGCGTCGTCGCTCGCACGGCGCGCGGCGCGCAACGCGGCGAGCTTCGGCTCGGGCACCGGCCATTCCTCGCCGAGCGCGCCGTTGGTCGGCGCGCGTTCGGCCGACACCGTCTCCATCGCGACGAGCGCGCTGCGAAACGTGCGGAACGTCGCGAGCGCGTCGCCGGCGGCGGCGAACGCGCGCCATCCGTTCGACAGCAGCAGCACGAACAGCGCGAGCAGCACGCCGCAACACGCGACCAGGCCGCGGTCAAGCAGCGCGCGAATCGACATCGGGGCGCAGCCTGTGTTGATGGCTGCTCCGGTCTCGCGCGCGCGGCGCGCCGGCCGGTTCGGCGTTGGTACGACAGTCCATGGAAATCATCGAATATCGGTTGGGTTCATCACGGCGGAGCGGCGTTTGTTTCCGGAGGCGACGGCTAACGGCGGGTCAGCACGCCGACCAGACGCCGCCGCGCCGCGCCGTACTCGGGGCTGATCATTCCGTGTTCGAGCGCGGCATCGACGAGCGCCTGCTGGAGCGCCGTATCGATCGAGCCGAACGGCAATTCCGGCGGCAGGGCCGGTTCCCGGCGCGGGCGTCCCGCCATTTCGTCCGCGCCCACGCGCGCGGGCGACGCCATCCCCGCGAGATGCAGGTACAGCCGCTCCTCCCACAGCAGCAGCCGCGCGAGCCGCACGAGCGGGCTGTGCGAGCCGGAATGATCGGGCAGGCTGAGCGGCTGGTATTGCGCGATCCATCGTTCGAGGTCCGCGGCCGGCATCGGCCGCGCGATCACGTAACCCTGCACCGCGTCGACGCCGAGCGTCGCGATCGCTTCGAGCAGTTCGCGATTCTCGACGCCCTCGACGATCACCTGCTTGCCGAGCGAATGGCCGAGCCGGGTCAACTGGTACACGAAACGCAGCACGTCCGACGCGTCGTCGTCGGCCAGCGTGACGATGCTGCGGTCGATCTTGATCACGTCGAACGGCAGCTCGCGCAGCCGCGTCAGGCTGCTATGGCCGGAGCCGAGATCGTCTTCCGCGAGCCGGATGCCGAGCCCCTTGAAGCGCGCCAGTTCGCCGAGCACGTTCGCGCCCGACGCGATCTCGTCGGTTTCGAGCACTTCGAGCGTCAGGCCGGGCGACGGGCATGCGTATTCGCTCAACGCGCGCTGCGTCGCGTCGAAATAACGGTCGTCGCCGAACGCGCCGGACGGCAGGTTCACCGACACGCCGACGTCGAAACCCGCGCGCAGCCAGCCGGCGCGCTGCGCGAGCGCCTGCCGCAGCCCGCGCGCGTACAGCTCCAGGAAGTCGTCCGACGACAGCGCCGGAAAAAACACGGCCGGCGTCAGCAGCCGGTCGCCGTCGCGCAGCCGCGCGAGCGCCTCCACTTTCGTGACGCGGCCGCTCTTCAGGTCGACGACCGGCTGGTAATGCATTTCGAGCGCGTCCGAGCGCAGCAGCTCGGCCCAGCGCCGGCGCGTTTCGTAGCGGACCGTGCGCGTGATGCCGTCCTGGTTCTCCATGCGCCGGATCGCGGACACGAGCAGCATCTGCAACTGCACGAGGAAGTTCGCCTGATCGTCGGACACGAAACCGCCGGGCAGCGCGCTGTGCAGCGTCAGCACCGCGACCGGCCGGCCGCCGGGCTCCGCGAGCGGAATCGCGACGCTGCTGCGAAAACCCGCCGCGCGGGCCGCCGGCCGCCACGGGCTCATGCGAGGATCGGTCGAGAAGTTCACGCAGCGCTCGATCTTCGCGCTGCGCCACGCGCGGCCGACCGGCCCCGCGTCCATCGAATTGATCGGGCCGCCCGCCGAACGCTCCAGCGCGGCGAAATACGACTCGGTGTTCGCGCCCGCGATCGACTCGAAGCGGAACTTGCCGTGCCCATCGGGACGGCCGAACGAGCAGCCGGCGATCTCGTCGTGCGCGCCGAGCGTCTGCGCGACTTCGACGATCAGGTCGGTGTAGCTGCCCACGTCCCACGCAAGCTGCGTGATCTGCTGGACCGTTTCGTAGCGCGCCCCCTTCAGCCGCAGATACGACTCGATCTGCCACGCGATGTCGCGGATCAGGCGCCGGCCGAGCAGCGCGAGCGCCTCGCCGTGCACGGCGGAGTCCACATGACGGCGAACGGCGACGTGCAGCGCCTCCTGGCCGAGAATCACCTCGTCCGCGGGCAGGCCGACGATCGCGTGCACGCGGCCGACGTGCAGCGCGATCGCGCGATGGCGCTCGAACGTGAGGTCGGGCGTGGCGAGCATCAGCAGGTTCTGCAACTGATGGGCCTTCAGGTTGCCGAGTTCATCCGCGGACAGCACGTCGAGAAACTGCCGCGAGCGCGGCAGCGTCGAGAGCCCCGCATAAAAACGGTCCACGATCGCGCGGCCGCTGCGCCGCAGTTCGGCCGCGAGGCGGTCGAGCGCCGGCTGCCACGCCGGACCGTAGAGGTGCAGCGTGTCGTCCGCGTCGTCGTCGCGGTCATCAGTTCCCGAAGTGCGCCAGGTCATGATTCAACGAATGCCGCAATCAGGGTGACTCGTTGAAGAATTACAGAACGGAACATGGACCTTCATGATTCGGGTTGAGGATGAGCGCTTTTACGTCCCCGGTCGCCGGATTCTTTAGCGCACCGGCGAAAAATATAAAGACGGTATTGGCTTGACAAAATCGGAAATCACTTTCTTCTGAATGCGCCGAATTCCCTGAATGCGCCAGAAACTTATCCCGCCCGAAAGTTGTTATGCGGGTGCTTCATAATTTTCGATTCGGATATCCATTGCCTTTCCCTGTCGCTGCTTCGGTCTGGCGTATCCGCCATTGTCGTCCAGACGACAGATGAGGTCGATCTGACAGCCCTATCAGCCGCACCGCGCCGGGTTTTACCCCGATAAATAGCCGCTCCCAGTAATTAACAATCTGAAAAAAACGTTTGCGGAACCCCCTATTGAACCGATGAAATCAATCAATTGCCCATTATTCAATTCGGCACTCAATTTCAGTTAATCGCTTCCGTTAACCGGTGCACAGTCGCGCTCAGGCCAGATTGTCGAGCTTCGGGTATGCCTGTATTGCGTGTTTTCGGGTGACGCCACGGATTGCGTCGAACCTATTCAATGGAATATTCATGCTTAATATTACCCGCATAAAAATCGGGGGACGGCTTGCAATCGGTTTTGGCGCGGTGCTCGTATTGCTGCTCGCGTTGACGGCGGTCGGCGCGGTCCAGGTCGGCCGGATCAACAAGAGCCTGTCGACGATCAGCGAACTGAACGGCGTCAAGCAGCGTTATGCGATCAACTTTCGCGGCAGCGTCCACAACCGCGCGATCGCGCTGCGCGACGTCGTGCTCGAAGGCAGCGACAGCGGCCTCCAGGCGCAGGAGGATCTGATCCGCAAGCTCACCGACGAATACGCGCAGTCGGCGCGGCCGCTCGACCAGATGTTCGCGGCCGGCACCGACGTCACCGCCGACGAGCGCGCGGACCTCGCGCGCATCAAGAGCGTCGAGGCGCGCACGCTGCCGCTGATCGCGAAGGTCATCGCGCTGCGGCAGTCCGGCGATCTCACGGAAGCCGACCGCGTGCTGCTGGGCGAAGCGCGCCCCGCGTTCAACGACTGGCTCGACAGCATCAACGCGATGATCGACCTCGAAGAGAAGATGAGCCGCGACCTGTCGGTCGAAGCCCGTTCGATCGCCAGTTCGTTTACGACGCTGATGCTCGCGCTCGGCGTGTTCGCGGTGCTCCTCGGCGGCTTCATCGCGTGGACGATCTCGCGCAGCGTGATCCGTCCGATCACGCGCGCGTCGGAGATCGCGCACGCGGTCGCGTCCGGCGACCTGACCGTCGCGATCGATTCGACCTCGCGCGACGAAACCGGCGCGCTGCTCGATGCGCTGAAGACGATGCGCGACAGCCTGTCCTCGGTGGTGACCGGCGTGCGCGCGGGCACCGAGAGCGTCACGACGGGCGCGTCGGAAATCGCGGCGGGCAACATCGACCTGTCGTCGCGCACCGAGGAACAGGCGGCGTCGCTCGAACAGACGGCCGCGAGCATGGCGCAACTGACGGAGACCGTGAAGCAGAACGCCGACAACGCGCGCGAAGCGAACAAGCTCGCGATGAACGCGACGCGCGAAGCCGGCACCGGTCACGACGCCGTGCAGACGATGGTCGCGACGATCGGCAAGATCCGCGAAAGCTCCGGCAAGATTTCGGAGATCAACGGGCTGATCGAGGGCATCGCCTTCCAGACCAACATCCTCGCGCTGAACGCGGCAGTCGAGGCCGCGCGCGCCGGCGAACAGGGACGCGGGTTCGCGGTGGTCGCGGGCGAGGTCCGCAGCCTCGCGCAACGCTCGTCGGCGGCCGCGGGAGAGATCAAGACGCTGATCGAGTCGTCGGTGCGGCTCGTCGAGGAAGGCTCGCGGCAGGCCGAGGGCGCGGGCGCGACGATGGGCGAAGTCCGGCAGGCGATCGCGCAGGTGTCGGACCTGATGGGCGAGATCGCGTCGGCGTCCGAGGAACAGAGCCGCGGCATCGAGCAGGTGAATCAGGCGATCGTGCAGATGGACGAAACCACGCAGCAGAACGCGGCGCAGGTCGAGGAAGCCGCCGCCGCCGCGCAGTCGTTGCAGGAGCAGGCGGCGAAGCTGAAGGACGCGGTCAACGTGTTCCGGGTGTCCGCGTTCGCGTCCGCAGCGGCGCAGTCCGCGGCGAGAACCACGCTGCCGTCGCGCAGCGAGCCCAGGCGTCTTGCGGCGCCGAAACGCACGCCGGTTCTCAGGACGACGAAACCCGCCTCCGCGCCGCCGGGCGTCGCCAACGCCATGCCGCCGAAAGCGCGGGCCGCATCGAGCGCCGGCAGCGGATCGGACGACTGGGAGACGTTCTGACCGCTCGCCCGAAAGCCGGCCTGCGGCCAGTATCCGGCGCGGGCCGCCGACACCGGCGACTATCCGCGCGAGCCGGCCCCCCCATGATTGTTTCCGCAACCGGACTCGGGTAAGTTGAATCCTCCTGGCGAGTCGTGCGGACGGTTTCCGGAGCGCGTTGCATCCGGTTTTTTCCAAAGAATTCAATCGTCCCACGCGTACCGCCCGCCGGATTGGTAGGGCTCAAAGCATTAACGCGCCGGGCAGGACATAATGTGCCGAAAAAAAGCCACTGTGGGTCAGGTGGCGTCCCCTTGGCCTGTCGGTTTTTCTGTTCTGCAACTGTCAAACAGGTCTGCTTTCCGGGCGAAAGTCCGGAGACACCTGGCGTCCGCTGTCCCCGGCGGCAGATGATTAAAGGAGAATTAACATGTCGACTCAAGCGCAGTGCCCGTTCAAACACACCGCCGGCGGCGGCACGACGAACCGCGACTGGTGGCCCAATCAGCTCAACCTGAACATCCTGCACCAGCACTCGCCGCTGTCGGACCCGATGGGCGAAGGCTTCAACTATGCGGACGAATTCCGCAGCCTCGACCTCGAAGCGGTGAAGCAGGATCTGCGCGCGCTGATGACCGTATCGCAGGCATGGTGGCCGGCCGACTTCGGCCACTACGGCCCGTTCTTCATCCGCATGGCGTGGCACAGCGCCGGCACCTACCGCACCGGCGACGGCCGCGGCGGCGCCGGCTCGGGCCAGCAGCGTTTCGCGCCGCTCAACAGCTGGCCCGACAACGTGAGCCTCGACAAGGCGCGCCGGCTGATCTGGCCGGTCAAGCAGAAATACGGCCGCAAGATTTCGTGGGCCGACCTCATCATCCTGACCGGCAACGTCGCGCTGGAATCGATGGGCTTCAAGACGTTCGGCTTCGCGGGCGGCCGCGAGGACGTATGGGAACCGGACGAGGACGTGTACTGGGGCCGCGAAACCGCGTGGCTCGCGTTGAGCGACAACCCGAACAGCCGCTACTCCGGCGACCGCAACCTCGAAAACCCGCTCGCGGCCGTGCAGATGGGCCTGATCTACGTGAACCCGGAAGGCCCGGACGGCAATCCGGACCCGCTCGCCGCCGCGCGTGACATCCGCGACACGTTCGGCCGCATGGCAATGGACGACGAGGAAACCGTCGCGCTGATCGCGGGCGGCCATACGTTCGGCAAGACGCACGGCGCCGGCCCGGCGTCGAATGTCGGCCCGGAACCCGAAGCCGCGCCGCTGGAGCAGCAGGGTCTCGGCTGGAAGAGCAGCTACGGCACGGGCGTCGGCGGCGACGCGATCACGAGCGGCCTCGAAGTGATCTGGACCAGCACGCCGACGAAATGGAGCAACAACTTCTTCTGGAACCTGTTCGGCTACGAATGGGAACTGACGAAAAGCCCGGCCGGCGCGCATCAATGGAAGCCGAAGGGCGACGCCGGCGCGAACACCGTTCCGGACCCGCACGATCCGACGAAGCGCCGCGCGCCGTCGATGCTGACCACCGACCTCGCGCTGCGGGCCGACCCGGCGTACGAAAAGATTTCGCGGCGCTTCTTCGAGAACCCGGATGCGTTCGCGGACGCGTTCGCGCGCGCGTGGTTCAAGCTCACGCATCGCGACATGGGTCCGCGCGCGCGTTATCTCGGCCCGGAAGTGCCGGCCGAGGAATTGCTGTGGCAAGACCCGATTCCGGCGAACGACCATCCGCTGATCGACGACGCGGACATCGCCGCGCTGAAGGAAACGGTGCTCGCGTCCGGGCTGTCGGTGCCGCAACTGGTGTCGACCGCGTGGGCGTCGGCGGCGACGTTCCGCGGCTCCGACAAGCGCGGCGGCGCGAACGGCGCGCGCATCCGCCTCGCGCCGCAGAAGGACTGGGACGCGAACCAGCCCGAGCAGCTCGCGAAGGTGCTGGAAACGCTCGGCCGCATCCAGGCCGACTTCAACGGCTCGGCCGCCGGCGGCAAAAAGGTGTCGCTTGCGGACCTGATCGTGCTCGCCGGCGGCGCGGCGGTCGAGAAGGCGGCGAAGGACGCCGGCCACGCGGTGACGGTGCCGTTCGCGCCGGGCCGCATGGACGCGTCGCAGGAGCAGACCGACGTGCATTCGATGGCCGTGCTCGAACCGGCGGCCGACGGCTTCCGCAACTATCAGAAGCGCCCGTTCTCGATCCGCCCCGAGGCGCTGCTGGTGGACAAGGCGCAACTGCTGACGCTGACCGCGCCGGAAATGGCGGTGCTCGTCGGCGGCCTGCGCGTGCTCGGCGCGAACGTCGGGCAGACCGCGCACGGCGTCTTTACGAAGCGGCCGGGCGCGTTGACGAACGACTTCTTCGTCAACCTGCTCGACATGGGCACCGAATGGAAGCCGGTGTCGGAGGAAGCCGAACTGTTCGAGGGCCGCGACCGCGCGACCGGCGAACTGAAATGGACCGGCACGCGCGTCGATCTGGTGTTCGGTTCGCACGCGCAGTTGCGCGCGCTGTCCGAGGTCTATGGCAGCGAGGACGCGCAGCAGAAGTTCGTCACGGACTTCGTCGCCGCGTGGAACAAGGTGATGAACCTCGATCGCTTCGATCTGAAGTGATGGGGATCGCCGGCGCGTGACGCGCCGGTGTCGAAACGACGACGGCCGGTCTTGAGACCGGCCGTCGTTTTTTGTGCGGGACCGCCACATGCCGCCTGCGTGAAAGACGCCTGCTCCGGTCGAGCCGTTTGTTGCAACTAGCTGCCGAGCTTCTGCAGATCCTCCCCCGCCTTCACATGCACATACGCAAACGACGCGCCGTCGCCCTGCTGCACGATCTTGCCGTCGCGGATGCGGATGATCTTGTCCGCGCCACCAAAATAACGGTCGTCGTGCGACACCACGATCAGCGTCTTGCCCTGCCGCTTCAGTTCCGGCAGGAACTCCGTGTAGAAGATCCGGCGGAACGTCGGGTCCTGATCGGCGGCCCATTCGTCGAACATCATGATCGGGCGCTGCTCCAGCAGCGCATGCACGAGCGCGAGCCGCTTGCGCTGCCCGGTCGACAGGTCGATCGTCGAGAACACGCCGTTCTCGATCCTGACCTTGTGCGCGATCTCGAACTGTTCCAGATAAGCGGCGGCCTGCACGATCAGCGCGGGGTCGCTCGCGACGATGTCGTCGAACAGGTGGTAATCGGAAAACACCGCGGAAAACAGTTGCCGGTAATCGTCGAGGCCGTCCGGTCCCACCGGCTCGCCATCGAGCATCAACTGGCCGCCTTGCGGCGCATACAGACCGAGCAGGATCTTGATGAGCGTGGTCTTGCCCGACCCGTTCTCGCCGATGATGAACAGCGTTTCGCCGCGCTCGATCTTCAGGTCGATCGGCCCGAGCGTGAACGGCGGCGCATCCGACACCTTCGGAAACGCGTAGACGACCGAGCGCAGTTCGATGCTGTCCGGCTGCCGCGCATCGCGCCGCTCGCCATCGGTCAGCACGGCGGTCAGCAGCCGCGCCTCGCGGGTCTGGAACTGCGCGGACAGCTCCGCGATACGCCGGAACGAGATGCGCGCCTGTGACAGCGTCGGCAGCACGCCGGCCAGTTGCTCCACCGGTCCGCGCACGTACAGCAGCACGATCACGAAGCCGCTGACCACGCGCGAATCGACACCGAGTTGATGCTGCATCAGCAGGATCACGCCGATCACGACGAAGAACAGCGTCGAGCCCACCGCGCCCGCGCCGTAGAAGAGCCGCATCGCCTTGATCTTCAGATCCGAGATGCGGTCGGCCGCGTCGGTCAACTGAACGCCGTACACCCGCAGCCGCCGCTCGCGGTTGATCCGCAGTTCCTTCGCGCCCTCGGTGATCGCGCGGTACTGCTTCTGCAGATCGTCCTGCGCGGTGCGCACGCCCTCGTAGTGGCGCGCCCACTGGCCCGACGCGTACTGGTTCACCAGCGCGCCGAGCACGATCGCGATCGCGGCGATCACGAACAGCACCGGCGACAGGATCAACATATAGCCGATGCAGCCGATGGCCACCGCGAGCGCCACCGCATAACTCGGAAAGCCGAACGTAAACGCGCTGACCGTGTCGATGTCGCTGTTCAGCGTCGCAAGCAGCCGGTGGATCCGGTAACGCTCCAGTTCGGGGATCGGCGCGCAGACGATGCGCGACGCAATGTCCTTGCGCAGCGCGGCGATGATCTTCTGGCCGGTGACGCTGTTCGCGATGCCCGCGATGGCGTTGCCCGACAGCGTCACGACGCACAGCAGCACGAACGTGCCGACCATGCGCCCGGTGATGCCGCCCGGCGCGTGCAGTCCGTCGTTGATCACCGCGAGCAGCCATGCGGTGCACAGGCCGCTCACGC
This sequence comes from Paraburkholderia caballeronis, assembly GCF_900104845.1. Lineage (NCBI taxonomy): Bacteria > Pseudomonadati > Pseudomonadota > Betaproteobacteria > Burkholderiales > Burkholderiaceae > Paraburkholderia > Paraburkholderia caballeronis. Next base: position 665,393 of record NZ_FNSR01000003.1, on the reverse strand, counting down.
CGCCCATCGCGGTCGCGACGAGAACGATCACCCAGTATGGCCGCAGCAGCCGGAACACCGCTTTCGCAAAGCTGCCGCCGCCCGCTACCGAATCCGAGTCATTCATCATTTGCGTGTCCTTCAGTTCGAGGGGCGTGCCGGCCGGCCGCGCGGCGCATGAAGTCCGGCTGCGTCGCGCGCTCGCGCAGCGTGTGCCGCCTAGCGCGCGAAGCTGATCAGCGCGCCGCTCTCCGGATGGCGAAACACCCCCATCGGTATGCCGTAGATCGATTCGAGCACGTCCTCGCGCATCAGCGCGTCCGGACAACCGGCCGCCAGCACGCGGCCGTCGTGCAGCGCGATCATCTGGTCGCAGAAGCGCGCCGCGAGATTCACATCGTGCAGGATCACGACGACGGTCAACTGCTCGCTGTCGGTCAGGTCGCGCAGCAGTTGCAGCACGCTCACCTGATGCGCGATGTCGAGCGCCGAAGTCGGCTCGTCGAGCAGCAGGCAGCCCGCATCCTGCGCGATCAGCGCGGCCACCCATGCGCGCTGGCGCTCGCCGCCGGACAGCGTATCGACCATGTGGTCCGCGAACCGCTCGACGTCGGTCAGCCGCATCGCGTCCTGCACCCGCGCGCGATCGTCGGGGCCGAAGCGCCCGAGCGCGCCATGCCACGGATAACGGCCGAGCGCGACGAGTTCGCTGACCGTCATGTCGAGGTTCTGCGGCGTGTATTGCGGCAGATACGCGACCTGCTGCGCGAACTCGCGCGCGCCCCACGCGGACAGCGGCCGCCCGTGCAGCAGGATCTCGCCGGAGCCGGGCGCCTGCTGCCGCGCGAGCAGCTTGATGAGCGAGCTTTTTCCCGAGCCGTTATGCCCGATCAGGCCGATCATCTGGCCGCGGCCGGCCTGCATCGAGACCGCGTGCAGCACGACCCGGCCGTCGGCGACGAAGCCGGCCGAACGCACGTCGATCACCGGAGCCGGGCCGCCCGCGCTTGCCTGCGCGGCCGGCCGGACCGTCTCGATACTGGCTATGGACACCTCGCTACCCTCGTGGCCCGGTCCGTCATCGGTCGCATTCGGATCACCAGTCCAGCTTGGCGGTCGCGATCACCGACCGCTCCAGGCCATAGTAGCAGCCGTTCACGCACGACTGCACGTAGCGCCTGTTCAGCAGATTGTGCGCGGTGACGCCGACAGTCATGCCCTTCAGACGCGGATCGACCCGTCCCAGATTGTAGTGAACCGCCGCGTCGAGCAGCGTGAACGACGGCACCCGCAGCGTGTTGGACTGGTCGAAGGTCGCGCTCGTGAAGCGCACGCCAAGGCCGGCGCCGAGGCCCGCGAGCGGCCCGCGGTGGAAGTCGTACTCGCCCCACACCGCGATCGCGTTCAGCGGAATCGCGAAGATGCGGTTGCCGACGTCGCCGTTGTTCGATTTCGTCACGACCGCGTGCGTGTACGTGTACGCCGCGATGATGCCGAAGTCCTCGGTGAGGTTCGCGTGCGCTTCCAGTTCCGCGCCGCGCGAGCGCACCTCGCCGGTCTGGATGCTGTTGTTCGGATTGCTCGGGTCCTGCGTCAGCACGTTCTGCTGCCGGATGTCGAACAGCGACGCCGTGACCATCATGTTCACGTTGCGCGGCTCGAACTTGACGCCGACCTCATACTGCTTGCCCGTGGTCGGCACGAACGGCTGGCCGTAGGCGTTGGTGCCGATCGTCGGCTGGAACGACGTCGAATAGCTGAAATACGGCGCAATGCCGCTGTCGAACCGGTACAGCAGGCCGCCGCGCCACGTGAACGAATGGTTCGACTGCGAAGTGGACGTCATGCCGAGGAAGTCGTCGGTCGTCGAGCTGACGTAGTCGCGCCGCGCGCCGAGCGTCGCATACCAGTGGCCGAAGTTGATCTGGTCCTGCGCATAGACGCCGATCTGGTTCAGCGACTGGCTGTTGCGAATGTAGTAGTCGCCCGGCGTATAGGGCGGCAACGCCATCGAATAGTTCGGATTGAAAATGTCCTGCGACTGCACGTACGCGTCGGCCTCGGTGTCGCGCGCGACCGTGTGCTGGAAATCGAGGCCGACGAGCACCGTGTGCTTCACCGGGCCGGTATCGAACTTGACCTGCGCCTGATTGTCGAGCGTGAAGCTGTTTTCCCAGCTCTCGTCGAGGAACTTGTCGCGAACCAGGGTGGTGCCGTCGAGACTGTCGCCCTGCACGCTATGGAACACGAAGCCCGTATGCATGAAGCGGGCGTTCTGGCGGACCGTCACGTTGTCGTTGAACGCGTGCTCGAACTGGTAGCCGACCGACGCCTGATTGCTTTCGGTCGTGTTGAAGCCGAGGTCGCCCGAATAGAAGTTGTACGGGATCTGCCCGGCCGGGTTCGGCAGCAGCGTGCCCTGCGCCGGCAGCTTGTTCCAGAAGCCCATGTTCGGGTCGCGGCGATAGTCGGCCATCAGCGTCAGCTTCGTCGCCGAATCGGGCCGCCACGTGATCGACGGCGCGATCTCGACGCGGTTGTCCTTGGTGTGGTCCACCTGGGTGCCGGTGTCGACGCCCACGGCCGTCAACCGGTACAGCCAGCGATGGTCCGCGTCGAGCGGGCCGCTGAAGTCGAAGCCGCCGCCCACGTGCCCCCAGTTGCCGACCTGCATGAACACTTCGTGCAGCGGCGTGTCGGTCGGCTGCTTCGTCACGTAGTTGATGATGCCGCCGGGCGCGAGCTGACCGTACAGCACCGACGCCGGCCCCTTCACGACCTCGATCCGGTCGAGCATGTAAGGGTCGAACGCCGGCGCGACGAACGTGCCGATCACGAGCGGCAGGCCGTTCAGGTATTCGGTGCGGCCCACGCCGCGCACGTTGGTCGTCGAGTCGAGCTTCGTGTCCGCGCCGTTGATGTCCGTGACGACGCCGGCCGTGTAGCGGAACGCCTCGTTCACGCTGGTGGTCACGCCATAGTCGTCCATCTGGTCGCGCGTGATGACCGAGATCGACTGCGGGGTTTCGAGAATGGGCGTGTCGGTCTTGGTCGCGGCGACGCTGTTGTGCGCGACGTAACCGGTGCCGGGACCGTTCGGCGCTTCCGCGCGCGTTCCCGTCACCGTCACGGCGGGGAGCGTCCGGTCGGCGGCCGGCGCACCCGTTGCCGGCACGCCCGACGCCGCATCCGGCGCCTGCGCAACGAGCGCGTCGGCCGCCGACGCGCTGCCGCTCAACGCGAAGCCGCCCGCGACCGCCGCCACCGACAGCAGATTCGACACGGCGATCGCCACTGGCCTGCGCCGTTGCATGTGACCCGCCATCCGCTTACGTTCCCCCACTCGACCCGACCTGTGACCGCTCATTTTTCTGGTTCCCCTGTCTGTGCAAAACCCCGACGATTTACCCCACATGACGCCCGCCTTTTTTCTCTTAAAAAGATTTATGCGATTGCGAATAATTCCCATTTAGGAAAGTTTTGTCAAGCGCGATTATGGATAAGCCGTTGCACGAAATCATCTGCATATAGCGGCTAATCTCAACGCTGAAGCGCGTTGCGAACGGACTCGACAAACCTCGTGTCGTGAATGATTCTCACGTGATTCGTGTCGGGCAAAAACGACACCGACACCGAGCCGTCGGTGAATGCCGCCCATGCGCCGGCTTCGTTTTCGAGTTCCGGCGACGTCCACCAGAACGCGACGTCGGCCGCGATCCGCTGCGGATCGCTGGTCGCTTCGACGAACTTCCGGTGCCGCACGACGGCGGCGACTTTCGCGAGCAGCGCGTCGCCGTCCGGTCCGTCCGGCACGAGACCGCCCCAGCGTTCCGGCCGTTGCCGCACGTCCGCGATGAAGTCCTCCGCCTGATAGCCGCGCAAGCCGTCGTCGTAGCGCGCCGGCTCCGCGGCGCCCGCCGCCGCGCCGCGCACCGGCGCTTCGCGGTCCACGATGCCGAGGAAATCGACCGTCTCGCCTTGCGCTTCGAGCACGGCCGCGATCTCGGCCGCCATCGTCGCGCCAGTCGACCAGCCGAGCAGCCGGTACGGACCGTCGGACTGCACGCGGCGTATGCGATCCGCATAGTCGATCGCCGTTTCGCGGAACGTCGCGGCCCACCAGTGCGGCTCGGTCAGCAGCGGCGCTTCGATGCCGTAGACGTTCGCCACCTGCTCCAGTCCGGTCGCCAGCGTGCGGTACTCGGCGACGAGGCCATACGCGGGATGGACGACGAACAGGTTGCGCGCCGCCGTCGCGCCGTTCAGCGGCACGACGTTCGCCGCGTGCGCGGGGCCGCCGCTGTCCATCCAGTGCGCGAGCGACGCCACCGTCGGGTTGCCGAACAGCGCGCCGAGCGTGAGGTTCTCCGCCCCCGTTCTGCGGGCGATCGCGACGATGCGCAGCGCGCGCAGCGAATCGCCGCCGATGTCGAAGAAGTTGTCGTCGATGCCGATGTCGGAACGGCCGAGCACGTCCTTCCACAACTCGACGAGCCGCGCCTCGGTCGGGGTCCGCGGCGCGGCGACGGCTGCGCGGCCGCGCGTGTCGGGTTCCGGCAGTGCCTTGCGATCGATCTTGCCGTTCTGCGTCACCGGCAGCCTGTCGAGCACGACGAACACGCCCGGCACCATGTAGCCCGGCAGCCGCGCTTCGAGCGCGCGCCGCACGTCGGCCGCCGCAACCGGGCCGACGACGTAGCCGACCAGCTGCTTCGCGTCGCCGCTGCCCTTGAGTTCCGCGACGGCATCCGTCACGCCGTCGACCTGGCGCAGCGCCGCCTCCACTTCGCCTGGTTCGATGCGGAACCCGCGCAGCTTGATCTGCTGATCGATCCGGCCGAGGAATTCGATCGTCCCGTCAGGCCGGCGGCGGCACAGATCGCCGGTCCGGTACAGGCGCGCGCCGTCGTTCGCGAACGGATCGGGAATGAACTTCTCCGCGGTCTGCGCGGGCCGGTTCAGATAACCGCGCGCGAGCGTGCCGCCGCCGATGCACAGTTCGCCGAAGCCGCCGGTTGGCGCCTCGTTGCCTTCGCCGTCCATCACGTACGCGCTGCGCGACGGATACGGCCTGCCGATCGGCGCGACCGGATGCGCGGCGTCGCCGTGCGTCGTCTCGCGGTACAGACACGCGACCGTCGTCTCGGTCGGCCCGTACAGGTTGTCGAGCCGGATGTGCGCGAGCGGCCCCGCGCGCCATTGCCGGAGCGCGTCGCCGGGCAGCCCCTCGCCGCCGACCGTGATCTGCCGCAGCGACGCGAGCCGGTCCGCGCCCGGCGGCTCACGCAGCCATTGCTGCCAGTACGCGGTCGGAATCCGCGAGAACGTCACGCGCGCGTCGGCGAGATGGCGGCTCATCGTCTCCAGATCCCACGGCTGCGAGCCGCGCATCTCGACCTGGCCGCCGCGCATCAGCGCCGGCAGCATCTCGTGCAGCGCGACGTCGAAGTTGATCGTCGACGACTGCAACTGCTTGTCGGTCGCGTCGATGCCGTAGGTCGCGAGGAAATCGTCCATGTGCAGGCTCAACGCGCGCTGGCTGATCGCGACGCCTTTCGGCAGTCCGGTCGAGCCCGACGTGTAGATCACGTAGGCCAGTTGATCCGGATGGACAAACGCCGCGAACGGCTCGGGCGATTCCGCTTCGAGCGACGCGACCGGAACGGTCTTGCGGCCCGACAGCAGCGCCGCCATCCGCGTTGTCGTGTCGTCGTCGACGATGACGCGGCTCACGCCCGCGTCGTCCATCATGTACGCGAGGCGGTCGGCCGGATAATCGGGATCGAGCGGCACGAACGCCGCGCCCGACTTCATCACGCCGAGCAGCGCCGCGACGAGTCCGGCCGAGCGGCGCATGCAGATGCCGCAACGCTGGTCCGGCCCGACGCCCAGCCGCGCGAGACGCCGCGCGATGCGGTTCGCCCATGCGTCCAGTTCGCGATAATCGAGCCGCTCGCCTTCGCAATGCAGCGCCGGCGCATCCGGCCGCAGCCGCGCCTGCGCGGCGATCCGTTCGATCACCGGCACGAATGGATGCTCGACCGGCACGGTGCGATGGCCCGCATCGACAGAAAGAACGACTTCGCCCACGCGCATCGCCGGGCGCGACGCGACTTGATCGAGGATCTCGACGTAATGCGCGAGCATCCGTTCGACGTCGGGCGCGTCGAAGATGTCGAGCGCATACGTCAGCGACACGGTGAGCGCGTCGTCGTCGATCGCGGTCAGCACGAGGTCGAAGCGCGCGGTCTGCGCGTCGTCGCGCAGCGGCGACACCGCGAGCCCGGGAAGCGGCGTCTGCGCGCGCGCCGGCCGCAGATAGTTCAGCATCGTCTGGAACAGCGGCGTATGGCTGACGCTGCGCGCGGGCTGCAACGCATCGACGAGCCGCGCGAACGGCAGGTCCTGATGCTCGTGTGCTTCGAGCACGTGGCGGCGGACTTCGTCCAGCAGCGCGTCGAAGCGCGCGGCGCCGTCGAGCGTCGCGCGAATCACGAGCGTATTCACGAAGAAGCCGATCAGCCCTTCGGTCTCCGCGCGGTCGCGGCCGGCCGCCGGCACGCCGACGCGGATGTCCCGCTGCCCGCTGTAGCGCGCGAGCAGCAGATGCCACGCGGCGAGCAGCGCGATGAACGGCGTCACCTGCTGGCGTTCGCACAGTTGGCGCAGCGCGCCCGTCTGCGCAGCCGACAGACGCCGCTCGACGCGTCCGCCTTCCGCGCCGCGCAGGCCGGTGCGGCGGCGCGCGGCCGGCAACTCCAGCGTCGGATGCTCGTCGCCGAGCCGCTCGCGCCAGTACGCGACGAGGTGCTGCACGCGCCGCGCGTCGAGCCGTTCGCGCTGCCACAGCGCATAGTCGCCGTACTGGATTGGCAGCGGCGGATCGCCGTCGGCCGGCGCCGCGCCGTTGACGATCGCCGTGTACGCGCGCACGAAGCCGGCGGTCAGGATGTCGAGCGACCACGCGTCCGACACGATGTGATGCATCGAGAAATGCACGACGTGCGCGGACGCGGACAGCCGGATCAGCGCGACGCGCAGCAACGGTCCGCGTTCGAGATCGAACGGTTCGAGCGACAGCGCGCGCAATAGCGGACGAAGCGGGTCATCGCGGGCGGGGTCGAGGTCGTGTTCGGCCCAGCCATACTGGCGGTCGCCGACGACCTGCGACGGCACGCCGTCCTGTTCGTCGAAGCGGGTGCGGAGCACTTCGTGCCGGTCGACGAGGTGATCGAGCGCGCGGCGCATCGCATCGACATCGAGGACGCCGTCGAAACGCAGCGCGCCGACCATGTTGTAGGCGGCGCTTCGGGTATCGAGCTTCCACAGGAACCACAGACGCTCCTGGCCGTCGGAGAGCGGGATTCTCGCGACGTCCGGGGCGCGCGGCCGGATCGGGTGGTCGGTTTGCGCGTGGCTGTCGCGCAGCGCGGCCGCAAGACGGTCGAGCCTGGGGTGTTCGAACAGCGTCTTCAGTGCCAGCGGCACGCCGGATCGTTCGGTGAACTTCGACGCCACCTGGATCGCGGAAAGCGAGTGGCCGCCGAGTTCGAAGAAGTTGTCGTGGCGGCTTACGCGAGGGACGCCCAATACGTGCTGCCAGATTTGCGCGAGCGTCGTTTCGGTTTCGCCTTGCGGGGCTTCGTGGTCGTGTCCCTGCGATCGAGTGTTTTCTGGCTCCGGCAACGCGCGGCGGTCGAGTTTGCCGTTCGGGGTCAATGGCAGCGAATCCAGCACCATCACCACCGATGGCACCATGTAGTCCGGCAACGTCTGCGCGAGTTGGCTGCGTAAGCTCTGGCCATCCAGTAGAGCATCGTTGCGCGCCGTCACGTAGCCTATTAACCGCGTGCCCGATGCGCTCTCCTGCGTGAGCACCACCGCTTCCGATACGCCCGGCTGGTTCAGCAACTGCGCCTCGATTTCCCCCAGTTCGATACGGAAACCCCGCACCTTCACCTGATGATCCAGACGGCCCGCGTATTCGAGTTCGCCTTGTGCGTTCCAACGCGCCAGGTCGCCCGTGCGATACAGCCGGCTGCCGTCCTCGGCGAACGGATTCGGCACGAACCGCTCCGCCGTCAGGCCCGCACGGTTCAGATATCCTCGCGACAAGCCCTCACCCGACACGTACAGTTCCCCCTCGACGCCGACCGGCGACAGGTTCATCTGCGCATCCAGCACATACACGCCGAGATCCTGGATACGCTCACCGACCGGGCTGCGTTGGCCGTTCAGGTCCGCCTGCGTTATCGGCCGGTACGTCACGTGCACCGTCGTCTCGGTGATCCCGTACATGTTCACCAGACGCGGCTTCTCATCCCCGAAGTGGTCGAACCATGGCCGCAGCGTTTGCGGCTCCAGTGCTTCGCCGCCGAAGATCACCAGTCTCAGTGACAGGTTTTTTCCGTCGTACAGCCCAGGCACCGCCATCAACTGCCGGAACGCGGAGGGCGTCTGGTTCAGCACCGTCACACGCTCGCGATGCAGCAACTCCGCGAATTCTTCCGGAGAACGGCTCACCAGATACGGCACGACTACAAGACGACCGCCATGGCACAGCGCGCCGAATATCTCCCACACAGAGAAGTCGAACGCATACGAGTGGAACAGCGTCCACACGTCGTTCTCGTTGAAATCGAACCAGTGCTGCGTCGAGGTCAGCAGCCGCGCGACGTTGCGATGCGTGAGTTGAGCGCCCTTCGGCCGCCCGGTCGAGCCTGACGTGTAGATCACATACGCAAGGTTCGATTCGTGCACCGGTACTAAAGGATCGGTTGCCAGTTCCATCGACACGTCCAGCGTATCGATCAGCAGCGTCCGCACCTCGGACGATGACGGCAACCGCTCAACCACCGACGACTGCGCCAGCAGCAACGCAATCCCGCTGTCCCCGATCATGTACGCCAGCCGGTCCAGCGGATAGGAAGGATCGAGCGGCACATACGCGCCGCCTGCCTTCAGTATCGCCAGCAAGCCGACAACCAGTTCCAGCGACCGCTCCATCGCGAGCCCGACGCGCACTTCCGGGCCAACGCCGAGCGCGATCAACCGATGCGCGAGCCGGTTAGCGCGCGCATTCAGTTCGCCATAACTCAGCGCATGGCCTTCGCAAACAACCGCCACCGCATCGGCCCGCCGCGCCGCCTGCCGTGCGATCTGCTCATGCAGTGGCAGCACCGCCTCATCAACCGAACAAGCCGAACCCCACCCCAGCAACAGCCCCCGCTCGCCGTCATCACCCAGCGCAATCTCACCAACCGCCCGCTCCGCACGATCGACCAACGCCTTCAGAACCCCCACCGTCCACCCGGCGATCCGCTCCACCGTCTCCGCATCGAAAAACCGCCGGTCGAAGCCATACTGAAGCGAAAGCCCGCCCGCCTGCGTGACCACGACGGTCAACGGATAGTTCGTCTGCTCGCGGCCGCTCGCCTCGTCGAACGCGAGGCCGTCCGGCGCGGCGTCCTTCAGCGCGGAATCGACCGGGTAGTTCTCGAACACGACGATGCTGTCGAACAGGCCGCCGCCCGCGCCGGCCCACTGCTGGATGTCGTGCAGCGGCGTGAACTCGTGCTCGCGCATCTCGACGTTCTGCGCCTGCAAGTCGCGCAGCCAGTCGCCGACCCGCCGATCCGCGCGCGCGCCGACGATCACCGGCACCGTGTTGATGAACAGCCCCATCATCCGCTGCGCGCCCGGCACGTCCTCCGGCCGTCCGGCCACCGTCGCGCCGAACGTGACGACCCGCTGTCCGGTGCAGCGCGACAGCAGCAGCGCCCACGCGCCCTGCACGACCGTGTTCAGCGTGACGCGCTCGCGTTTCGCGAACGCCGACAGCGCGTCCGCGAGCGCGGCGTCCAGCGTCACCGTGCAGTCGCCCTGTCCGCTTTCGCCGCGCGCGGGGTCCGGCGCGCCCGCGAGCCGCGTCGGCGCATCCAGGCGCGCAAGCTGTGCGCGCCACCAGGCTTCGTCGTCGCGCACGTCGCGCGACAGCCGCCACGCGATGTAGTCGCGATAGCGTCCGCCCGAAGGCGGCAACGGCTTGCCTTCATACGCGCGCAGCACTTCGCCGAGCAGTTGCGACACGCTCCAGCCGTCGAGCAGCATGTGATGGTGCGTCCAGACAAAATGGTGCCTGCGCCCGCCGGTGCGCACGAGAACCAGCCGGTGCAGCGGCGCGGTTTGCAGGTCGAAACCGCGCGCAACCTCGGCCGCCGCGAGTTCGCGCAGCGCGGCGTCCTGGTCGTCGCGCCCGCGCCAGTCGAACGCGGCGAACGGCGCCTCGACCGACTTCACGACGCACTGCATCCAGCGGTCGCCGCACGGCACGAAGCCGGTCCGCAGGATTTCGTGACGCGCGGTCACGGTCTGCCACGCGCGGCGGAACCGCTCGACGTCGAGCCCTTCGATTCCGATGCTCAACTGCGTCAGGTACGCGCCGCCGTGCGGCTCGTAGAGCGTATGGAACAGCATCCCCTGCTGCATCGGCGACAGCGGATACAGATCCTCGATCGCGGCCGCCGGCACACGCAGCGCGTCGAGTTGCGGCTGCGCGAGCGCGGCCAGCGGAAAATCGCTCGGGCTGACGCCCGCCGCGCCGCTCGTGCAATGCGCGATCAACTGTTCCAGTTCGTCGCGGAACGACCGGACCAGCGCGTCGATCGCGGCCTCCCGATGACGCTCCGCGCTGTAGCCGAGCGTCAGCTTCAGTTCGCCGCCGTACACCTGGCCGTTCACCGACAGTTCGTGTTCGAGCGGGCTGTCCGCGTCGCGCGTCGCGCCCGGCGTTTCGCGCGCGGGTCGCCATGCGGCCGCTTCGTCGAAGCTCCCATCGAACTGCCCGAGATAGTTGAACACGACGCTGGAGCGCGGCGCGGCCGACAACGCCCGACGATCCACCCCCGCGCCGGCATAACGCAGCAGCCCGTAACCGAGGCCGCGCTGCGGCGCCGCGCGCAGCGATTCCTTCACGCGCAGCAGCGCGTCGCCCGGATCACCGAGCGGTTCGAGCCGCACCGGGTACAGGCTCGTGAACCAGCCGACGGTGCGGCTCACGTCGATGCCGTCGAAGAGATCCTCACGGCCGTGGCCCTCGACGTCGATCCGGATGCTCGACTCGCCGGTCCACCGGCACAGCGCGCGGCCGAGCGCGGTCAGCAGCAGATCGTTCACCTGAGTGCGGAACGCCGCCGGCGCATCGTGCAGCAGCCGCGACGTCGCCTCGCGGGTCAGCGTCAGCCCGGTCCGGCGCTCGTGGCGCAGCGTGGCCGCACCTGCGGCGCGCACGTCGGGCAGTTGCGACGGCGTGTCGAGCACCGACAGCCAGTACGGCAGTTCCGCGCGCACCGTGTCGCCCTGCGCGTGTGCCGCGAGCCGGGATGCCCACTGGCGGTACGAGTCGGTCGAATGCGGCAACTGGATCGCGTCGCCCGCTCGCGCCTGACCATACGCGGTCCGCAGATCGTCCAGCAGGATGCGCCACGACACGCCGTCCACGACCAGATGGTGAGCCGCGAGCAGCAGGCGTTCGGAACCGTCCGGCAGACGCAGCAGCAGCGCCCGCAACAGCGGGCCGCGCGCGAGATCGAGGCTGCGTTGCGCGTCGTCGCACAATGTCTGCATCTCGTCGAGGCCCGCCGCATGGCGGACCCACAGGAGGTCGCTGGCGGCGGCGTCGGTCGCGTAGGTCTGCGTCCACTGTCCCGGCGCGTGCTGCACGTAACGCAGCCGCAGCGACGCATGATGATTCACCACCTCGACCAGCGAGCGCTCCAGCGACGGAACGTCCAGCGCGTCGCGGCTCGTCAGCAGCACGGCCTGGTTCCAGTGGTGACGGTTCGGAATCTCGTGCTCGAAGAACCACGATTGAATCGGCAACAGCGGCGCTTCGCCTTCGATCGGTTCGTTGCGGGCCTGATGAACGTCCAGCGGCTGCGCGACGGTCGCAAGCTGCGCGACCGTCTGTTGCTCGAACATCTGGCGGGCCGTCAGTTTCAGGCCCGACTGCCGCGCGCGCGCGACGATCTGCAAACTCAGGATCGAATCGCCGCCGAGTTCGAAGAAGTTGTCGTGGCGGCCTACGCGAGGGACGCCCAATACGTGCTGCCAGATTTGCGCGAGCGTCGTTTCGGTTTCGCCTTGCGGGGCTTCGTGGTCGTGTTCCCGCGATGGGGTGTTTTCCGGCTCCGGCAATGCGCGGCGGTCGAGTTTGCCGTTCGGGGTCAATGGCAGCGACTCCAGCACCATCACCACCGATGGCACCATGTAGTCCGGCAACGTCTGCGCGAGTCGGCTGCGTAAGCTCTGGCCGTCCAGTGGCGCATCGTTGCGCGCCGTCACGTAGCCCACCAGCCGCGTACCCGATGCGCTCTCCTGCGTGAGCACCACCGCTTCCGATACGCCCGCCTGCTTCAGCAACTGCGCCTCGATTTCCCCCAGTTCGATACGGAAACCCCGCACCTTCACCTGATGATCCAGACGGCCTGCGTATTCGAGTTCGCCTTGCGCGTTCCAACGCGCCAGGTCGCCCGTGCGGTACAGCCGGCTGCCGTCCTGGACGAACGGATTCGGCACGAACCGCTCCGCCGTCAGGCCCGCACGGTTCAGGTATCCCCGCGACAGCCCTTCGCCCGATACGTACAGTTCGCCTTCCACACCGACCGGCGACAGGTTCATCTGCGCATCCAGCACGTACACGCCGAGATCCTGGATACGCTCACCGACCGGGCTGCGTTGGCCGTTCAGGTCCGCCTGTGTTATCGGCCGGTACGTCACGTGCACCGTCGTCTCGGTGATCCCGTACATGTTCACCAGACGCGGCTTCGCATCGCCGAAGTGGTCGAACCATGGCCGCAGCGTTTGCGGCTCCAGTGCTTCGCCACCGAAGATCACCAGCCTCAGCGACAGGTCCCTTCCGTCGTACAGCCCAGGCACCGCCATCAACTGCCGGAACGCGGAGGGTGTCTGGTTCAGCACCGTCACCTGTTCTCGATTCAGCAGTTCGACGAACTCTTCCGGAGAACGGCTCACCAGATACGGCACGACTACAAGACGGCCGCCATGGCATAACGCGCCGAATATCTCCCACACCGAGAAGTCGAACGCATACGAGTGGAACAGCGTCCATACGTCGTTCTCGTTGAAATCGAACCCGTGCTGCGTCGAGGTCAGCAGCCGCGCGACGTTGCGATGCGTGAGTTGCGCACCCTTCGGCCGTCCGGTCGAGCCTGACGTGTAGATCACATACGCGAGGTTCGATTCGTGCACGGTTACAACCGGGTCCGTCGCCGGTTCCGCAGACACGTCCAGCGCATCGATCAGCAGCGTCCGCACATCGCACGATGACGGCAACCGCTCAACCACCGCCGACTGCGCCAGCAGCAACGCAATCCCGCTGTCCCCGATCATGTACGCCAGCCGGTCCTGCGGATAGGAAGGATCGAGCGGCACATACGCGCCGCCTGCCTTCAATATCGCCAGCAAGCCGACAACCAGTTCCAGCGACCGCTCCATCGCAAGCCCGACGCGCACTTCCGGTCCGACGCCGAGCGCGATCAACCGATGCGCGAGCCGGTTAGCGCGCGCATTCAGTTCGCCATAACTCAGCGCATGGCCTTCGCAAACAACCGCTACCGCATCGGGCCGCCGCGCCGCCTGCCGCGCGATCTGCCCGTGCAGCGGCAGCGTCGCCTCATCAACCGAACAAGCCGAACCCCACTCCAGCAACGTTCCCCGCTCGCCATCATCGAGCAACCCGACTTCACCGATCGCCGTCGCCGGATCGCGAACCACCGCCTCCAGCACCGCCCGATAATGCCGCCCGAACCGCTCGATGGTCCCCGCGTCGAACAACCCTGCCGCATAAACAAAGCTGAGCGTGATATCGCCGTCGCCATCCTCGATCACATTCAGCGTCAGTTCGAACTGCGCCGCGCCAGGCCCCGCGTCGTACCCGCTCACGCGAAGCCCCGGCAGTTCGTCCAGAACCCGATAGTCCTCCTTCTGATAGTTGAACATCACCTGAAACAGCGGCGTGTGAGTCAGGCTGCGCTCGACGCCGAGCGCATCGACGAGCACGTCGAACGGCAGATCCTGATGCGCCTGCGCATCGAGCGCGCGCGTCTTCACCTGGTCGAGCAGCGCGCCGAGATCGGCGACGCCGTGCAGATCCGCCCTCAACACCTGCGTGTTCGCGAAGAACCCGATCAGCCCTTCGACCTCGACGCGCTCCCGGTTCGCGATCGGCACGCCGACGCGGATGTCGTGCTGCCCGGTATGGCGATGCAGCGTCACGTAAAACGCGCTCAGCAGCACCATGAACGGCGTCGCGCCGCGCGCGCGGGCCATTCCTCGAATGGCGTCCGCCAGCCCCGCGTCCAGCGCGACCTGATGACAGGCTGCCTGTGAATCCGCGAGCGCATGGCGCGGACGATCGGCCGGCAGCAGCAGCACCGGCTGCTCGCCGCCCAGTTGCTCGCGCCAGTAGGCAAGCTGCCGTTCGCGCGCGCCGCCGTCCAGATACCGGCGCTGCCACACCGCGTAATCCGCGTATTGCACCGGCAGCGCCGCGACAGCGGCCGCTTCGCCGTCGAGCCGCGCGCGGTAGTGCGCGACGAGTTCGCGCAGCAGCACGTCCACCGACCAGCCGTCGGTAACGATGTGATGCATCACCATCACGAGGATGTGCCCGGACGCGTTCAGCCGGATCACCGCGACCCGCAGCAACGGGCCGGCCACAAGATCGAACGGCTTCGCGCGCACCCGCGCGGCGAGCGTCGCCGCATCGGCCTCCGCATCGGCAGCGCCGGACAGATCGACGAACCGGTAGTCGTAATCGGGCTGCGCCGCGATCCGCTGCGAGACGTTGCCGTCGCTATCGGCATCGAACGTCGTGCGCAGCGACGCCTGGCGCAGCACGACCGCATCGAGGCTCGCGCGCAGCGCATCGACGTCGAGCGCCCCGGCGAGCCGCAGCCCGCCGCCGACGTGATACGCGCTGCTATCCGGCTGAAGGTTCCACAGGAACCACAGCCGCTGCTGCGCGTACGACAGCGGCAGCGCGCCGTCCCCCGGCACGCGCACGAGCGGCGCGGCCGCGGCCTCCTCCGCATCGGCCGGCGCGATCGCACCCGCGAGTTGGGCGACGGTCTGATGCTCGAACAACTGGCGCGGCGTGATCGCAATCCCGGCGCGCACGCTGCGCGCCACCGCCTTCAGGCTCAGGATCGAATCGCCGCCGAGTTCGAAGAAGTTGTCGTGCCGCCCGACGCGTTCGACGCCGAGCACGTCGCGCCACACGTCCGCGAGCACGGTTTCCGTCGCGCCGAGCGGGGCCTCGCAGGCACGCGTCCCGAACGTCGGCGCCGGCAGCGCGTGGCGGTCGAGCTTGCCGTTCGGGTTCAGCGGCAGCGCATCCAGCACGACCAGCGCGGACGGCACCATGTAATCCGGCAGCGTCGTGGCGAGGCGCGCGCGCAACGCGGCGGTGTCCAGCGTATGGCCGTGGTGCGGCGTCACATAGGCGATCAGCCGCGTGCCTTCGCCGCTGTCGCGCGGGATCACGACCGCCTCGCGCACGCCGTCGCACGCGAGCAGTTGCGCGTCGATCTCGGCCGGCTCGATGCGGAACCCGCGCACCTTCACCTGATGATCGACGCGGCCGAGGTAATCGAGCTGCCCGTTCGCGTTCCAGCGCACCAGGTCGCCGGTGCGGTACAGCCGGCCGCCTGTCGCGCTCCATGGGTCCGGCACGAACCGCTCGGCCGTCAATCCCGGCCGGTTCAGATAACCGCGCGCGAGCAGATCGCCGCCGATATAAAGCTCGCCGGTCACGCCGGGCGGCACGACGCGCAGCGACGCGTCGAGCACGTACAGGCAGCGCCCGCCGAGCGGATCGCCGAGCGGCACCGCGCTCATCGCGCCGGGTTCGTCGGCCGGCACGCGGTCGCAATCGAACGCGCTGACCGTCACCGCCGCCTCGGTCGGCCCATACGTGTTGCGCAGGCCGATCTTGCCCGCGTACAGCCCGCGCCACTTGCGCAGCGCGGACGCGGACATCGCCTCGCCGCCCGCGTGGACCCGGCGCAGCGGCCCGAGGTCCGCGTCGGGCAGCGCGGCGAAGTCCTGAACCAGCATCTGCCAGTACGCGGTCGTCAGATCCGCGACCGTGATGCCGTGACGCCGCACCTCGTCGCGGAACCGCCCGCTGTCCCACAGCGCCGGCCCGCGCATCACCACCGTCGCGCCGACGCACAGCGCCGGAAACAGTTGCTCGACGAAGCCGTCGAAGTTCGCGGTCGAGAATTGCAGCACGCGGTCGTCGCTTCCGATGCCGAAGAAGCCGGTCGATACCTGCACGTGCCGCGCGAACGCGTCGTGCGCCATCGCGACGCCCTTCGGGCGGCCGGTCGAGCCCGACGTGTAGATCACATACGCGAGATTCGCCCGTTGCGCCTTCACGCGCGGATCGGCCGAAGGTTCGCCTGATACGTCCTCTTCGTCGATCGCCAGCACATGCACGCCGGGCGACGCCGGCAGGCGGCCTGCCGCGCGCGACTGCGTGAGCAGCAGCGCGACGCCGCTGTCCGCGATCATGTACGCGAGCCGCTCATGCGGATACGACGGGTCGAGCGGCACATACGCGCCGCCCGCCTTCAGGATCGCGAGCAGCGCGACCGCCAGATCAACCGAACGCTCGACGGCCAGCCCGACCCGCACGTCCGGCCCGACGCCGAGTTTCGTCAGCCGGTGCGCGAGCCGGTTCGCGCGCGCGTTCAGTGCGCGGTAGTCCAGTGCCTCGCCGTCGCAGATCAGCGCGGTCGCGTCACCACGCTCATGCGCCCGCGCGGCGATCCGCTCGTGCACGACGGCCGGCGCGGCGTCCTGCTCCGGTCCGCGTCCCCTCGCGAGCAACGTCTGCCGCTCGCGTTCGCCAAGCAGGTCGAGTGCGTCGATCGTCATGCCCGGCGCGCGCGAAACGTCGTCGAGCAGGCCGACGTAGTGCGCGCACAGACGCTCGACGGTCGCGGCGTCGAACACGTCGCGCGCATAGCTGAAGGTCACGTGCAGCGCGTCGCGCGTTTCGACGATGTCCAGCCCGAGGTCGAACTGCGCGACGCCGTCGGCCGCGTCGAACGGCTCGATCCGCAGCCCGGCGACCGGCGCATCCGGCACGTCGACGCCGCGCTGATGGTTGAACGTGACGTTGAAGAGCGGCGTCTCGCCGGTGCGGCGCACCGGCTGCAACGCATCGACGAGCCGCGAGAACGGCACGTTCTGGTGGTTCTGCGCTTCGAGCATCCGCTCGCGCACCTGCGCGACGAGCGCGCCGAACGTCGCGGCCGGCGACACGTCCGCGCGGATCACCAGGGTGTTCACGAAGAAGCCGACCAGTGGTGCGACGTCGGGCGACTCGCGCCCGGACACCGGCATGCCGACGCGCACGTCGGCCTGCCCGGTATAGCGGTACAGCAGCACGTCGAGCGCGGCCATCAGCACCATCGGCAGCGTCGCGCCCGCGCGCCGCGCGAGTTCCCGCAGCCGCTGCGCGACGGCCGCGTCGAGCGTCGTCGCCACATTGCCGCCAACGCCGTCGCGCGCCGCGCCGGGGGCGCGGTCGAACGGCAGCGGCGGATACGCGTCCACGTCGCCGAGCAGCGCGCGCCAGTAGCCGATCTGCGCGTCGAGCGCCGCGTCGTCGAGCCATTCGCGCTGCCAGCCAGCGTAGTCCGCATAGCTGATCGCCGCGTCGGGCAGCGTCGCGCCGCGGCCGGTCGCGCGCGCGTGGTACAGGTCGAGCAGTTCCTTCACCAGCACCGACATCGACCAGCCGTCGGTCACGATGTGATGCATCGACAGATGGAACACGTGGTCGTCGTCACCGAGCTTCAGCAGCGCGGCCCGGAAGAGCGGCCCGCGTTCGAGGTCGAACGGCGCGCCGGCGATGCCTTGCAGCGCATGGCTCGCGGCGGCCTCGCGCTCCGGCTTCGGCAGTGCAGACAGATCCTTCTCGACCCAGCCGTACACCGGCTCGTCGCGCACGCGCTGGCGCGCATCGCCATCGACGTCGACGAACAATGTGCGCAGCGCCGGATGACGCACGACCAGTTCGCTCAGCACGCCGCGCAGCGCGTCGCGCGCGAGCGGCCCGCGCACCCGCACCGAACGCGGCACCACGTAACCCGCGCTTTCGGGGTCGAGCTTCCACAGGAACCACAGCCGCTCCTGCGCAATGGACAGCGGAAACAGGTCCGTCTCGCGCGGCAGCGGCACGATCGGCAACTGGCCGACGTCGATGCCGTTCTGCCTGACGAGCGCGCGGAACTGCGCGCGCTTGTCCGCGGGCAGTTCCGCATAGTGTTCGGAGATCTTCAGCAGCTCGTCTTTTTCCGCAATGTTTTCCATCGTCTGTCTCGTCAGGACGCCCGCGCCGGACGGCGCGGCGTCGTTCGGCCCGCGCGCGGCGCGGCGGCGGGCCGGCATGCCGGATGAGCGCCTCGCCGGCGCGGCGCGGCGCGTCAGTTCGCGTTATTTCACCGCTTCGATCAGCCGTTGCAGCGTGGCCGCCACGGCCTGCTGTTCGGGTTTCGCCTGCTGGTCGACGTGCTCCGCGAGACGCGCGACGCTCGGAAACGCGAGCATGTCCTTCGGGCTGATCTTCAGGCCGGCGCGGCGCGCCTTCGCGATGATCTGCAGGCTCAGGATCGAGTCGCCGCCGACGTCGAGGAACGCGTCGTGCACGCCGATGTCCGCGCGTTGCAGCACCTGTTGCCAGACCGCGAGCAGCGTCGCCTCGGTCGGCGTGCGCGGGGCGGCAGGCGCGGCGGGTCCGGCCGCGTGCTCCAGCGACTGCGCGAGCGCCGCGCGGTCGAGTTTGCCGTTCGGCGTCAGCGGCAGCGCGTCGACGACCTGCACCGACGACGGCACCATGTGGCCCGGCAGGCGCTCGCGCAACGCGGTGCGCAACGCGTCGGCGTCGAGGCCGGTTCCGCATGCCCATGCGGCCAGCGTCGCTTCGCGGTCGTCCTTGCGAAGCGCGAGCACCGCGGCATCGCGCACGCCGGCCAGCGTGCGCAGCACGCCGGCGATCTCCTGCGGCTCGATGCGGAAGCCGCGAATCTTCACCTGATCGTCCGCGCGTCCGACGAACTGGATCGCGCCGCCGGGCAGACGGCGGCCGAGGTCGCCGGTGCGATACAGGCGCGCGCCATTAACCGACCACGGGTCCGGCACGAACCGCGCGGCCGTCAGCGACGGACGCGCCCAGTAGCCGGCCGCGACCCCGGCCCCGCCGATGTGGATCTCGCCGACCGCGCCGGCCGGCGCCGGGTCGCCGTCCGCGTTCAGCACGTGCAGGCTCGCGTGCCGCAGCGGACGGCCCAGCGCGGGCGCGCCGCCCTGTTCCGTGGCGTCGATCTCGCCGGCCACCGCGCCGATCGTCGTCTCGGTCGGACCGTAGTGGTTGACGATCCGGCACGACGGCTTCAGCGACGCGACCCGCAACGCGAGCGCACGCGGCGTCGCCTCGCCGCCGAGGATCAGGCAGCGCGCGGGGATCGCGTCGGCAGCGGCCGCCGCCTGCATCAGCCCGCCGAAATGGCCCGGCACGATCTTCAGCGCATCGACCGCATGACGGCGCATGTAGTCGGCGAAGCGGTCCGGATCGAGCGCGCGCTCGTCGCCGATCAGGTGCAGCGTCCAGCCGTTCCACAGCGCGCCGAACAGCGCCGTGTAGCCGAGGTCCGCCGCGGGCGTCGACACGCATGCGATGCTGCGGACGTCGTCCGGCACGCAGCGCGTGACGCCGTCGAGATACGCGGACACCGCCGCATGACTAACCGCGACGCCCTTCGGACGGCCGGTCGAGCCGGACGTGTAGATCAGGTATGCGTAACCGTCGGTGTAGGGCGTGTCGTCGTCGAGCGGCGCTCCGTCGAAGCGCGCGTCCGGGTGCGCCAGCGCGACTTGCTGCGGACGCCACGGCGCGTCGGCGTCGGCGTCGGCAATCGCGCAGCGAGCGCCGCAATCCGCGATCTGCCAGGCGAGGCGTTCGGCCGGCGCGTTCGGATCGAGCGGCACATACACGGCGCGCACGCGCCATGTCGCGAGCAGCGCGACGACGAGCGCCGCCGAGCGCGGCAGGCAGACAGCGACGCGATCCTGCGCGCGAACGCCCCGCTCCCGAAGCGCGCGCGCAAGCCGGCCGGATTGCGTCCACAGTTCGGCCCACGTCAGCGTGTCGTTTTCATCGCGGATCGCGCACGCGTCGCCGCGCGTATCGGCGTATCGCCGCACGCGTTCGGGCACGGGTTCGAACGACGGCGTGACCGGCGGCTCCGCCGCGACGCGCGGCGCGAGATCGGCCACCCGTTCGACCGCCGGATCGACGAAACGCCCAAGCACGTCGATTACCTGGTCCAGCAGCAGCCCGGCGGTCGGGTGATCGATCCGGCTGGTGTCGTATGCGACGGCGACTTCGAGTTCGTCGCCCGGCACGACGATCAGGCTGACCGGATAGTGATTGCGGCCCGTCGTGTGCGCGTAGCCGTCCTCGGTCAGCCTGCGCCCTTCGGCAAGCGACGCGATCGACAGCGACGAGTCCGCCATCGCGAACCGGTCCACCGGAAAATTCTCGAACACGAGCGCGGTGTCGAACAGCGGCTGCTCGGCGGACAGGCTCGTTTGCCGCCGGATCGTCGCGAGCGGGTGATGCGCGCGGCGGCCGATCTCCAGCGTGGCCTGCTGAAGCGAGCGCAGCCAGTCGACAAGACCGTCCGCGCCATCGACTGTCACCCGGCAGGGCAGCGTGTTGATGAAGAGCCCCGCGATCCGCTCGACGCCATCCAGTTCCGCCGGCCGGCCGGACACCGTCACGCCGAACACGACGTCGCGCGTGCCGGCATGCGCGGCAAGCACCCACGCCCACGCGCCTTGCAGCAGCGTGCTCACGGTCAGGCGATGCGCACGCGCGAACTGTGCGAGCGCGGTGGTCCGCCCGCGCGGCACGCGCACGCTGCGCTCCGCGAAGCCGCTGCCCGGCTGCGATCCGCCGCCGACGTTCGACGGCAACGCGGTCGGCGCGTCGAAGCCCGCCAGGTGCGTGCGCCACCAGTCGTCGTCGGCGCTCTGCGTCGTCAGCCACTTCACGTACTGCTGGAAACCGGGCGCAGGGTCGAAAACCGGCGCCTGCCCCGCAACGAGCGCATCGTATGCGCGCAGCACGTCGCCCAGCACCATCGCGAAACTCCAGCCGTCGAGCTGGAGATGATGGAACCGCCAGACGAACCAGCGACGCGAGTCGGCGATGCGGATCAGCCGGACGTCCAGGTCCGCGCTGCGGTCGAAACGATAACCCGCGTCGCGCACCGCCTGCCATTCGCGCGCGAGCCGTTCCGTCTGTGTTTCCGCGCCTGCCGGTCCATTCGACTCGCGCCAGTCCTCGACGACCGGATCGAGCGGCGCATCGCGATACACGACCTGCACGGGACGGTCGAGTTCTTTCCAGCGCACGTCGGTGCGCAACACCGGATGACGCGCGACGACCGTCTGCCACGCGCGCCAGAACAGGCGCTCGTCGAGCGCGCCGTCCAGCTCGAAAACCTTCTGCGTGTAATACGGATCGCGCCCGCCGGCGAGGCCGTACGACAGCATCCCTTCCTGGAGCGCGGTCAGATAGCAGATCGCCTCGACGTTGCGCTTGTCCCGCATGTTCTGCGTCGGCATGTCGGCCTCGTTTGCGAATGTCGGAGATTTCATCAATCGGATAACTGTTCGAGGAACTGGTCGAGTTCCTGCTGGCTGATGTCGATGTCGAAGTCGGTTGCGGTGACGGTTGGGGCCGCGTTCAGGCAATGGGCGACAAGCGCGGACAGGTTTTTGTCGAAGCGCACTACCAGGTGTTCGACCTGCTCCGCGTCGAGTCTCGTCGCGTCGTAGTCCCATGCGAGCGTCAGTTCCCCGCCTGCCACTAGCGCGTTCAGGTCCAGCACGTAGGGCGATTCGCCGGTGTGCGCCATTGATTCGCCGTGCGGCTCTCCGGCGAATGCGAACCGGTTGTCGCCGCCGATGCTCTGGTCGAACTGGCCCAGGTAGTTGAAACTCACCTGCGGCTGCGGCAGATCCTTCAACTCCTCTCGCAGCAGGCCGAAGTGCAGCCCGCGATGCGGCACCGCGCGGATTCGCGACTTCGTTTCGCGCAGGATCGCGCCCGTGTCGTCGCTTCTTTTCAGCCACACCGGATAACGCGTCGTGAACCAGCCCACCGTGCGGCTCAGGTCCAGTTCGGTTGCGAGTGCGTCGTCAGGAATCTCGCGGCCGTGGCCTTCCAGCGAGATCAGTACGCCGTTCGGGCCATACGACTCGCCCAGCGTTCGGGCCAACGATGCCAGCAGCACTTCCTCCACGCTCATGCGCGACGTGCCCGGCACGTCTTGCAGCAGTTCGCGGGTGCGGATGGGGTCCAGTTTCAGCAGGACGGGTTCGGTTTTTCCGGTCATTTTTTCATGCGCTTCAGTCCATGCAACCGATGCTGCTTGCAGTGACTCCCGCCACCACTTCGCCTCCTGCTTTACTGCGTCGCGCTGCGCGTACTGCGCCTGCGATTCCACCCACGCGCTCCACGGCGTGCTGGCGAGCCAGTTCACGGGTTCGCCCCGCGCCGCCCGCTCGATTCCCTGTCGAAGCTCTTCGAGCAGCACACGCCACGACACGCCATCGACCGCCAGGTGATGCACGGTCAGCAGCAATCGCGCTTCGTTCTCCAGCGTGAAGTAACCTGCCCGGATCAGTGGACCCCGTTCGATATCGAGGCCGCCTTGCAGACGTGCGCACTGTGCTTCCAGTTCGGCCTTCCAGTCCGCGTGGCCGCGCAGGTCGAACAACGCCAGCACCGGTTGCGTCTCGCGCTCCGTCACCTGCTGATGCCACCGCCCTTCTTCATCGCGACTGAAGCGCAGGCGCAATGCATCGTGTGCGTCGACCTGCGCGGCTAACACCTGTTCGAGTGCCGCCACGTCCAGCGCGCCGGTTACGCTCAAAAGCACCGTCTGGTTCCAGTGCGATTCGCCGTGCGGGAAACGTTCGAAGAACATCTGCTGGATCGGCGTCAGCGGCAGCGGCGTGCGAATCTCCGCGCGCCGGGTTTCGCCGTGTGCAGCCCGAGCCACACGCGCCAGTCCTTCCACGGTCGGATGCTCGAACACCTGGCGCGCGCCCAGCTTCAACCCGGCCTGACGCGCTCGCGCGACGATCTGCAAGCTCAGGATCGAGTCGCCGCCGAGTTCGAAGAAGTTTTCCGTGACGCCATGATCGGTGCGCCCCAGCACGCCATGCCAGATCGACAGCAGCGTGCGTTCAACGTCGTTGCGCGCTTCGATATGGGCTTCGGCAACCGCATGTTCCGGCTCCGGCAATGCGCGGCGGTCGAGTTTGCCGTTCGGGGTCAATGGCAGCGAATCCAGCACCATCACCACCGATGGCACCATGTAGTCTGGCAACGTCTGCGCGAGTTGGCTGCGTAAGCTCTGGCCATCCAGTAGAGCATCGTTGTGCGCCGTCACGTAGCCTATTAACCGCGTGCCCGATGCGCTCTCCTGCGTGAGCACCACCGCTTCCGATACGCCTGACTGCTTCAGCAACTGCGCCTCGATTTCCCCCAGTTCGATACGGAAACCCCGCACCTTCACCTGATGATCCAGACGGCCCGCGTATTCGAGTTCGCCTTGCGCGTTCCAACGCGCCAGGTCACCCGTGCGATACAGCCGGCTACCGTCCTCGGCGAACGGATTCGGCACGAACCGCTCCGCCGTCAGGCCCGCACGGTTCAGATATCCTCGCGCCAGTCCTTCGCCCGATACGTACAGTTCCCCTTCCACACCAACCGGCGACAGGTTCATCTGCGCATCCAGCACATACACGCCGAGATCCTGGATACGCTCACCGACCGGGCTGCGTTGGCCGTTCAGGTCCGCCTGCGTTATCGGCCGGTACGTCACGTGCACCGTCGTCTCGGTGATCCCGTACATGTTCACCAGACGCGGCTTCGCATCGCCGAAGTGATCGAACCATGGCCGCAGCGTCTGTGGCTCCAGTGCTTCGCCGCCGAAGATCACCAATCTCAGTGACAGGTTTTTTCCGTCGTACAGCCCAGGCACCGCCATCAATTGCCGGAACGCGGAGGGTGTCTGGTTCAGCACCGTCACCTGTTCTCGATGCAGCAGTTCGACGAACTCTTCCGGCGAACGACTCACCAGATACGGCACGACTACAAGACGGCCGCCATGGCATAGCGCGCCGAATATCTCCCACACCGAGAAGTCGAACGCATACGAGTGGAACAGCGTCCATACGTCGTTCTCGTTGAAATCGAACCCGTGCTGCGTCGAGGTCAGCAGCCGCGCGACGTTGCGATGCGTCAGTTGAGCGCCCTTCGGCCGTCCGGTCGAGCCTGACGTGTAGATCACATACGCAAGGTTCGATTCGTGCACGGCTACAACCGGGTCCGTTGCCGGTTCATCCGCCACGTCCAGCGCATCGACGAGCAACGTCTGCACATTCGACGACGAAGGCAACCGCTCAACCACCGACGACTGCGCCAGCAGCAACGCAATCCCGCTGTCCCGGATCATGTACGCCAGCCGGTCCTGCGGATAGGAAGGGTCGAGCGGCACATACGCGCCGCCTGCCTTCAGTATCGCCAGCAAGCCGACAACCAGTTCCAGCGACCGCTCCATCGCGAGCCCGACGCGCACTTCCGGTCCAACGCCGAGCGCGATCAACCGATGCGCAAGCCGGTTAGCGCGCGCATTCAGTTCGCCATAGCCCAGCGCATGGCCTTCGCAAACAACCGCCACCGCATCGGCCCGCCGCGCCGCCTGCCGCGCGATCTGCCCGTGCAGCGGCAGCGTCGCCTCATCAACCGAACAAGCCGAACCCCACTCCAGCAACGTTCCCCGCTCGCCGTCATCGAGCAACCCGACTTCACCGATCGCCGTCGCCGGATCACAAACCACCGCCTCCAGCAACGCCCGATAGTGCCGCCCCATCCGCGCAATCGTCTCTTCATGAAACAGATCGCGCGCATAACGCAGACTCGCGACCAGCGCCCCATCGGCCTCTTCGCGCGTCTCCAGCATCAGTTCGAACTGCGCGGTGCCGCCCGCGACGACATAAGGCTCGACGTCCAATCCGCGAATCGCGCGCAGCGACCGCCATTCGCGCCGCACGTGGTTGTACATCACCTGGAACAGCGGCGTGTGGGTCAAACTGCGCTCGACGCCGAGCGCATCGACCAGCACGTCGAACGGCAGGTCCTGATGCGTCTGCGCATCCGCCGCGCGCTCGCCCAGCTCGCGCATCAGTTGGGCGAGCGTCGTCGCCGGCTCGATATCCGCCTGCAACACCTGCGTGTTCACGAAAAAGCCGATCAGCCGCTGCGTGTCCGGATGATGCCGGTTCGCGACCGGCACGCCGGTGCGCACCCGCCGCTGCCCGGTGTAGCGATGCAGCAGCGCGTGCAGCGCGGCAAGGAACACGACGAACGGCGTCGTATTGCGCGCGCGCGCTTGAGCGCGCACCGCATCGGTCAGCGCGGCCGGCAGCGCGATTTCGTGCCGGGCCGCGCGCCGTTCGGCCAGCGGCCGGCGCGGTCCATCCGCGGGAAGCGCCAGCACCGGATGCTCGCCGCCGAGTAACCCGCGCCAGTACGCGAGCTGCCGCGCCGCTTCGCCGCCGTCGAGCCGCGCGCGCTGCCACGCGGCATAGTCGCCGTATTGCAGCGGCAACGGCTCGGCATTCACCGCACGACTCTCCTGAACGGCCGCGTAGTGCGCAACGAACTCATCGACGATCAGTTCGATCGACCATGCGTCGGACACGATGTGATGCATCACGAGCACGAGCAGATGTTCGTCGTCCGCGAGTTCGAGCAGCGCGACCCGCATCAGCGGACCGCTCGCGAGATCGAACGGCCCGGCCGCGAACGCCTGCGCGACGGTCTGCGCATCGGCCGCGTCCACGCGAGCGACACGCCAGTCCACCGGCATCGACGCATGGACGGTCTGCGCCGGCAGTCCGTTCTCCGTCTGACCGAACGTCGTGCGCAGCACGTCGTGGCGCGCGCAGATCGCGTCGAACGCCGCGCGCGCCGCATCGGCGTCGAGCGGCCCACGGACCCGCAGGCCGCCGGCGATGTGATACGCGCTGCTGTCCGGCTGAAGATTCCACAGGAACCATTGCCGCTGCTGCGCATGGGATAACGGCAGCGTTGCTCTGCGGTCCGCCGGCACCGGCTCGATGCGCGCCTCGACGCCGGGCTGCCCCGCAACGGACACGACGGACACGCGTGCCGCCAGCGCCGCGACAGTCTGCTGCTCGAACAGGTCGCGCGGCGCGAGCGCGAAACCGGCGCGCGCCGCGCGCTCCACGACCTTCAGGCTGAGAATCGAATCGCCACCCAGTTCGAAGAAGTTGTCGTGACGGCCGACCTGCTCCACGCCGAGCACCTGTTGCCAGATCCGCGCGAGCGCGGTCTCGACGTCGCCGGCCGGCGCTTCGTATTCGCGCGCCACGGCGTCCGGCGCCGGCAGCGCGCGACGGTCCACCTTGCCGTTCGGATTCAGCGGCAGCGCATCGAGCACGACGATCGCTCCCGGCACCATGTAGTCCGGCAGCACCACGGCAAGCCTCTCGCGCAGCGGCTGCGCGGCGAGCGTGCCGCCTGCCTGAGCCGTCACGTACGCGACCAGCCGCGTGCCGCCCGGTCCCGCATGCGCGGTCACGACCGCGTCGCGCACGCCGGCCTGCGCGAGCAGTTGCGCTTCGATCTCGCCAGGCTCGATGCGAAAGCCCCGCACCTTCACCTGATGATCGATCCGCCCGAGGTATTCGAGCGCGCCTTCGCCGTTCCACCGCGCGAGGTCGCCGGTGCGGTACAGCCGGCCGCCTTCGGTGTCGAACGGGTCCGGCACGAACCGTTCGGCGGTCAATACCGCACGATGCAGATAACCGCGCGCGAGGCCCGCGCCGCCGAGATACAGTTCGCCCGCGGCGCCCGGCGGCACGACGTTCATCGCGCCGTCCAGCACATAGGTCGTCACGTTGCCGATCGGGCGGCCGATCGGCACGCTGTCGTCGCCGGCGCGGCAGGTCCAGTGCGTGACGTCGATCGCGGCCTCGGTCGGCCCGTACAGGTTGTAGAGCGCGGCGCGCGGCAGCGTACGTTGCGCGCGGTTCGCCAGTTCCGCCGGCAATGCCTCGCCGCTGCAGATCACCCGCTTGAGCCCGTCGCACGCGCCTGCGCCTTCGTGCTCGACGAACGCCTGCAGCATCGACGGCACGAAATGCAGCGTCGTCACGCGATGCCGGCCGATCAGTTCGACCAGCCGGCGCGGCTCGCGATGCGCGCCCGGCTCGGCCATCGCGAGCCGCGCGCCGACCATCAGCGGCCAGAAGAACTCCCACACCGACACGTCGAAGCTGAACGGCGTCTTCTGCAACACGGTGTCGGTATCGTCGAGGCGATACGCGGACTGCATCCACGCAAGCCGGTTGTACAGCGCGTCATGCCGGTTCGCCGCGCCCTTCGGCTTGCCGGTCGAACCGGACGTGTAGATCACGTATGCAAGATTGTCGCCGTGCACCGTCACGCCGGGATCGGTCGGCGGCTCGCCGGACAGATCGGCGGCGTCCAGTTCCAGCACGTCGACGCCGGCCGGCACCGGCAGCCGCGAACGAAGCCGCGACTGCGTGAGCAGCAGCCGGACGCCGCTGTCGTCCAGCATGTACGACAGGCGCTCGCGCGGATAGTCCGGATCGAGCGGCACATACGCGCCGCCGGCCTTCAGGATGCCGAGCAGCCCGACGACCATCTCCGTCGAACGCTCCGCCGCGATGCCGACGCACACGTCCGGCCCGACGCCGAGCGCCGCGAGCCGGTGCGCGACGCGGTTCGCCGCGGCGTCGAGTTCGGCGTACGTCAACACGCTGTCGCGATAGACCACGGCCTGCGCGTGCGGCCGCGTCCGCGCCTGCTTCGCGATCAGCCGATGCACGGGTTCCGGCGTGCCGTAATCCGCATCGCAGCGGCCCAGCGCGACATGACTCGCATGCTCGTCGCCGGACAGCAGCGCGACGTTGCCGGTCGCGCGCGGCGCGTCGTCCACCGCCGTTTCGAGCACGCGCACGTAGTAGCCGAGCCAGCGTTCGACGGTCGCGGCGTCGAACCGATCGCTCGCATAGACCATCGACAGCCGCGCGCCGTCCGCGTGCTCGCGCACGTGCAGCGACAGGTCGAACTGCGCGAACGCGCGGTCCGTCTCGACCGGCTCGACCGTCAGGCCCGGCAACCGCAGCGCGGACGCGTCCAGACCCGGCTCGAAGTTGAACATTGCCTGGAACAGCGGCGTCTGACCGAGGCTGCGTGTCGGCTGAAGCGCGTCGATCAGCGTCGCGAACGGCACGTTGCCGTGCGACTGCGCGTCGATCACGGTGTCGCGCACGCCTGCAAGCAGCGCGGCGAACGGCTGCCGGGGCGACACCCGGACCCGCGCGACCAGCGTGTTCACGAAAAAACCGACCACGCGCTCGACGTCCGCGCGATCGCGGCCCGCGACCGGGAAGCCGATCCGCACGTCGTCCTGCCCGCCGAGCCGTTGCAGCAGCAACGCATACGCGGCGAGCAGCACCATGAACGGCGTCGCGTGATGGCGGTTCGCGAGCGCCTTCACGCGGTCCCATTGCGCGGGCGTCAGTTCGGCCAGCTGCCGGCCGCCGCGATCGCTGCGCTCGTGGCGCTCATCGGCGGCCTTGCGCGTGGACGGCAAAACGAGCACCGGATGCGTGGCGCCGAGTTGCTCGCGCCACCAGTCGAGGTCCGATGCAATACGCGCGTCGTCCGCACGCTCGCGTTCATCGCGTGCGTACTCCGCATACTGGCGAGGCAGCGGCGGCAGTTGCGGCGGCCTCGCTTCGACCGCCGCCGCGTAAAGCTCGCCGAACTCGCGCAGCAGGATGGTCTGCGACCAGCCGTCCGACACGATGTGATGCATCGCGAACTGGAGCACGTGTGCGTCCGGCGTCAGTTCGACCAGCGACGCGCGAAACACCGGGCCGCGTTCGAGATCGAACGGCTCGGACGCGGCGGCTTCCAGCAGCGTTTGCAGCCGCGCATCGCGCGCCGCTTCCCCGATTCCGAGGCCGATTCCACCGAGATCGTGTTCGGACCAGCCATACGCCGCAGCGGCGACGATGGCTTGCGTGGCGACGCCGTCGTCGCTCGCGAA
Source organism: Paraburkholderia caballeronis (assembly GCF_900104845.1). Taxonomy (NCBI): domain Bacteria; kingdom Pseudomonadati; phylum Pseudomonadota; class Betaproteobacteria; order Burkholderiales; family Burkholderiaceae; genus Paraburkholderia; species Paraburkholderia caballeronis. Next base: position 636,135 of record NZ_FNSR01000003.1, on the reverse strand, counting down.
GCGCGTGCGCAGGCTCGCATGGCGCTCGACCAGCGTGTCGAGCGCGTGTTTGAGCGCGGCGCGGTCGAGCGGTCCGGTCAAGCGCAGCGCGCCCGCCATGTGGTACGCGGCGCTCTGCGGCGCGAGTTTCCACAGGAACCACAACCGCTCCTGCGCGTGCGACAGCGGATAACCGCGATCGTCGCGCGGAGCCTCGCGCGTCGTCGTCGACCCAGCGGCTTCGCCGTCGATCGGCGCAAGCGCGCGCACCGCGTCGGCAAACGCCGCGAGCGACGGATGGCGGAAGACCGTCTGCAACGTGACGTCGCGCGCCAGCGCCTGCCGCACCCGCGACGTCATCCGCACCGCCAGCAGCGAATGGCCGCCGAGCGCGAAGAAGTCATCGCGGCGGCCGACGCGCTCTACGCCGAGCACCTGAGACCACAACGCCGCCAGTGTCGTCTCCGCTTCGCCGCGCGGCGCTTCCCACGTCGCGGCGGCGGCATCCGGGTCCGGCAGGCGACGGCGATCGACCTTGCCGTTCGGCGTCAGCGGCAGCGCATCGAGCAAGCCCCATGCGCCCGGCACCATATGCGCCGGCAGCCGCGCGGACGCGAACGCACGCAGCGTGTCGGCGGTCATCGCCGCGTCGCCTGCGTCGGGTCCGACGGCGACGTAACCGGTCAGCCGCGCGTCGATCGCATGGCCGCGCACGACCACCACCGCGTCGCGCACGCCCGGCATCCGGCGCAGCACCGCTTCGACCTCGCCCGGCTCGATCCGGTAGCCGTGCAGTTTCACCTGCTGATCGGCGCGGCCGAGATACGCGAGCGAACCGTCCGCGTGCCGGCGCACGAGGTCGCCGGTGCGGTACAGCCGCGCGCCGTCGCCATGCGGATCGGGAACGAAACGCTCCGCGGTCAGCGCGGGACGCCCGACGTACCCGCGCGCGAGCATCGCGCCGCCGATGCACAACTCGCCCATCCCGCCCGGCGGCGCCTCCGCGCCATCCGCGCCCAACACGCGCAGCACGGTGTCGTGCAGCGGCTCGCCGAGCGTCACCGGCTCGCCCGCGCGAATCAGGCCCACGGTGGACCAGATCGTCGTTTCGGTCGGGCCGTACAGGTTCCACAGCGTCACGCCGCGCGCGAGCAGCGCATCGGCGAGATCGCGCGGCAGCGCCTCGCCGCCGCACAGCGCGGTCATCCCGCGCTGGCCGGCCCAGCCGCCTTCGAGCAGGTTGCGCCAGCCGCTCGGCGTCGCCTGCAACACCGTGCCGTCCGCGCGCTCGACCCAGCGCGCGAAACGGTGGCCGTCCTGCACGACGTCGCGCGGCGCGATCTCGACCTGCGCGCCGCACACGAGCGGCAGATAAAGCTCCAGTCCCGCGATGTCGAACGACAACGTCGTCGCGGCCAGCATCCGGTCGCCGGGTCGCAAGCCGATGCGCGCGCCGACGCCCGCGAGAAACCGGCCGAGCGCGTCGTGACTGATGCCGACGCCCTTCGGCCGCCCGGTCGAGCCGGACGTATAGATCACGTACGCCAGTTGCGCGGATTCGATCGCGACGTCCGGCGCTTCGTCCGCGCCGTCGGCTGCGTCGCGCACGGCCTCGATCACGACGATCCTTCGCCCTTCGAAGCACGGATGACCGGATGCGGCGTTTCGCGCATCGGTGACGATCCATTCGACGCGCGAATCGTCGAGCATGTCGCTCAGCCGCGCGGCCGGATACGCGGGATCGAGCGGCACGTAGGCCGCGCCGGCCTTCAGGACGCCGAGCAGCCCGCCCACCATGTCGGCCGAACGCGCGGTGCACAGCGCGACACGCGCCTCGCGCGGCACGCCGGCGCGCAGCAACACGTTGGCGATCCGGTTCGACAGACGGTCGAGTCCGTCATAGGTCAGATGCCGGCCGTCGCACGACACCGCGCGCGCGGCGGGGCGGCGGCGGGCTTCGGCAGCAAAACGCGCGAGCAGCGGGAGCCCATGATGCGATTCGAGCGGCACCGGCCGCGACGGCTCGCTCGGCACGCCGACGTCGCCCACGCGGGCGGTGTCGCCGCCGGCCAGCGCGGACGCGATCCGCACATAGGCATTCGCGATGCGTTCGAGCGTCGCCGCATCGACGTGCGCCGGGTCCGCGATCCACGCCAGCCGGATCGATTCGCCGTCCGCCGTGATCGTCAGCGACAGCGGGTAATGCGTGCGCTCGAACGACTGCCACGCGCCGAGCGTCAGCCGGTCGCCGAAGCGGCGCAGCCCGGTTTCGACCGGATAGTTCTCGAAGATCAGCAGGCTGTCGAACGGCTCCGCGCCCGCGCCGCCGAGATGGCGCTTCAGCGCGTCGAGCGGCGTGTGCTCGCGCAGCCTAAGCTCCGCGTTGTACTGTTGCAGGCGGCCGAGCCACGCGTCGAGCGGCGCATCGTTGCGCACGTCCACCCACACCGGCAGGCTGTTGATGAACAGTCCGATCATCGTTTCGATGCCGGGCAACTCGGGGGGCCGCCCGGACACCGTCACGCCGAACGCGACCTGACGACGGCCGCTGTAGCGCGCGAGCAGGATCGCCCATGCGCCTTGCAGCAGCGTGTTCAGCGTCACGTGCGCGCGGCGCGCGGCGGACGTCAGCGCGTGTACCGACGCGGCCGGCAACTCGCGGTCCGATAGCAGCGGTTGTTCGTGCGGTTCGCGCGGTTCGTGTGCTTCGTTCGGCTCGCTTGCGCCGATCGCGTCCGCGAGCTGGGCGGGATCGTCGGCTTCGGCACGGCGCGCGCTCCACCAGTCGAGCGAATCGTCCTGCCGCGCGCGCCACGCAACGTAGTTCCGGTACGGCACCGGCGCAACATCCAGGCGGCTGCCCGCGCAGCGCAGCGCGTAGTCGCGGCTGATTTCACCGAGCAGTTGCGCCGCGCTCCAGCCGTCGGTCAGGATGTGATGGTTCGTCCACACGAGATCGTGACCGCCGTCCGGACGCGCGAACAGCGCGACGCGAACGAGCGGCGCGCGGGAGAGATCGAAACCGCGCCGCGCGTCGTCGCGCAGCCAGTTCGCGAGGCGCGTCTCGTAGACGTCGGCCGTGAGCGCGGACCAGTCGTGCGGATCGAACGGCAATGCCAGCCTCGCATCGACGACCTGGAGCGCCGGGCCGTCGTGCCGCCATTCGAAGCGCGTGCGCAGCACCGCGTGGCGATTCAGCGCGGCCTGCCACGCGTCGCGCATCGCGCGCGCGTCGAGCCGGCCTTCGAACGTCAGACGCTTCTGGTTCACGTACAGGCCCGGCCGCTTGTCGAGCAGCGTGTGGAACAGCAGGCCCTGCTGGAGCGGCGTGGCCGGATAGAGATCGTCCACGGCGGGCAGCGGCAGCGCGAGCGCGTCGAGTTGCGCGTCGGTCAGGCCGGATAGCGGGAAGTCGGCGGCCGTGATGAGCGGGCCGGCGTTCATGCAGTGGGCGACAAGCGCGGACAGGTTTTCGTCGAAGCGCGATACCAGGTGTTCGACCTGCTCCGCGTCGACTCTCGCCGCGTCGTAGTCCCATGCGAGCGTCAGTTCCCCGCCTGCCACTAGCGCGTTCAGGTCCAGCACGTAGGGCGATTCGCCGGTCTGCGCCATTGATTCGCCGTGCAGCTCTCCGGCGAATGCGAACCGGTTGTCGCCGCCGATGCTCTGGTCGAACTGGCCCAGGTAGTTGAAACTCACCTGCGGCTGCGGCAGATCCTTCAGCTCCTCTCGCAGCAGGCCGAAGTGCAGCCCGCGATGCGGCGCCGCGCGGATTCGCGACTTCGTTTCGCGCAGGATCGCGCCCGTGTCGTCGCTTCTTTTCAGCCACACCGGATAACGCGTCGTGAACCAGCCCACCGTGCGGCTCAGGTCCAGTTCGGTTGCGAGTGCGTCGTCAGGAATCTCGCGGCCGTGGCCTTCCAGCGAGATCAGTACGCCGTTCGGGCCATACGACTCGCCCAGCGTTCGGGCCAGCGATGCCAGCAGCACTTCCTCCACGCTCATGCGCGACGTGCCCGGTACGTCTTGCAGCAATTCGCGGGTGCGGATGGGGTCCAGTTTCAGCACGACGGGTTCGGTTTTTCCGGTCGTTTTTTCACGCGCTTCCGGCCATGCAATCGATGCTTCGTGCAGTGACTCCCGCCACCACTTCGCCTCCTGCTTTACCGCGTCGCGCTGCGCGTACTGCGCCTGCGATTCGACCCACGCGCTCCACGGTGTACTGGCGAACCAGTTCATGGGTTCGCCCCGCGCCGCCCGCTCGATGCCCTGTCGAAGCTCTTCGAGCAGCACGCGCCACGACACGCCATCGACCGCCAGGTGATGCACGGTCAGCAGCAATCGCGCTTCGCCTTCCAGCGTGAAGTAACCTGCCCGGATCAGTGGACCCCGTTCGATATCGAGGCCGCCTTGCAGGCGTGCGCACTGTGCTTCCAGTTCGGCCTTCCAGTCCAAGCGGCCGCGCAGGTCGAACAACGCCAGCACCGGTTGCGTCTCGCGCTCCGTCACCTGCTGATGCCACCGCCCTTCTTCATCGCGACTGAAGCGCAGGCGCAATGCATCATGTGCGTCGATCTGCGCGGCTAGCACCTGTTCGAGCGCCGCCACGTCCAGCGCGCCGGTCACGCTCAATAGCACCGTCTGGTTCCAGTGCGATTCGCCGTGCGGGAAACGTTCGAAGAACATCTGCTGGATCGGCGTCAGCGGCAGCGGCGTGCGAATCTCCGCGCGCCGGGTTTCGCCGTGTGCAGCCCGAGCCACACGCGCCAGTCCTTCCACGGTCGGATGCTCGAACACCTGGCGCGCGCTCAGCTTCAACCCGGCCTGACGCGCTCGCGCGACGATCTGCAAGCTCAGGATCGAGTCGCCGCCGAGTTCGAAAAAGTTCTCCGTGACGCCATGATCGGTGCGCCCCAGCACGCCATGCCAGATCGACAGCAGCGTGCGTTCGACATCGTTGCGCGCTTCGACCCGCGTTTCGCCCACCGTATGCACAGGCTCCGGCAGCGCCCGCCGATCGATCTTGCCGTTCGGCATCACCGGCATCGCATCGAGCATCACATACGCGGTCGGGACCATATAACCCGGCAACTGCGCTTCGAGACTGCGCCTGATCTCGTCCACGCCGGGCGCCGTTTCGCCGCCGACCACGTAACCGACCAGCCGGCGCTTTTCGCCGGCGCCGCGCACTTCCACCGCCGCATCCGCGACGCCGTTCAGACGACGCAGCGCCGCCTCGATCTCGCCGGGTTCGATGCGAAAACCCCGCAGCTTGATCTGATCGTCCACGCGCCCGAGGAACTCGACGGTGCCGTCGAGCCGCCGCCGCACGAGATCCCCGGTTCGATACAGCCGGCTGCCGTCCTGCGCGAACGGGTCCGGCACGAACCGCTCGGCGCTCAGCGCCGGCCGGTTCAGATAACCGCGCGCGAGCGTATCGCCGCCGACGTACAGCTCGCCGGGTCCGCCGACCGGCATCTCGTTGCCGTTTGCGTCGAGCACGAACGCAGTCCGCGACGGATACGGCCGGCCGATCGGCGCGGCCGCGTGCAGCGCGTCGTCGTCCACCGTCTGCCGGTACAGGCACGCGATCGTCGTCTCGGTCGGGCCGTACAGGTTGTCGAGCCGGATGTGCGCGAGCGCGCCGCCGCGCCACTGCGCGAGCGCGTCGCCGGGCAGCGCCTCGCCGCCGACCGTGATCTGCCGCAGCGCCGCCAGCGCGTCGGCGGCCGGCGGATTGCGCAGCCACTGCCGCCAGTACGCGGTCGGAATGCGCGCGAACGTGACCCGGCCGTCGACCAGCCGCCGGCTCATCGTCTCCAGGTCCCACATCTGCGCGCCGCGCATCAGCACCTGGCCGCCCTGGATCAGCGCCGGAAAAATCTCGTGAAGCGCGACGTCGAAGTTGACCGTCGACGAATGAAGCTGCCTGTCGCTCGCGTCGAGCGCATAGGTCGCGAGGAAATCGTCGAGATGCAGGCTCAACGCGCGATGCGAGATCGCGACGCCCTTCGGCTTGCCGGTCGAACCCGACGTGTAAATCACATACGCGAGTTGATCCGGATGAATGGCCGGCGTCGCGAAGCCGACCGCCGGTTGCCCCGCAGGCGGCAGCGTGCCGATGTCGACCCGCGAACGTCCGTCGAACAGCGTCGCGAGCCGCGCCGCCGAACGTTCGTCGCTCAGCACGCAAGCGACGCCCGCGTCGTCGAGCATGTCCCGCAGGCGCGCGGCCGGATAGTCCGGATCGAGCGGCACGAAGGCCGCGCCGGCGCGCAGGATGCCGAGCAGCCCGGCGACGAGCCCGGGCGAACGCTCGACGCACAGGCCGACGCGCACGTCAGCCGCCGCGCCCGCGGCGGCGAGCCGGCGCGCGATGTCGCTCGACCACGCGTCGAGCTGGCCGTAGGTCAGCGCATCGTCCTCGCACTGAAGCGCGGGCGCGGCCGGCTGCAACGCCGCGCGCCGCGCGATCCGCAGCGGCACCGGGTCGAACGGATGCGCCGCCGGCACGCGCTCGCGCTCCGCATAGTCGATCGTCAATCCGCAGCTTCCGATCGCGCGGGCCGGCGTCGCGGTCAGTTGATCGAGCGTCTCGACGAAGTGCGCGGCGATCCGCTCGACCGTCGCCGGATCGAACAGGTCGGCCGGAAAGTTGAACGCAAAACGCAGCCCGTCGCGCGACTCGATCGCATTCAGCACGAGATCGAAGCGGTTCGCCTCGCTCTGCCCGGACACGTCCGATAGCGCGAGATCGGCGCAGCGCTCGGGCGTCGCGTCGTCCGGCCGCTCCATGTTGAACATCGCCTGGAACAGCGGCGTGACACCCGCGATCCGCTCCGGTTGCAGCGCGGCGACGACCTGATGGAACGGCACGTCGCAATGCGTCTGCGCATCCGCGAGCCGCGCGTGGACGTCACGCACGACGTCAGCGAACCGCGCGCCGCCGTTCAGTTGCGCGCTGACCACCACCGTGTTGATCAGATAGCCGATCAGTTGCTCGGTCTCGACGTGACGCCGCAGCGACACCGGCACGCCGATGCGAACCGCCGGCTGCCCGCTGTAGCGATACAGCACGATCGCATAGGCCGCCAGCAGCACGGCCGGCAGTGTCGTGCCGTGCTCGCGCGCGAAACGCGCCAGCCTGTCGTGCGAGGCCGGAGCCAGCCGCGTCGCAACCTGTCCCGCCGAACCGCCGCGCTGCGGCTGCCGCGCGCGATCGAACGGCAATTCGAGCGGCGTGTGATCGACGCCCAGTTGCTGTCGCCAGTAATCGAGTTGCTTATCAGCACGCTCGACGTTGGAGGCCGCGCGCTCCCAGCGCGCGTAGTCGCCGAACTGCACGGCCGGCTGCGCCGGCGCGGCCCGCAACCCGCCCAGATGCTCGTACCACGCGACCATCGCGGACAGCACGAGGCCGAACGAAGCCGCATCCGACACGATGTGATGCGTCGCGATGCCGAGCGTCCACGCATCCGCCGTCTCGCGCACGAGCCCGACGCGCAGCAGCGGCCCGGCTTCCAGATCGAACGGCGTCGCGGCATCGTCCGCAAGAAACGCATCGACCGATGCGGCGCGCCCGTTCGCGTCGCTCGCGCGGACGTCGCCGGTCCGCCATCCATACGCGACTTGGTCCGTCACGCGCTGGCACGGCTCGCCGTCGATCTCGACGAAACGCGTGCGCAAAACCTCATGCTGGCCGACCACCGCCGCGACAGCCCGTTGCAGTCGATCGACATCGACCGGCCCCGTGAGCCGCGCGCGGCCGGTGACGTTGTACGCGTGACTGTCGCGATCGAGTTGCCACAGGAACCATAGCGCCTGCTGTCCGCCGGTCAGCGGGAATTCGCGGACGGCATCGCCGTCCGGACGGCGCGCGTGAATCGACAGCCGCGCCCCTTCAGCGGCTTCACCTGCTTGCAGCCGGCTCGCCTGCGTCGCGATCGTGCGGGCCGCGAATACGAATCCCGGCTCCGCATCCGTCGCGAACTCGACAGCCAGTCGCGCCGCGACACGCGCCGCGCCGAGCGAATCGCCGCCGAGTTCGAAGAAGTCGTCGTCGATGCCGATCGCGTCGACGCCCAGCACCGCTTCCCAGATCCGCGCGATGCGCCGTTGCCGGTCGTCCGCGCACGGCCGGTACGGCGTGCGCCGGCGCAGCGCCGCCAGTGCGCCGTCACGCTGGAGCACCGCGAGCGGCGTCAGCGCGCCGTCGCGCCACGCCGAAAGACACGCGCGCCGCCGCAGCTTTCCGCTCGACGTGCGCGGCAGGTCGCCTGGCGCGAGCAGCAGCACGAGCTGCACCGGCTCGCCGTACACGTCGGCCACCGCGCGATTCACCGCGTCGTACAGGTCGCGGAAATCTTCCGCGCCGGTCCGCCCGCGCGGAATCTCCGCTGCGACGCCGATCCCCTCGACGCCGTCGTGCTCGACCGCGAACGCCGCGATGCGCCCCTTGCGGAAGCCGTCCACGCGCTCGGCCAGCGTGCCTTCGATATCCTGCGGATACAGGTTCTGCCCGCGGACGATGATTACGTCCTTCAGGCGGCCGCTGACGAACACGCGCGCGCCCGAACGAAAACCGAGGTCGCCGGTTCGCAGCCAGCGTCCGGGGCCGTCCGCCGCGTCGGCGACTTCGACGAACGTGTCGGCGGTCGCAGCATCGTTACGCCAGTAGCCGGCCGTGACGCTCGGACCGCCGAACCAGATTTCGCCGACCGCCCCGTCCGCGACCGGTTCTCCGGTTGCGGGATCGACGATCCGCACTCGATGGCGCCGCGCGGTGCGGCCGCAATCGATCAGCGGCGTGCCGTCCGGCGTCCGCTCGGCGCGGCCACGCGCGAGCGCATGCGCATCGAAGCCGACCGCCGCCGCGCCCGCCATCCGCACGACGCCCGTCACGAGCAGCGTCGCTTCCGCGAGCCCGTAACACGGATAAAGCGCGTGGCGGCTGAAGCCGGCCGGCGCGAAGCGTTCGGCGAACGACGCCATCGTCTTCGGACGGATCGGCTCCGCGCCGCAGAACGCGACGCGCCAGCTGCTCAAATCGAGGTCCGCGAGTTGCCGGTCGCGGATGCGATCGACGCACAACTGGTACGCGAAGTCCGGCCCGCCGCTGACGGTTGCGCGATAACGCGCGATCGCGGCGAGCCAGCGGCGCGGCGTCGCGAGAAACGCCTGCGGCGCCATCAGCACCACCGGAAAGCCGCAATACAGCGGCGCGAGCAGGCCGCCGATCATTCCCATGTCGTGATACAGCGGCAGCCACGCGACCATCACGTCGTCGCGCGTGAACTGCATCGTCTCGCGAATCGCTTCCTCGTTCGCCGCGATGTTCGCGTGCGTGACGATCACGCCTTTCGGCAGCGCGGTCGAACCGGACGTGTACTGGAGGAACGCAATCGTCTGCGGTTCGGCGGCGTCGAAACGCGGCGACGCGGCATCGGCCTGCGGCTCGGCGCAGCGCGACGGGACGACCACTTTCGCGTCGCCGGCCAGCGCGTCCGGACCGAAGTTGCCGAGCAGCGATGCGTGCTTTTCATCGGTCAGCAGAAGACGCGGACCACAATCGGCCAGCATCGCCTTCAGCCGCGCGAAGTGCTGCGCGTTCGACGTCTCCGCCGGATAGGCGGGGACCGCGATGATGCCCGCGTACAGGCACGCGAAAAACGACACCACGTAGTCGAGTCCGCTCGGCAGCAGCAGCAACGCGCGTTCGCCAGCGTCGGCCTGCGCCGCGAGCGACGCCGCGAGGTTTCGCGCGCGCGCGTCGAGTTCGGCATAGGTCAGCGTCTGCTCGATGCTTTCGCCGTCCGCGAGAAACGTGATGGCCGTCGCATCGGGCCGCGTGGCGACGTGATGCGCGAGCGCATGAAGAATCGTCGGCGGCGTCGCGCCGTCTCCGGCAGGGTCGGCGTCGGGATCGGCAACCGGGGCCGGCGCGGCCGGCTTCGCCTGGCGGCGCTGCCCGCGGCTCAGGAACGGACACAGGCCCGCGGCGGGCGCGTTGTCGTCCGGCAGAAAATACTGCTTCCATTCGAGATTGCCCGGCTCGCCGTAGAAACCGAGGTCCGGGTGCGCGGCAATCCGATCCCACACGTCGAGCCGCTTGCGCACCTGCTGGCGCGCCTGCTTGCCGATCACGCGGTTCGTGATCTTGTCGACGAACACGCTGCGCGGCTGGAACAGCAGCACCATGCCCGGCCCGAGATTGCGGCTCACGCGCTGCTGGAACGACGGACACGCGCAGACGACGAACATCTCGACGCCGCCGAACGAGAACTCCCATTGCGGGTCCGACGGCGCGTGCTGATGATCGGCGGCGGGATGCGGATCGTGATCGTGCAGATGTTGCAGCACCTGCCAGAAGTGCTCGCGGTATTCGTCGTGCGTGAGCGGCTGCGGATCGGGTTCGAAGAAGATCGCGACGTTGTTCTTCTCGAACTCGGGCTGGCTCGCCAGTTCCGCGAACTTCGCCATCGTCTGCGGCAGCATCGCGATGTCCCGGCCTTCGACGAACGCATAGAACATCTCGCCGCGACGCTCGGCCTGGGTGCCGAAGAAACACGGATACGCATCGTCGAGCACGTGCTCGCGCAACGTCTGGTACGAGCCGTCGAGCCAGCCGGGCAACGAGGACGGACCCAGCTCGCTGCCGTGAATGACGCGCGCGCGCCAGTCCTGCGGATCGGCGGTCTGACTGGCGGTCGAGGCGTTCGCATCGTTTTCAAACTGCATCGGAGGCTCCGTTCTCACTGTTCTGCTCGAATTCCCAAGGGTCCGCAACGAGCGCCGGGGCGGGTTGCGGGCAACAAGCGGCCGGCCGCCGACGCATCGGCGGCCCGAACCTCCGGCCGCGTGCGGCCGGATTGACTCTGTTGTTATGCGGGGGATTTCGCTGCCCTTGCGTCGAGGGCAGTGTGGTAGTGAAGCCTGCGGAACGAACCGGCGGCGACCGCGCGCCATTCAGCGAACCGGCGTCCGCATCGATTCGCGCAGCTAGCCGGACATCGCGACGAGCACCCGGCGCTCGCCGGTGAACGGCGCGCGGCCATGAGACATCAACACGTTATCCAGCATCATCACGTCGCCTTCGCGCCATGGAAACGACAGCATGGATTCCTGATAAACGGCGCGGATCTCGTCCAGCACGTCCGCTTCGATCGGCGAGCCGTCGCCGTAATACGCGTTGCGCGGCAGTTCGTCCTCGTCGACGACCGCGAGCAGCGCGTCGCGAACGGCCGGCGGCAATCCCGATACGTGGAACAGATGCGCCTGGTTGAACCAGACCGTTTCCTGCGTCAGCGGATGCGCGGTCTCGGACTGGCACACCTGCCACGTGCGCAACCCGTCGTCGCCGCGCCACTCGTATTGGATCGAGCGCTGGCGGCAGAACGCCTCGACCGCGTCGCGCGCTTCGGTGCCGAACACCTGCTGCCACGGAACGTCGAGACCGTTGCCGTAGTTGCGCACGTACCTCACCTGCTTGCGTGCGAACCGTTCGCGAATGTCCGGCGAGAGGCGCCGGTACACCTCGCGGCTATCGGCAACGGGCGTCGCGCCGCCCTCCTTTGCGCTGCGATCGCAGAAAAACCAGATATATCGCGGCCATTCGCGCGTATAGGATTGCTCGTTATGCTGATCGATCCACTGATGCGCCGGGTATTCGGTCGACGAATAAACGGCGGCTTCGATCTTCGTGCGCGGCGTGGACGCGAATTCGTAGCGCAACAACTGGCGGCCAAAACTGGCGGCCAACGCGTTGAAGCCGGCGGGTGCGAGCTTGTCGAAGCCGCGCAGCAGGATGCCGCCATACGCATCGAGGCTGCGCGACACGAGCGCGTGAATCGCCGGCAGGCTGTCGTCCATCGAGGCGCGCCCGACCGGCGATGCCACGAGCAGACGCGTCGCGCGCTGCTCCAGTACCTCAGTGCTCAGTGCCTCTTGCATGAACGGTTCCCTGTGTGACCCGACGCGCGCCGATGTCGAAGCGAGATTCCGGCCCGACGATGGCTATGAACGAGAATTATTCTCAAAAGACTACAAAAAAAATCGCAGCGCGTCCAGCAACCCTGCTCGCCATCAGGGTCATCTCCAATGGTCGATGCACGTCGCATCGCAATCGCGCGACGAAACGTGTAGGGCAACGGAAAATACGGTACGTCAGCATCGCTTTGCAGCGGTGTCATGCGTATGACAGCCGCTGTGCAGGGGTTCCACACAACCGCAACGCATCACGGCCATGGGCACAGGAAATCGTATCGGGGTCGATGTAGATAAATGAAAATCGTTTGTATAATCTGCCGATCGTGCAGGTCGCGTGCGCGATCCGTTCGCCGCCGGCGAATGCCGGCACGGTCCGCACTCCGTCGTTAGTTACCCTCCATCGTTCGCGAACACTCAATGAGCCGATTGACCCGGCGTCAATGCATCGCCTGTCTTGCGTGGTTCGCCGTCTCGGGCTATGCGCGCGGCAACGGCGCGCCCGGCGAGCCGCCCCGCATCGTCGCCCTCACGTGGCCTGCCGCACAGACCCTGCTGACGCTCGGCATCGCGCCGGTCGCAACCGTCGATCGCGGCGAATACAGCCGTCAGCGGCTTCAGCCCGACCTGCCCGCGTCGACGATCGAACTCGGCCGTTATGCGGAGCCGAACCTCGAACTGCTGAGCACGTTAAAACCGGACCTGATCCTGATCGACACGGACCAGTCCGCGATGACGCGGCTCTTCGAGCGCATCGCGCCGGTCCAGGTGTTCTCGATCAACACCGACGCGGGCCGCCCGTATCAACGCGCGCGCGAACTGACGCTCGCGCTCGGCCGGCAGTTCCACCGCGAACCGGCCGCACGCGACTACCTCGCGCGGCTGGACCGCAAGGTCGCGCAGACGAAGGCCGCATTACGCGACCTCGACACGCGGCCGACCTTCGTCGTCGATCTCGGCGCGGATGCGCGCCACGTGTCGATCTACGCGAGCAACAGCATCCTCGACGACGTGCTGCAACAACTCGGCATCCCGAACGCGTGGTCCGGCCCGTCGAACGCGTGGGGCTTCGTGACGACCGGCGTCGAGGCGCTCGCGGACGCCGGCGATGCGCGGCTCCTCTATCTCGATCGCGGCGTGCCGACGCAACAGGCGCTCGCGAGTCTGCGCACGAACCCGCTGTGGTCGCGCCTCGCGTTCGTGAAGGCGGCGCGCGTCGCGCCGCTGCGCGCGATCTACCCGTTCGGCGGCCTGCCCGTCGCCGAACAGATGCTGGCGGACCTGTCGCGGCTCGCCGGCCCGAACGCCGATCTCCATGGCTGAACCGCTTTCCGCTCCTCATTCGCGCGGCCTGCGCCGCTCCGCTCATCCGGCATGGCTGCTGCTCGCGCTCGCCGTGCCGGCCGCCGTGCTCACCGCGCTCAATCTCGCGAACGTATTGCCGGCGTCGCGCTGGCTCGCCGCGCTCGTCAGTCCGAACGCGGACCGCGTGCCCGAACTCGTGTTCCATTTCAGCGCGCTGCCGCGAATCGCGGTCGCGCTGCTGGGCGGCGCGGCGCTCGCGCTGTCGGGCACGATCTTCCAGCAGATCCTGCGCAACCCGCTCGCGGAACCGACGACGCTCGGCACGTCGGCGGGCGCGGCGCTCGCGCTGACCTGCGCGACGTTGTGGGCGCCGTCGCTGCTCGCGCACGGACGCGAGCCGATCGCGATCGCCGGCGCGGCGCTGGCGACCGGCCTCGCGCTCGCGCTGGCCTGGAACAAGGTGTTCGCGCCGCTCACGCTGATCCTCGCGGGGCTCGTCATCACGCTGTATGCGAGCACGCTCGGCGCGACGCTGACGCTATTTCACGGGCAGTCGTTATCCGACCTCTTCATCTGGGCCAGCGGCTCGCTGAATCAGGACAACTGGGACGTCGCGCGCTTTCTCGCCGTGCGCGTCGCGATCGCGGCGGCGCTTGCGGCGCTGCTGACGCGCCCGCTGGGCGCGATGAGCCTGGCCGACGACAACGCGCGCAACCTCGGCCTGTCGCCGCGCCGGATGCGGATGCTCGCGCTGGTGATCGCGGTCGGGCTCGGCGCGGTCGTCGTCGCGGCGGTCGGCATCGTGTCGTTCGTCGGGCTGCTCGCGCCGGCGCTCGCGCGGCTGACCGGCGCGCGACGCCTGAAGGACCAGCTGCTGTGGGCGCCGTTGACCGGCGCGACGCTGCTGTGGCTTGCCGACCAGGTCGCGCAGGCGCCCGTCGCGTTTCTGCCGCCGGTGCCGACCGGCGCCGTCACCGCCGTGCTCGGCGCGCCCGTGCTGTATCTGCTGCTCAAACGCCTGCATGGCGACGGCGCATCGTTCCACGAGGACCGGCCCGCCGGGCCGCATCGCCATCGTCCCGGCCCGTGGCTGAGCGTCGTCACGCTGGTCGTGCTCGCGGCCGCGTTGTGGGCCGCGCTGACGGTCGGGCGCGGCAGCCACGGCTGGTTCTACGCGCACGGCGACGCGCTCGCGAACCTGCTGCCGTGGCGCGCGCCGCGCGCGCTCGCGGCGCTCGCGGCCGGCGTGATGCTCGCGACCGCGGGCGTACTGGTGCAGCGCCTCACCGCGAATCCGATGGCGAGCCCCGAAGTGCTCGGCGTGTCGTCGGGCGCGGCGCTCGGCCTCGTGATCGCGGTGCTGTTCGCGCCGGGCGGCGGCCGGGCGATGCAGCTCGTCGCGGCGGCCGCGGGCGCCGGCGCGGCGCTCGCCGCGACGCTGCTGCCGGGACGCCGCGCGGGCTTCACGCCGATGCGCACGCTGCTCGCCGGCGTCATCATCGGCACGCTGTGCAATGCGCTGGTGACGCTCGCGACGGCGGGCGGCAGCCCGTACACGCGCATGATCCTCGACTGGCTCGCCGGCTCGACGTACAACGTCGGCCCGGCCGAAACGCTCGTCGCCGTGGTCGCGGCCGTCGTGCTGGTCGCGCTGTCGCTGCTGTGCACGCGCTGGCTCGATCTGCTGCCGCTCGGCTCGACCGTCGCGCAGGCGTTCGGCCTGTCGCCCGGCAGGACGCGGCTGGCGCTGCTCGTGCTGAGCGCGGCGATGTCCGCGTTCTCGACGCTGCTGGTCGGCCCGCTGACGTTCGTCGGCCTGATGGCCCCGCACATCGCGACGATGCTCGGCTATCGCCGGGCGCTCGGCCACATGGCCGGCTCCGCGCTGATCGGCGGCCTCATCATGGTCTGCGCGGACTGGGCGGGACGGAACGTGCTGTTTCCGTTCCAGATTCCGGCCGGGCTGATCGCGACGCTGATCGGCGGCCCGTATTTCATGTGGCTGATGCGCAGGACGCGATAGCCGCTGCGCTATCCGCGCCGCGAGGCCAACATGGAAAACGCGAACGGGCGTCCGGCCGTTTCGCCGGACGCCCGCCATCACTTTCAGGACCGTCGCGTCAGCGCCCTTCGATCGTGGTCACCGACAGATTCGGATCGCTGCCGATCTGCGCATCGGTGAACGGCACGCGCAGCCACCGCTGCTTCGCATAGGCATCCGTATAGTCCGCACGATGCGCGGACGCGGGATCGTCCGACTCCGAACTCGCGAGCAGCGTGTACGCCTGCGGCCCGCCGTCGTCGAACGTCACGATCTGCATGTACGTGTTGCCGTTCGCATTGCCGTTCATCGTGTAGCCGTCCGGGCCGTCGATCTCCTCGCCCGAGCACGCGGCGGTGAAGTACCCCTCCTGCGAGCAGCCGCCGTACAGCGGAATGCGGCGCGAGTCGCGCGTCACGTATAGCGCGTCGCCGCGCCGGCTGTCGAGCGGCAGCGACGCGTGGCGCAGCGCCAGCACCGCCTCGCCCAGCGCCTCGCGCGCGAGCGCCGCGTCGATCACGGGACCGGACGGCGTATGAACCGGATCGTTCGGGTCGTACGGAATCCGGTAGACCGGCTTCGGCTGCGCGCGCGTCAGCGCGGTCCAGAATGCGCTCCACAGGTTCGCGCCGCGCGCGTCGGCCGTGCCGGTGCCGTCCCACGCGCGGAGCACCGCGCACGCGCCGGCCAGATCGACGGCCTGCGGCGTCGGCAGCGGCTTGCCGGACGCGGGGTCGTTGCGCACGAGAACGTCTGGCTGCGCGCACGCGGCGGCCAGCGCATCGGCGCGAGACAACTCCGCCGACAGCACGCGGCTGTTCAGCGCCATCCGGCCGACCGAATCGACGTTCGCGCCGCCCGCACCGTAACCGTCCGTCCCCGCCAGCCGCTGCTGCACGAGCATGAACCCGAGCCGCGCGCGCAGCGACAGCGCGGACGGTTCCTCCGCGAAGATCGGCGGGAAACCGGACAACGGCTGCGACGGATTCGCGATCCGGTAGCTGTTGTTCATGTTCGCGACGTAATCGGTGCGCGCGAGCGCCGGCAGCGCGCGCGACGGCAGCGTGCCGGGCTGCGCCTGCCCCGGCGCGCTCGCCCAGTCGCATTCGGTGCGCGAGCCGTCGAGCAGCGGCACGCCCGGCACCCTCTTCGCGAACGCGGACGCGAGCGGCTGCGGCGCGCAACGGTCGGTCAGCGCGGACGGCACGTCGGGAATCGCGCCGACGTCGCCGTACCATGCGCGCCGGTCGTTGCGCCCGATCGCGAGCGTGTTGACCCACGGCATCGACGCGTCGCGCTTCGCGACGTCGATGAAGCGGTCGAGCGAATCGGCCTGCGACCAGCGCACGAACGTCGCGAAGGTCCGGTAGTTGTCCGCGTTCACGTCGCGGATCGCGTAGGCCGCCTGCGGAGTCGCGGCCAGCGCGGGCGAAAAGCCGGACAGGTCGATCAGCGGGCCGAACCGCGTGCGGTACAGCGTGCGCGTGATCGGGCTCAGCGAACCGTCGGGCTGCAACGCGTCGATGCTGATCGTGACCGCGTCCATCGCGACCGGCTTGCCGTCGAGCAGATACGCGTCGGGCCGGCCCGGCGCGAGCGCAAGGCGGAAGATGCCGAAGCGCCGCGCGGACGAAACGGTGAGGCTCCATGCGACGTCGCGATTGAAGCCGATCATCGTGACCGGCACGCCGAGAAACGACGCGCCGCTCACGTCGAGCTTGCCGGGGATCGTCAACTGCGCCTGATAGAAATGATCCGCGCCGCGCCAGAACCAGTGCGGATTGCCGAACAGCAGCCCGTGGCCGGTGCCGGTCGCGTCCGCGCCGAACGCGATCGCGTTGCTGCCGACGCCCTCCGCGCCGCCGGCCTGCACGTAGGCCTGCGCGAGCGGCGGCGGCGCGCCATCGTCGCGCGACGCCGCCTGCCCGGAAGGCAGCCGCGCGGATACGATCGGATGCACGAAGTTCGCATAACCGCCCGCGAGCATCGCCGCATACATCCGCCGATAGACGTCGCGTTCGGTGATGTCCGCGAGCCACGGCGCGCCACGGCATTCCGCCTGCGCGGTCGCGGACGGGTCCGCCTTCAGGTCGCGCACGTAGCGGTCGTAACCGGCCGCATACCCGCGCACGGTCGCCCGGATCGACGCCGACTGCGCATGGGCGAACGCATCGACCGCGCGGTCGTCCGCGACGAACCGGTAATAGAAATCCGAATCGACGTTGAGCGGACGGCCGGTCGTCGAGCGCACCGGCACCGGCTTGTCCGCGCCGAAATAACGCGAGCGTTGCCCGCGATACGTGACGAACGCGTCGGCGAGCGTGCACAGGCTGTCCTGCGCCTGCGCATAACCGTAACCGTAGCCGAGGCTTCCCCAGTCGTTCGCCTTGATGTGCGGAATGCCGTACGTCGTGCGGCTGATCTGCGCGCGATACGGCCCGTTCGCATCGGCAGCCGGTTCCTCGCGAAGATCCTGCATATGGCACGCGGCGAGCACGCTCGCCGCCGCGATGACGACGCCGAACCGCACGCCCCGTTGCGCCGAAGCCCTGCTTCGGCGGCTGTTGTTCGCTGCCGCTCCGGTCATGCGGCAACCGCCGGCTGCCGCACGTCGATATCGACGCCGAGTTCGCTCAACCACGCTTCGGGAATGATCGGCTGATGATAGGTGCATTCGCCGGACAACACCGTCGAGCCATGCAGCCGGCCATCGGGAATCAGCACCTTGTCGCCGCGATTCATTTCGAGCCGCATGCCGAGGTTGCCCCAGAAATGCATCTGCCCTTCGGCGATCACGACGAGCCGGTGATCGTTGTGCACGTGCGTGGTCGAGCACATGTCCTGCGGCTCGACGAACGTCTCGCGGTCGATGTCCGGGCACTCCGCGTCGATGCGCTTCTCGATCTGCTGCGCGAACTGCACGTAACGGTCGATCGACGACAGCCACTTCAACTGCTCGCCGAGGTCCCAGCGCGCGCGTTCGGCCATCCTCTCGCCGGCGCCCCAGCCCTGCCCGACGCGGAACACGCCTTCCGCGCCCCACTGCGCATCCACCTGCGCGAGCGCCGCCGCGAAACGCGCCGCGAGTTCGTGTTCCGGGTTCGGCGTCGTGGCGGCCGGGTCGCGGTTCGGCACGAGATGCGGGCACGCCATCGCCAGCGCCGCCGAGAACGCCACCGCTTCCGCTTCGGCTGCGAACGCCGCGCCGAGCAGCGCGAACGCGCGGTCCGGACGCGAGCCGAGCGCGTACAGCAGATTGCACTTCGCCATGCTGGTCGGCAGATAGAACTGCCAGTACGAATGCTCGCGCTTCGTCACGCCGACGAACTGCGCGACGGCCGCCAGCACCGGGTCGGTCGCCTGCGTGTCGAGTTGCGGCCGCGCGTCGGGCGACACGCTGTCGAAGTAGCCGGACGCGGCCGCGCGCGCGACGGCGAAACGCCGCGACGGCGCAAGGCTCCAGCGCTGGATCATGATGAAGCGCAGCCCTTCGGGCAGATAGTCGTTGCGCATCACGAGCGCGAACATGCGCGCCCAGAACGCCTTTTCGGCGTCGAGCAGCGCGCGCAGGCGTTCGGCGTAGACGGCAGGACCATCGCCGCGCGACGCCTCGCGGCCGAGGAACGTGAACCCGTAGTGTTCGAGGAACGGCCGGATGCGCGCGCCAAGCACCTGGTTCTGCTCGCCGTAGAACGCGTCGAAGCGGTCGAACTCGCCGGCCGCGCCGGTGCGCGGCATCCGCGCGATGCCCGCTTCGTTCAGGCTCATCAGCATGCGCTGCGTCGCGAGCGACGGCAGCCGGCTCACGTTCTCCGCCGGCACCGCCTTCCTGAACTGCAGGAATTCGAGGTCCTCGGGACGCAGCGGGCGACGATAGAACTCGTCGTCCGCGAGTTCCAGCTCGTCCACGGTCGCGCTGCGAAACGCATGATGCGACGCGAAGACCCGGATCAGCCGCAATACTTCATCGCGCTGGGTCAGGTACGGCGAAAAGTCAAAGAGCGCAGACGACGTGTCCATTTGTGCCTATCTCCACGAGTGATGCGGACGGTCATGCAGGCGAACGCTTCAGCAGCGATTCGCCGGACGGTCCGCGCGAAGAAAGCGCCCGCGCGAGGCTGTCGACCATCAGGCCGATGACCTCGTCGCGATGCGTGTTGATGAAGAAGTGACCTGCGTGAATCTTCTTAAGCTCGAACGGGCCGGCCGATTCGGCGGACCACGCGGCGAGATGCGGCGGATGCGCGGCGATTTCGCGGTCTTCGGTGCCGCCGATCGCGAGCAGCGGACAGTCCAGCGGACGCCGCGACGCGTCGTGCTCGTAGCTGCCGCATAGATGGAAGTCCGCACGCAGCGTCGGCAGCACCAGTTCCATGAACTCGCGGTTGCCGAGCAGTTCGTCCGGCATGCCGCCGAGCGAGCGGATCTCGTCGATGAAGTGGGACTCGCCGCACGTGAGCCAGTGCAGTTGCTGCTCGCGCCGCGACGGCGCCTTGCAGGCCGACGCGCCGACCCACACCGGCGACACGCCGAACCGCTCGCGGATCGCATGCGCGAGTTCGATGCCGATCAGCGCGCCCATGCTGTGCCCGAAGATCGCGAACGGCCGGCCGACGTAAGGCTGCACGTCCTCGATCAGCAGGTCCAGCAGCGGCGGCCAGCGATGGATCGGCCGCACCGCGTGACGAATCCCGCGGCCCGGCAGATGGAGCGCGACGAGCTTCAGCCACGACGGCACGCGCGCGGGCCAGTCGCGATAGATCGCGGCGCTGCCGCCGGCGTACGGCAGGCAGAAAACCGTCACGCCATGCCCGGACTCAGAAGCCATGCCGCACGCGGTCAATGCGGCTGCGAGCCAGGTTGCGAGCCGGGTTGCAAGCCAGCTTGCGAGCCGGGTTGCGAACCGGGCTGCGCATCGGCCGCGCCGTCCATCGCGCGGCGCAGGCTCGCGGGACGCATGTCGGTCCAGTGTTCCTCGATGTACGCGAGGCATTCGGCCTTCGGGCCTTTCTTGCCGACGGCGCGCCAGCCGCCCGGAATCGGCTTGTAGCCCGGCCAGATCGAATACTGCTCTTCGTGGTTGATCACCACCTCGAATTCCGCGTTGTCGTCGTCCCAGCTCATTCGCATCCCCTGTCAATGTTCGGCTACGGCCACTGCCCGGCGAGACCTCGTCGGCAGTCCTGTCATCGCGTCGCGAACCCGCTCGCCCGATGGCTCACCGGACTGCCCATTACGCATACGTAATGAGAATTATTCGCAAACGATGGAGAAAAATAGGCTGCCGCTGTGAACTTGTCAAGGCGTGGTCCGGAGCCGCAAACGCATCGACGTCATGCGCCGGTTCCCGCCCCGCGCGGGTTTTGCGACCTTGCGAGCCGTTCGCAAAGACCCCACGCCCCGCAAGTATTTACGCCGCATGAAAACAGTCGTGGCGATCACCATGCGAAGCCCTGCGCGGCCAGTCCGAGCCTGCATTCGACGGCGCTCGCATGACCTGCGAATGACAGGGACGCTGTTCGCAGAGTAATGAGAATCTCTTATACTCCGCTGCGAAGCGCGGGCCGGAACACAGGCCTCGGAAGCAGGCGGGCCGCACGCGGCAGCGCTCCTTCCCGCGCTTTTCGCATCCGCCCATTTCCAGGAACGCAGCGCCTTTGCCCTTGACCGCTCGATGAGAAAAATTGCCCGACGACACCGGCGCACTGTTGTCCTTGCCATCGTCCTGTTGCTGTTCGCGTGGATCGTCTGGGCATTCTTCTTTCGCGTGACCGAACACGTGACGACCGTCACCATCGGGCGCAGCGACATCGAATCGAGCGTCACCGCGCTCGGCACCGTGCAGCCGCACAGCTACGTGGACGTCGGCTCGCAGGCGTCCGGCGAGATCCGCCGCATTCGCGTGCAGCCCGGCGACACCGTGCATCGCGGCGACCTGCTCGTGGAGATCGATCCGAGCGTGCAGCAGTCGAAGGTGGACGTGGACCAGGCGACGCTCGCGAGCCTGCGCGCGCAACTGGCGGGCGCGCAGGCGCAACAGGTGCTCGCGCAACAGCAGTACGACCGGCAGAAGCGCATGGCGGCCGACGGCTCCACGCGCGACGAGGACGTGCAGACCGCGTATGCCGCGCTCGTCGAGGCGCGCACCACCCTCGACAATCTGCGCGCGCAGATCGCCGGCGCGCATTCGAACCTGAGCGGCGACGAAGCGCAGCTCGGCTACACGCGCATCTATGCGCCGATGAGCGGCTCGGTCGTCACGCTCGATGCGCGCGAAGGCCAGACGCTCAACGCGACGTACCAGACGCCGAACATCCTGCGCATTGCCGACCTGTCGACGATGACCGTATGGACCCAGGTGTCCGAGGCGGACATCCTGAGTGTGAAGCCCGGCATGCCCGTCTACTTCACGACGCTCGGCTCGGCCGACCGGCGCTGGACGGCCGTCGTGCGGCAGATTCTGCCCGCGCCGCCGAACCCCGCGACGTCGCCGGACAGCAGCGGCCAGCAGGCCGCGACGCCGGCCAGCGCGCAGACCACCGGCAAGGTCGTGCTGTACACGGTGCTGTTCGACGTCGCGAATCCCGATCGCGAATTGATGCCGCAGATGAGCGCGCAGGTGTTCTTCGTCGCCGCGCGCACGCACGGCGTGATCGCCGCGCCGCTCGCCGCGATGACGCCGGTCGAAGGCAAGCCCGGCCAGTACACCGCCCGCGTGCTTGAAGACGACCGCATCGTCGCGCGCGACGTGCGCATCGGCGTGCATGACCGGTTGAGCGGCGAGGTGCTGTCGGGGCTCGCGCCCGGCGACCGCCTCGTGACCGGCGTGACCCGCACGCGCGCGGCCGACGGGAGATTCACGTGGTAATCGCATCTGCCGGGTCCGCGCGCGCGGCGTCGGCGGCGGCGGTGCCGCCGCCGCTGATCGAACTGCGCGACATCCGCAAGTCGTACGGCGGCACCACGCGCGGCCCGGACGGCCAGCCGACGCCGGTCGTCGACGTGCTGCGCGGCATCAGCGTGTCGATCGACTCCGGCGAATTCGTCGCGATCGTCGGCGCGTCCGGCTCCGGCAAATCGACGCTGATGCACATCCTCGGCTGCCTCGACCGGCCCACGTCCGGCCAGTACCGGTTCGCAGGCCAGGACATCGCCGGCTTCAGCGCGGACGAACTCGCGTGGCTGCGCCGCGAGGCGTTCGGCTTCGTGTTCCAGGGCTATCACCTGATCGCGACCGAATCGGCCCGCGAGAACGTCGAGGTGCCTGCGATCTATTCCGGCATGCCGGTCGCGGAACGCGAACAACGGGCGGCGGCGCTGCTCGAACGGCTCGGCCTCGGCGACCGGCTCGACCATCGCCCGAGCCAGTTGTCGGGCGGCCAGCAGCAGCGCGTGTCGATCAGCCGGGCGCTGATGAACGGCGGCCATATCGTGCTCGCCGACGAGCCGACCGGCGCGCTCGACTCGAACAGCGGCGCGGAAGTCATGCGTCTGCTGGAGGAACTGGCCGCGACCGGCCACACCGTGATTCTCATCACGCACGATCGCGACGTCGCCGCGCGCGCGCATCGGACGATCGAAGTGCGCGACGGTCAGGTGGTCGCGGACTCCGGAAAGTCCGCGGCGGCGGGCAGCCGCGCGTCGCTCGACGCGGCGGCGCTCATCGGTTCGATGGCCGCGGGCGTCGAGCGCACCGCGTCGTTCGCGGCGGACACGCGCGAGGCGCTGCGCGCCGCGTGGCGCGTGCTGTGGGTCAACCGGTCCCGCACGCTGCTGACGCTGCTCGGCATCATCATCGGCGTCGCGTCGGTGATCGTGATGATGGCGATCGGCGCCGGCACGGAACGCCAGGTCGTCGAGAAGATGGCGAGCTTCGGCACGAACCGGATGTACGTGACGCCCGGCGGCGACAATCCGCGCGGGCCGGGCGGCACGCTGTCCGAGGCGGACGCCGACATCGTCCGCGAGGTGCCGAACGTCGCCGCCGCGATGCCGTTCCTCGAAGGCAGCGTCACGGTCCGCCACGCCAACGTCGATACGCAGGTGCCGCTGTGGGCGGTGACCGACGAGGCGTCGCGGGTGCTGAACTGGAAACCCGCGCGCGGCATTTTCTTCAGCGCGAAGGACGAACATCAGCTGGCCACCGTGGTGCTGATCGGCAAGCGCGTGCGCGAGAAGCTGTTCGGCGACGCGAACCCGATCGGCGACTACGTGCTGGTGAACAACGTGCCGTTCCAGGTGATCGGCGAGCTGGACGAAAAAGGCGCGACGTCCGGCGACGCCGACGACGACAACGTGATCCTGATGCCGTTCTCGACCGGCAGCCGCCGCATCGTCGGCACGACGAACCTGTCGTGGATCTCGATCCTGATCGACCGTCTCGATCTCGCGGACGACACCGCGCGGCAGATCACGCAGACGCTCGAAACCGCGCATCACGTGCGCGACTTCCAGGTGTACAACCGCGCGGCGTCGGTACGCGCGCAGACCGAAACCCAGGACACGCTGACGCTGATGCTCGGCCTGATCGCGGCGATTTCGCTGCTGGTCGGCGGCATCGGCGTGATGAACATCATGCTGATGACGGTGCGCGAGCGCACCCGCGAGATCGGCATCCGGATCGCGACCGGCGCGCGCCAGCGCGACATCCTGCGCCAGTTCCTGACCGAAGCCACGCTGGTGTCGGGCGTCGGCGGCGGGGTCGGCGTCGCCTGCGGGCTATTGATCGGCGCGGCGCTGATCGCGGCCGGCGTGCCGGCGATCTTCTCGGTGCGGGCGATCATCGGCGCGTTCGGCTGCGCGCTGCTGACCGGCCTCGTGTTCGGCTTCATGCCGGCGCGCCAGGCCGCCCGCCTCGATCCGGTCGTCGCGCTCGCGAGCGAATGAACCGATGAAGAACTGGACCGTGGGATTCGCGATACTGGCGCTGTCCGCATGCAGCGTGACGCCGCCCGAGGGCCGCGCGGTGCCGACGCCCGCGACGTGGCAATACGCCGGCGCCGACCGTCACGGCGCGCCGGTTCGCGCGGACTGGTGGACGGCGTTCGGCAACGACGAACTCGACCGGCTGATGGAGACCGCCGCGCGCGACAGCTTCGACGTCGCGGCGGCGGTCGCACGCGTGCGCCAGGCCCGCGCGGCGGCCCGCATCGCCGGCGCGCCGCTGCTGCCGACCGTGGCGGGCTTCGCCGATGCCAGCCGGCAAGGCGGCCTGCTCGTGTCGGACACCGAACTGGAAGGCACGAGCTTCGACATCGGCCTCGCGGCGAGCTACGAACTCGACTTCTGGGGACGCAATCGCGCGCTTCGCCGCGCGGCCGGCGCGAGCCTCGAAGCATCGGCGTTCGATCGCGACACGGTCGCGTTGACGGTCGGCGCGGACGTCGCCGACGCGTGGCTCCAGACCGCCGCGTTCAGGCAGCGCACCGACATCGCCGCGCAGAATCTCGCGACCGCGCAGGCCATCCTGAATACGGTGGAATCGCGGTTCCGCGCCGGCGCAGCGACGTCGCTCGAACTGGCGCAGCAGAGAGCGACCGTCGCGGCGCAGCGCGGCGCGCTCAGCGCGCAGCGGCAGCAGGCGAATGCGAGCCTCGTGACGCTCGCGGCGCTGCTCGGACAGCCGGTGGCCGCGCTGCATCTGGCGACCGCGTCGCTCGACGCGATGCAGGTTCCCGACGTCGATGCCGGCGTGCCGTCGGCGGTGCTGGTGCAGCGCCCCGATCTCGCGCGCGCCGAAGCGCAGCTTGCGGCAGCCGACGCGAACATCGCGGCCGCGCGCGCCGCGATGCTGCCGGGCGTCACGCTGACCGCCACCGCGGGCTTCGGCAACGACCGCATCCACACGCTGTTCGACAACTCGCTGTACAGCGTCGCGGCCGGGCTGACCGCGCCGATCTTCAACGGCGGCGCGCTCGCGGCCGGCCGTGACCTTGCCGTCGCGCAGAAGGAGGAATTGCTCGCGAACTATCATGCCGCGATCGTCGCGGCGTTCGCCGACGTCGAGCGCGCGCTGAACGCGATCGACGGCGTCGACGCGCAGATCGCCGCGAACGGCGAACAGCTCGACGAGGCCCGGCGGGCGCTCAGGCTCGCGACGAGCCGCTACCGTGCTGGCGCGGAACCGCTGGTCGTCGTGCTGACCGCGCAGCAGACGCTATACGCGGCCGAGGACGAAAAGGTTCAACTGAGACTGGCGCGCCTGAGCGGCGCGGTGTCGCTTTACCGCGCGCTGGGTGGGGGATGGATGCGGCCGCCGGACGAACGCAGCGCCGGGTAAGCGGTGGGGGGATGGTGAAAGGCGATTACCGCTTGCGGGTCGTCTTCTTGCCCTGCGGCTCGGGGCGGCAGTTCGAACAATAGCCGTGCAGGACCAGTTGATGCCCGGTCAGCAGATACCCGAGTCCGTCGGACACGGCCTTCTGCCGCGCGTCCATCAGCGGATCCGAGAACTCGTCGATCCGCCCGCAGTTGATGCAGACGATATGGTCGTGCCGCT
This sequence comes from Paraburkholderia caballeronis, assembly GCF_900104845.1. Taxonomy (NCBI): domain Bacteria; kingdom Pseudomonadati; phylum Pseudomonadota; class Betaproteobacteria; order Burkholderiales; family Burkholderiaceae; genus Paraburkholderia; species Paraburkholderia caballeronis. The sequence continues at coordinate 610,330 of NZ_FNSR01000003.1, read as the reverse complement.
TCCCTTCGTTCAACTCATAGACGACCTTGCTCGAATCGATCACGCCGCTCGTCAGTATCCCGGCTTCGACCAGTTGCGCGAGCGCCCGGTAGACCGTCGCGAGCGCGATATCGACCTTCGCGTCGACGAGTTGGCGAAACACGTCCTCCGCGCTGCAATGGCGATGCCCGGACGTCCGGAAAAACTCCAGCACCTTCACGCGCGGCGTGGTTGCCCGCAGTCCTGCGCTCTGTAACTCGTCAAGAACCTGTTGCAGCATCAAGTGGATGAATGGAAGGCGGTGAAGGAAGCATGGGTGCCGCCGGCAACCCACACTGACCGGTCGGCGGCGGACCGCTGCGGTCCTCGATGCAAGAACGGGACGCCGCGCGATCCCGATGGACATCGGCGGCCATGCGAAAGCGGGAAATCCTAACGCATTGGACCGCACTATCCGATCGGTTATTCCTATCGCATTACAGACACCGGAACTTTAATACGGACAGAAATCATTCTTATTTTTATTAAGACGCAAACAGGCGGGTTTTCCGGCTGGGAAAGCGCCATGGCGGCCATGGGCGGCCTGAAGAAAGACGGCGTTCGAGCCGGAAAAAGATGGCGTGGCTGGCATCAGTCTGCTGTTGACCGTTTGCACCGGCGGCCGCACTGCGGCTCGCTAGCCTGACACCTCGTGGGAGGTGGCCCCCACAAGATTCGGTGCTTTCGTCACGTCGGTCCGTATGCGACGCAGGCGGCGTAACCGTGCACGTCGTCGAGCCAGTGGCACGTGAGCCGGTTGGCGTCGGCCACCGCCGGATGCGTGCCGGCTTGCGGCCGAACGGATGTTTCGCTATCCAGATCGATCGTCAGCACGCGTAACCCGTCCGTAATCCCGATGCCGAGCGCCTTCAGCGCCGCTTCCTTCGCGGTCCAGCAGCGGAAAAACCGCGCGTGTTGCAGCAGCGACGGCACGCTTTCGAGCGCCGCACGTTCCGCGTCCGTGCAGACGAGGCCGACGAGTTCGCGCCAGTCCAGTCCCGCGTCGGCCAGTTCGATGTCGATGCCCACTTCACGCGTCCGCGAGACGGCGATCAACGCTTGTTCGCCGGAGTGCGACACGTTGAAACGCGGCGCGTCGGACGACGGCAGCCTCGGCTTCCCCGCCGCCGACAGAACGAAGCGCACGGAATCGGCAGACGTGTCCGTGTAATGGCCGAGCAATTCCCGCAGTACCGAACGCGTCGTCGCGAACCGGACCCGATCGCTCGCCGCCCGATAACGCGCCGCCCGCGCCCGTTCGGCATCGTCCAGATGCGGACAGTTCTCTTCTCGCGCGGACAACGCCAGCCGCACCTGCCATACGTGGACGTCGGCCGGCCAGCGGCCGCGCGATGCCACGAGTGCCGCCCGAGATGTGATCAAAATCGCCCTCCGCGTCGCCTGATCGATCCGCTATCCATTGAACAGCAGCATAGAGCACGCGTTCGTGGAACGCAAATGAATGAGAATCATTTGCAAATAGAGAGGATTTTGAGCATCATGTGCTGACCGTACTCATCGACCAGTGGACGCCCCATGGAGACTTCAACGGCTACGAACGCAGTGCAGCCGCATATTGAGAATGCGACTCATGCACAACGCATGAACTTCATCGATACGCTGCTTTCCCGCCAGTCGCACTGGCCGCTGACCGATCCCGGCCCGAGCGACGCGGAACTGGACCTGATCTTCGATGCCGCGCTGCGCGCGCCGGATCATGGCCGCCTGCAGCCGTGGCGATTCGCGTTCATCCGCGGCGACGCACGCGCCGAACTCGGCGAAGTGCTGGTCGACGTCGCGGCCGCGCGCGAGCCGCATGCGCCGCGCGCCGACCACGAGCACCGGCGTCAGAAAGCCTATGCCGCGCCGCTGATCGTCGCGCTCGGCGCGTCGATCACGCCGGGCGCCGGCATTCCCGAGAACGAGCAGGTGCTGTCCGCCGGCGCGGCCGCGATGAACATGCTCAACGCGATCCACGCGCTCGGTTACGGCGGCTTCTGGGCCACCGGCATCGACGCATACGACGCGAACCTTCAGGCCGCGCTCGATTTCGAGGCGTCGGACCGCCTGCTCGGCTTCCTGTTCGTCGGCACGCCGAAGTCGCGCGAGCGCGCCGCGCTGCGGCCGCCTCGGACGAACCACGTGCGCGAATGGCTCGGGCGATCGTCCATCTGACACGGCCGCCGATCGACCATCAATCGGCCGCCGCCCCTCGCCCGCGCAACGACACACCCTGCGGAGCCCGTCTCCGCACACCTCATCAGGAGCGACCATGAACCTGCACCCAGGACTTGTGACCGGCGCAGAAGTCTTCGACGAACAATGGCTGGAGCAGCCCGACGGCCCGGAAATCACGCTGCTGGTCGCGATGCGCGCGTGGCTGCGCCCGCGCTGCGACGCGGTGCGCGGCGTTCTCGACTGGAGCACGCTGCTGCGCGGCGCCGGCCTGATGCGGGACGGCATCGAGCACTTCGACATCGTGATGCGCTCGCTGCGCACGGTGATGCCGAGAACGCTGGACCTGCGCTGCCGCTGCGCGACCGAAATGGCCGGCGACGAAGCGACGCTGCTGCAAGGCATCGCGCTGTTGCAGGCCGGCCGCACAGACGCCGCGTTCCAGTTGCTGTCGCAACGGCTCGCGCTGCCCGCGCTGAGCAGCTATCTGAAGCTGATCCGCTGGCTCGCGATGGATCTGCTTGAAGCGGGGCTGCCGATTCGCGTGCGCGAGCGCGCCGTCTGCTACATGCACTGAGGGCACGCATGCGCCGGGAAAAACACGCCCATGTTCTGGATGAACTGGCCATCCCCCGCCATCTGAAGCAGCATCCGGTGTATCGCACGCCGGGACTCAGTTTCCAGCCGCTGCCGATCGCAAGAGCCGCGCTGCCCCAGCGACGGCTGCCCGAGCCGGGAGAACTGCATCTGTGGCGGTTTCGTGCGCAACGGCACGCGGGGCTGCCGGAAGACAGCCCGCCGATCGTTTCGCGCGTCGAGCAGCATCGCGCGCGGCGCGGTCCCAGTTCGGCGCTGAACCGGCGTTATCTGACCGGACGCGCATCGCTGCGCGCGATCCTGTCGCGGATGCTCGCGTGCCCGCCCGAGCATCTGCAGTTCACGGACCGGCCCGATGGACAGCCCGAATTGCTGCATCCGTTGCCGCCGAGGCAGCTCAGCATCCGGATCGCGTATGCGGGCATCTGGATACTGATCGGCATGGGCGCGTCGGAGTTCGGCATCAGCGCCGCCACGCCGTCGGGTCATGACCCGACGCGAGGACAGCAGGCGTGGCCGCCGGCCGATGCGGCCGATGCAAATGACGCGTCCGAATCCGCGCCGGCCGACCCCGCCGAAGCGCAGGATTTCGTGCGCCGGTCGAGCGCGGCGGCGCTCTGCAAGCGGCCGTCCGCCGACTGGCTGCCGCGGCTCGTCGCGCAGAACGGCGCGGCGCTGATCGCGGAAGAGTCGAGCGGCAACTATCTGCACGTGATCGACCTGCCGATGCCGGGGCGGCTCAATGCCGCCGTCGCGATGCGCGAACCGGTTTCGGTGATTCGCGCGTATGGGTGGTGCAGGAATTGAGGGGGGCGGTGGACTCGATCGCGCGCCGTGACGGGTCGCGGCGACGAGGCGTCCCGCGTTCGGTTGTCCGCCCTTGCACGCTCCGCGCAACGTCACGCCCGGGGACTACGCGCCGTCGCGTCTTTTCAGATAACGCCGCGGCGTGTCTCCGGGCGCCTTCCTGAACATCGGCGACGGCCGACGTTCAGCACCGCGACTTCGGGCGGTAGCTCGAACAGCGTCGAACGACCCGCCACCGTCAAACCGCTTCGAGATGCTCCGCGTGCCATTCGTCGATCGACGTAACGGCCCTGTGCTCGACCATGCTGAGCGCCATCAGCACGTCGATCTTCAGCTTCGGGATCGCCAACTCGACGCCCGGCAGTTCCACGCCAACCGTGCGGCCTTCGACGCCGTGAATCTCCGCGCGGCATTGCCACTGCACGTCGGCTTCGTCCGGGACCACGTCGACAGCTACCCGAAAGCCCCGATGTTCGAACGCCATGATTCCTCCCGATACCTAACGAAAATGTAAACAAATTGCCGCGTTGCGCGACGAGGACGGCGACTATACACCGGTGGAGAAAATCGTTCAGCGCACCCCCGCGAAAACGATCCGGCGAGCAGCCCGAAACCTCGGCGCAGCGGTTACGGACGATCGCACGGAAAGCCAATGCCTGCGCGCCCATCGCACTCGATGGACAGGCATCGTTGCGATGGATTCGAACAGGACTCTAAAGCGGGCGATGAACAACTCGCACGCGGACCGAAGCAACATGAGGTCACTCGATACGAAGAACACGCGACTTCGCGCCGTGAGCAAAACGTAATAGAACTGAAAACGAAGCGGGTCCGCATAGTCCCGCGGCTATTCCGCGTGATCTGGTTTCAGCAGCGCGAGCGCCGGCCGCACGATCCCTTCCAGCAGCGCCAGCACGCGGATGCCGGGATGCGCGCCGAGCAGTCGCGCAAGATCGTCCGCGGACTGCCGCGCCGATATCTCGCCGGTTTCTGCCCCGCCTTCGCGCAACCGAGGAAGAACGCTTCGACCTTCACGAGCACGTCGGCGATCGTCTTCTGGAGATCGGGTTCGTGCGGCGCGACCTCCAGCGCCGAATTGACGAGCAGACACCCTTTGCGGTCCAGGTCGTGAACGGAGCCGGTCGATGCGTAGTGCGCGCGCCCTGCCTCGCATCGATCCACGCCTGCGCGGCGGCTCCCCACAGCGCACAGTCGAACATAGCAAGCAACATTAACAATCCGGTTCGAAGATTGCGTTCATGAACCGACTCCCTGGATAGCTGAACAGGGAACCAGCCCGCAGCCGGTGCTACGCGTGTATCGCATTGCTGACCGATCGCTCTGTTAGTTCGGTGTGCGCGCTTGCCATCGTGCTCGCCGAATGAAACGATCCTCCGTTTACCGCTATCGTTTGCATGACTCGCTGGCACACCCAGATCGACGTCCGCTTCCACACGCAACGCACGCCGCGCGGCTGGCTCGAATGCATCGCCGGCCGCGCACGCATCGAGGAACGCGCAGCCGCCCGCCGACAGCGGCCGCCAGATCACGCTGCCCACCGGACGCAGCAGCAGCGCGCCTTCGCCCTGCCACGCGAGATCGTCCGGCACGTCGAGCCCTTCGCGGTTCGCGCGCCAGATCGTGGATGCGGGTTCACCGCCGAACCAGCCCCAGCGCGCACTGACATGCGGACGCCGCACCGCATGCTCAAGCCGTTGCGGCTCCCATACGGCGATGTCGGCCGCCGTGATGTTTCGATCGTCGGCGGCAACATGCGCTTCGATTCACATCAAGTCGAGCCGCGCGATATTCGCGAGATACGGCAACGCGCGCGCCGGTTCGAACGCGCGGAGAAAAGCCGGAAACTCGCGGCCATAACGAAGCGGTCGCGCATCGTCGGGCGGGAACCGGCACGCGTATTCGAACGCGGCGGCGCGGAACCATTCGTCGCTCGCTAGCCGCCCGACGGTCGGGAAATTCGCGAGCATCGTCCATCGAGCGTCCGTATAACGCGGCGATGAACGCGCGCCGGAAATCGCCGGGAGGCTTGTTCATCGGATCGCATCAACGGCGACCGCATCGAGTTGCGCCTGCGCCCGTTCTCGCGCCTCCCGCAGCACGTCGAACGCGGGGATGTTGTTGTCGCGCCCGATCAACGTCGGACGCTCGCCGATCCGCTCGACCAGATGCCGGTATAAGGCCCACACGTGCGCGGTCTCGCGCCGACCCGGCTGCGCGTCGCCGGCGTCACGGCGGGGTTGCTCGGCGGGCGCTCGGCGCACTCGGTTACTGCCTGCACTGCCCGGAGATGGAAATGCCGTTCCGGGCCGCGCGGGATCTGCTCGGCATCGCGATACCGACCGGCCGGCGCGCTGCTCGGGCCATGCCTGCTGCACTGGTGAAGGCCTCGACGGCGCGATGCCGCGAGATGGAGAACGATGGAAAGCCCCCAAAAGACGGCATAAAACGTCGCCGCAAGACGCCCGACATGCGAGCGGTCCGGCGTTCCAGTTCGGCCGGGCGCGCGCCCGAGCATTAACCGTTCCCGACCGGGGCCGCCCCAGCGAAGCCCATCCGCCCGGATACCCGCCGCCGACCCGGCCCCGCAGACGCCCGCCCCAATGCCCCTTCGCGCACGAAAGGCCGACCCCTCACGTAAATTGTTAGCTGCTAGAATCCCGGCTTCCACTTCCCAGTCACCGCCAGGTAGACGCACGTCGATCACTCACAGGAAGCAGCCGATGCAAGATCCGGGGGATTGCAGCAAAGGACTCCATGACGAGTGGCTCCGCATCTGGGCCGACACGACCAGCGACCACTCGGTGTACGCGCTCACGCCGGACGGCCACGTCCGTAGCTGGAATCCCGGCGGCGTGAAGATTTACGGCTATCGCGGCGACGAGATCGTCGGCCGGCATTGCTCGGTGTTCTTCACCGCACAGGACCGCGCGCGGCATCTGCACGACGACGCGCTGCTCGCCGCGCGCGGGGACGGCCGGCACGAGTCCGAAGGCTGGCGCGTGCGCAAGGACGGCAGCGTGTTCTGGGCAAGCGTCGTGACGACCGCGTTGTTCCACGCGAACGGCGATTTCATCGGTTTCGCGGAAATCGTCCGGGACGTCAGCGACAAGCGCCGGACCCACGACGCGGTGATCGAAAGCGAGCGGCGTTTCCGGCTGCTCGTCGAAGGCGTCACCGACTACTCGATCTTCATGCTGTCGCCGGACGGCTACGTGACCAACTGGAATCACGGCGCGCGCCGCATCAAGGGATACGCGGCGGAAGAGATCATCGGCTCGCACTTCTCGCGCTTCTACACGCCGGAGGACGCCGCCGCGGGACTGCCGCAACGCGGCCTCGAAACGGCCGCGCGCGAAGGGCATTTCGAATCGGAAGGCCGGCGCGTCCGCAAGGACGGCACGATTTTCTGGGCGCATGTGATCATCGACGCGATCCGCGACGAAACCGGCACGCTGATCGGCTTCGCGAAAATCACGCGCGACGTCACCGAGAAGCGCGAAGCGGACGAACTGCTGAAGCAGACCCAGGCCGCGCTGTTCCAGGCGCAGAAGATGGAGGCGATAGGCAAGCTGACCGGCGGCGTCGCGCACGACTTCAACAACGTGCTGCAGGTGCTGCGCGGCAATCTCGAACTGCTGCAGAACCGTCATCGTCACGACGGCTGGAGCATGGAGCGTCTGGCGAGCGCGATCGACGCGGTGGACCGCGGCGGCAAGCTCGCGTCGCAACTGCTCGCGTTCGGCCGCCGCCAGGCGCTGCGGCCGGTCGTCGTGAACCTCGCGGCGATGGTCCGCGGGATGGACGATCTGCTGCGCCGCGCGCTCGGCGAAACGATCGAGGTCGAAACGGTCGTCGCCGGCGGCCTGTGGAATACCTGCGTCGATACCCATCAGCTCGAAAACGTGCTGCTGAATCTCGCGATCAACGCACGCGACGCGATGCCCGGCGGCGGACGGCTGACGCTCGAACTCGCGAACGCGATGCTCGACGACCGCTACGTGCGCTCGCTGTCCGACGTGCCGGCGGGCCAGTACGTGATGCTCGGCATCACCGACACGGGCACCGGCATGCCGCCCGACGTGATGGAACGCGCATTCGACCCGTTCTTCACGACGAAGCCCGAAGGCGAAGGAACCGGCCTCGGCCTCAGCACCGCATACGGCTTCGTGAAGCAGAGCGGCGGCCACATCCGGATCTACAGCGAAGTCGGGCACGGCACGACGGTGCGCATCTATCTGCCGCGCTCAACCGGCGACGCGCTGGAGCCGGTGGTCCGGCGCATATCGGCGGTGATGGGCGGCCGGGAAACCGTGCTGGTCGTCGAGGACGACCTGAAAGTGCAGGCCACCGTGATCGACATGCTGACCGAACTCGGCTACACGGTGCTGAAGGCCGACAACGCGGAACAGGCGCTCGCGGTGCTCGGCAGCGGCGTGCAGGTGGACCTGCTGTTCACCGACGTCGTGATGCCGGGCGCGCTGCGCAGCCCCGAGATGGCGCGGCGCGCGGTGCAACTGCTTCCGCAGATGAAGGTGCTGTTCACGTCCGGCTACACGCAGAACGCAATCGTGCACGGCGGCCGGCTCGACGACGGCGTCGAACTGCTGAGCAAGCCGTACAGCCGCGAGGATCTCGCGCGCAAGGTCCGTCACGTGCTCGGCACCGAAGGCGAGCCGCTGCCGGCGTCGGACCCGTCGGCGACACCGCCCGCGCTGCGGGTGCTGGTCGTCGAGGACGACCGGACGTCGCGCGAATCGGTGTGCGAACTGCTCGTGATGCTCGGCCATCAGGCGGCCGGCGCGGCGAACGCGACCGAGGCCGAGGCGCTGCTGGCGAGCCAGACGTTCGACGTGCTGATGACGGACGTGAATCTGCCGGGGCTGTCCGGGATCGAACTGGCCCGGCAGGCGACGGTGCAATATCCGCATCTGTTCGTGCTGTTCGCATCGGGCGACAACGTGGCGCTGCCCGAGCCGGCCGGGTTCCGGTGGCGCGCGCTGCGCAAGCCGTATGCGTCCGCGGAACTCGCCGCGATATTGCGAGGGAGCCGGTAGACCGACGCGGGCTTCGACCGGAATCGCCGGAGAACCGCGCGATTCCGGCCTCTTTGCCGCGCGCTCAATACGAGCGCGGCAACCCGAGCACGTGCTCGCCGAGATACGCGAGGATCAGGTTCGTCGAGATCGGCGCGGTCTGATAGAGCCGCACTTCGCGCCATTTGCGCTCGATGTCGTATTCCTGCGCGTAACCGAAGCCGCCGTGCGTCTGCAACGCGGTGTCCGCCGCATGCCACGTCGCCTCGGACGCGAGCAGCTTCGCCATGTTCGCCTCGGCCCCGCACGGCCGGCCCGCCTCGAACAGCGCCGCCGCCTTGCGCGCCATCAGGTCCGCCGCCTCCAGTTCCATGTAAGCGCGCGCGAGCGGAAACTGGACGCCCTGGTTCTGCCCGATCGCACGCCCGAACACCTTGCGTTCGTTCGCGTAATCGACCGCCTTTTTCAGCAGCCAGCGGCCGTCGCCGATGCACTCCTGCGCGACGAGAATGCGCTCCGCGTTCATCCCGTCGAGGATGTAGCGGAAGCCCTTGCCCTCCTCGCCGACCAGGTTCTCGACCGGCACTTCGAGGTTCTCGATGAACACCTCGGTCGTGTTGTGGTTGATCATCGCGGGAATCGGCCGGATGTCGATGCCGTTCCCCTTCGCCTCGCGCAGATCGACCAGCAGCGTCGACAGGCCGTCGGTCCGTTTCGCGCACTGCTCGACCGGCGTCGTGCGCACCAGCAGCAGCATCAGGTCCGAATACAGCGCGCGCGACGTCCACACCTTCTGCCCGTTGACGACATAAACGTTGCCGCGCCGTTCCGCGCGCGTCTTCAGTTGCGTCGTGTCCGAGCCGGTCGTCGGCTCGGTCACGCCGAACGCCTGCAGGCGCAGCTTGCCCGATGCGATGTCCGGCAGATAACGGCGCTTCTGCGCCTCGCTGCCGTGACGCAGCAGCGTCCCCATGATGTACATCTGCGCGTGCGCGGGGCTCGCGACGCAACCGCTCGCGTTGATCTCTTCGAGGATCACCGCCGCCGCGCGCAGCGGCATGCCGGAGCCGCCATACTCCTCCGGGATCAGCGCGCCGAGAAAGCCCGACGCGGTCAACGCCTCGACGAATTCGCTCGGATACCCGCGCTCGTTGTCGAGCCGACGCCAGTAGTCGCCGGGAAAGTCGCGGCAGATGCGGCGGACCGCATCGCGCAGGTCCGGATAGTCTTCGCGGGTCGCGGAGATCGTGATGTCCTCGCCGGACTCGGGATTCGTTTCGGTCGTCATCAAAGGATTCCTTCGTGAAAGACAGGGGAGACGCGCGACGCGGCGCGGCTGAAATGCTTCGGCAGGCCCGCGCGTGCAATCGCGCCCGCGAACGCCTCACCGGGCAGCCAGGTTTCCACGTCGCGGCGCAGCGCGAGCAGTTGTTCGATGTCGATGCCGGTGTCGAAGCCCATCGACTCCAGCAAAAACACGCAGTCCTCGGTGTCGATGTTGCCGGTCGCGTGCGGCGCGAACGGACAGCCGCCAAGGCCCGCGAGCGATGCGTCGAACGCGCGCACGCCGGCTTCGAGCGCCGCGCAGACGTTCGCGAGCCCGAGCCCGCGCGTGTCGTGGAAGTGGCATGTCACGGGCCGGCTGCCGGCGAGCGCGAGCACGTCGCGCAGCAACGCAC